>NZ_JBFODO010000045.1:76359-103999 GCF_040908365.1 Aeromonas sp. R2-4
GTTTTTTTATCTCTGCAATCGGCGGATGGGCGATTAGCTGGCGCTCTGGCGCACCTTGGCGGCGATCTGGTCGAGCAGCTGTTGCCAGCCCTGACCCAGTTCGTTCACCAGCGCGTTATAGCCATCGGCCGGCAGTACTCGCTCCTGACGGAAGGGGGCATCGCGCAGCACGGTGCCATCTTCCGCCAGCAGGCGCCAGCGGCCGCTCAGCACGGCGCTGCCGTCATGACGGCCCTGAAAGCGCTCCACCAGAATGGTCAGCACCGGCCCCTTGCGGGCGCCATCCTGCCGTACCACCCAGCCCGGCAGGCGGGTGGAGAGGCCATTGAGGGTGAGCTGGTTGAGCTGATCGTCCAGCGCACCGGCCCAGCGATGGTACTCGGTGAAGTGCAGCTCTTGCCCTTCCAGCTGATAGACCAAACTGATCCGGTCGAGCTGGCTGGCCAGCGCCACCGGGCGCAGCACCAACTGGTGCTGCGGTTGGGCCGGGGCCGTCACGGGTTGCTGGCTGTCGGCATCGAGCGAGTAGTAGTGCAGGCTTGGCTGGCTGCTGCAACCCGCCAGCAGGCCCAACAGGGCCAGCGTCAGGATCTCTTTTTTCATTGTTTGCCTCGCTTGGGCTCAGGGTCCGATGGATGCGCGCGATCGAAGATCAGTGAGCTGGGCTGCTCGTTGAGGGAGTGCACCAGCGGCTGCAGTTCGCGCATCAACTGATTGAGGGTCTGCACCGACTGACGCAGGTCCTGATTGGTCTGCGACTGGGCATCATAGGCCTGCAAGGTCTCCTGCAACTGCTTGAGGCTCTCGTTGAGCGAGGCGGGCAGCTGCTGGGTGGAATCCTTGGCGGTGAGCTTGTTCAGGTTGGCGCTGACTGCACTGATGTTCTTCAGGGTGCCATCCAGGGTGGTGAGTGACCCGTTGACCTTGGTCAGGGTGGTTGCCATGTCCATGTCGACAAACTTGTCGAGGATGAGGTTCACCTTGCGCTCGATCTGATCCAGCCCGCCCTGCACGGTGGGGAAGACCTGATAACCGGCCAGCTTGGCCTGTTCGAAACGTGGCGCGTCCGGATAGAAGTTGAGGTCGATGATCTTGCCGCCGGTCAGCAGGCTCGAGGTCTTGAGGCTGGCACGCAACCCCTCCTTGAACTGCTTGCCGAACAGGGCACGCCACTGATCCTTCTCCGCCTTGGCATAGCGGTGGGAGAGGCGCTGCACCTCGATGCGGGCCAGCACCGGTATCTGGCGGCTCTTGAAGATCTGCACGCCCTTGTCCTCAATGAGGTAGGGGGCGGAGATGACGGTACCGACCCGAATGCCGCGATACTGCACCGCCGCGCCCGGGTGCAGGCCACCCACGTTGTCATCGAACAGGAAGACGTAGTCGATGAACTGATCCAGACTACCGGCCAGCACGCTCGCCTCATCCTGGAACAGGGTGAACCCTTCCATCTGTTTGACCGGTTCGCCAGGGGCCCAGCCGGGTGGCAGACCCATGGTGATGCCGCCATCGATCAGGCTCTCCAGCGAATCCATCTTCACCTTCATCCCCTCGCTGCTCATGGAGACCTCGAAGCCTGGGGTCATCCAGAAGCGGGAGTTGCTGCTCACCAGAATGTCATAGGGGGCGTGGATGAAGATTTGATACTGCATCTCGCTCTTTTCCGGCAGGAACTTCGCCTCTTCCACCTGACCTATGGTGAAGCCCTGATAGTTGATGGGGGAGCCTTCCCCGAGCGCGCGGGTGTCGCGACTGCTGAGGGTGAGACGCAGCCCCTTGGCATCGAGGGAGGCGAGCGGCGGTTTGTCCAGCATGGCGTACTCGTCCCGCGCCCGACCTTTCTTGCCGGGGGCGAGCTCGATATAGGCGCCGGAGAGCAGGGTGCTCAGACCCGATACCCCTTCACGGCCCACTCTGGGCTTGACCACCCAGAACTGGCTGTCACCGCGCAGCATGCCGGAGGCGGCATTGGTCAGCCGTCCTTTCAGCACCGCATGGCTGTAGTCATCGCTCAGCTCGACGGCCTCGATGCGGCCGACGTCCACTTCGCGGGAACGGATCACCGTCTTGCCAGCGACTATGCCCTCGGCAGTGGCGACTGTCAGGGTGAAGCTGGGGCCCTGGGAGTACCAGTGCTGGAACAGCATCCAGAGACCGATGAACAGCGCCAGCAAGGGCACCATCCAGATTGCGGCGGCAGAGCTCAGAAAGTCAGAGCCCGGTTTCCACCTTTTTTTACGCTCACTCACGTTCGCGTTCTCCTTGTTGTAAATCCCAGATCAGGCGGGAGTCGAAACTCATGGCGGCGACCATGGTGATCAGCACTACACCTGCAAATGCGACGGCCGCAGGGCCGGGATAGATGGTCATCAGATTGTCGAGCCGGATCAGGCCCGCCAGAATGGCCACCACGAAGACGTCGATCATCGACCAGCGTCCGACAAATTCGGTCATGCGATAGAGTTTTAGCTTGCCGAGGGGGGAGGTGACATTGCCGCGCTGCACCATATAGCAAAGCCAGAATAGCGCCAGTATTTTCACCAGCGGCACCACCACGCTGGCGAAAAAGATCACCGCCGCTATGGGGTAGGAGCCCATGGCCCAGAGCAGCACCACACCGCCGAGGATGGTGGAGGGGCTGTCATCACCGAGAAACACCGTATCCATGATGGGATAGACGTTGGCCGGAATGTAGAGAATGGCGGAGGTAAACAGCAGCGCCCAGGTGCGGTTCAGGCCGCCCGGCTTGCGCGCATGCAGCTTGCCGCCGCAGCGGGAGCAGCTGTGGCTACCCACCTCGCTCAGGGCGCCACAGATATGGCAGCCCACCAGACCTGATTCCAGCGCACCCGCTTCCGGGTCGATATCCCGCGCCTCGGTAGGGCCGAACAGCCGCTGCCACAGCCACATCTGATCCAGCGAGGAGATCATCTTGATTAGCAGCACCGTGTAGCCGACGAAAGCCCAGAATGACAGCCCCATCTTGATGTCGGCCATTCCCATCAGCTTGACCAGCGAGATGAGCACCCCCACCAGAAAGACATCCACCATCAGCCAGGGTTTGATCCGGCAGAGCAGACGGCCGAGGGAGCGCAGGGCATTGCTGTGCAGATCTTTATCGATCCGCCACAGCACCAGCATGATGGAGCTCATATAAACCAGCGGCAGGCCGATCAGGGTCAGGCTCAGTACCGCGCCGAGAAACAGATAGCCCTCATCCACCAGGGTGGTGATGCTCTGCAAAAAGGTCATCTCTTGGCCCACCCCTTTGGCCGAGAAGGACATAAAGGTAAAGGCATTGGCGAGCACGAACATGATGAGTGCCGCGAACCCGTAGGAGATCGGCAGCAGCTCCTGCTGTGGCAGGTGGCGACTCAAGGTGTGTCCGCAACGGGGGCAGCAGCTGGCCTGTCCCATCTCGAGCGGTGTGGCCGGTATCAGCAGGTCACACTCTTCGCAGGCAGTGGCATCATGGACATAGGTGGTGTGGTGTTGGTGTGAAACCGGATGCAAGATAAAACCCCAGATAAGGCCCGTGGTAGAGCCAGAGCTGGCGATTATCGCAGTTGTGCTGGTCAGCGACCAGCCCCCGGAGGCCGCTATTGCTGGCGGGAGTGAGAATGACTTTGACAAGCCAGTGCCCATTTAGCACAATCAAACGCCACTTTTTTTCCGCGGGACAATAATTTATGACAACTGAATCCCCCAGCTACTCCACGATTGAGCAAGCCTTCTCCCTCGGGAACGGGCAAGATTCTGCCCTCAACTGGTTGCGCAAGAATCGCAGTCAGGTCGCTATTTTTCTGGTGAGCGGCATCAAGCTGGAAGGCACCATCAGCGGGTTCGACCAGTACAGCGTGCTGCTGACCGATGCTCATGGTAACCAGCAGCTGGTCTACAAGGCCAAGATCTCCACCATCGCCATGCACACCGGCCGTCCGCAGGTGAATATCCAGCGTGCTCGCAAGCCGCGTGTCTCCATGGCGCCGCGCCCCCACGGTGCGCCGGGTCGTTATGACGACAATCAGGGCGGCGGCAACAACGAGTAATCGTCTGCCTCACACTCCCCGTTGACGCGCCCTGCGTCAGCGGCTGACGGAACCTGCTCTCATTTTCATTCATGTCCCGTATGAGAGCCGGTTCCGGTTATCGCCCCTTGCAGGGCGATATTTTTTCAGCACTACGCCGTTATGCCGACTGGTTGACCCTCTTTGACCATGCAGGTCTGCATACCCGCCGCCTCTCCGGCCTGAACCCCGATACCGGTATCTTCAAACACCAGACAGCCTGATGGCTCGACCCCCAGCTTGCTGGCGACCAGCAGGAAGGTGTCCGGATTGGGCTTGTGCAGCTCCACATCGTCTGCGGTGACCACCACGGAGAAGTAGCGATCCAGCCCGGTGTTGCGCAGCACCGCTTCGGCGTTGACGCGGGGCGAGCCGGTGCCGATCCCCATCGGGATGACGCCATGATAGCGCTCGACCAGCGCCTGCATGGCCGGAAAGACGGTCGCCTTGTGCAGGTTGGCCACATAGTGGGCGGTCTTGCAGCGGGTGACTTCGAGCGGATCGAGGGGGATCTGCTGCTCCTGTGCGACCTGCAGGGCTATCTTGCGGCTCGGCATGCCACCAAGCTCGTAGAACCAGTCGGCGTCGAAGTGAAAGCCAAACTCGCGGGCGGTATGTTCCCAAGCGGCGAGGTGCAGCGGCATGGAGTCGACCAGGGTGCCATCAAGGTCAAAGACCAGGCCTTGGAATCCGGAAAGCGTCATGGTGCGGGTCAGTCTCTGAAAAAAGGGAGCCCATTCTAGCCAGTGGTTCTCTGCCTCGCCATCACCTAGCTGGTGAGAAACGCTTGCCCCCACATTTGTGACTGAAAATAGACGGGGGTGAGCTGGGCCGGATCGAGTTGATATTTGGGGGCAAGCTGTTCCAGCAGGGCCCAGTTACCCTGTTCATAGGTGCTGACCAGCTGAAACAGATGAAAGAGTGGCCCTTCGTGCAGTTCGATGGCGCGCTGCACGCTCTTGGGCAGGTGGGCCATCAGCGGCTCCGACAGCAGGGAACCATCGAGCACCAGTCCCACCAGAAAGGCCCAGCTTGCCTCCGTTTTACCGAGGGCGGTGAGGGCAATCAACTCGCAGAAGCGGCCGCGGGCGATGGCCATGCGGGTGCAGGCCTCCGGCATGTGCTGGCTCACCCGGGCCAGACCGTTGATCAGCACGAACTTACGGATCTCCTGCTCCCCCAGATAGGAGAGGGCGCGGGGTACCGAGGTGATGGGGGCGGCATGGTCGAAGCCGGGGGCGTTGACGTAGGTGAGCAGCAGGCCGGGCAGCCAGGCATCCTGCTCCAGCAGGCGGGCTACCTGGGCGAAGGAAAACTCTTCGTGGCAGATGAGCTGGAGGATCTGCTGTACCAGCGCCATATCGGGCTGGTTAGCCCGCTGATTGACCAGCTCGGGACGGGCGAGAAAGCCGCCGGCAAAGAAGTCGACCCCCGCCTCCCGCAGCGGGAGAAAATCCGCCCAGGTTTCGATGTTCAGCGCCATCCGCTTGTGTTCGGTGGGCTGGCAGATCCCCTCTTCCCCCATCCAGTACACCAGCAGGCGGCTGGCGCCGAGCCAGCGTGCATCGCGATGGGCGCCATGCACGGCGAGCCGGCGCCGGCTGTCGCGCCACTGCTCCAGCACCGGGAACGAGTTGGGCTGGCGTTCGCTGGAGGCTTCAACCAGCGGGATCGCGTCCTGATCCAGCAGCATGGGACGCTGTTCATCGAGCTGTTCGTGGGTGAAGGGCACCAGATATTGACGCCCCTGCGCCAGCAGGCGGCAATGTTGCGCCAGTGAAGGCCATTCGGCCGGTGAGCTGAGCTGATAGTCGATGCCGTAGGCCACCAGAGCCAGGCGACGATTGAAGATAGGGTAGCGACGCAACAGCATGGGATCACCGATAGGCCAGAGTGTGGGCCCTCCCTTGTGACTTGGCGTGGTAGAGCGCCTGGTCAGCCTGTTCGGTCAGGGTCTGCCATGCTCCGTCCTGGGAGGGAACCAGATAGCTAAAGCCTATGCTAACCGTAATGAAATCAGCAACCCGCGAGGCGGGATGGGGCATTTTCAAGCGGGCAAGACCATCGTGGATCCGCCCGGCCAGCTGTTCGGCCTCACCGGGTTGGGGGGCGCAGAGCAGAATGACGAACTCCTCGCCGCCGTAACGGGCGACCAGATTGGTGCAGCGCCGTTCAGCATCCCGCAGCACATGGGCCACCTGTTGCAGGCAGAGATCCCCCTTGGCATGGCCGAAGTGGTCGTTGTAGGCCTTGAACTCGTCGACGTCGATCATCAATACCGCCAGCAGGTTCTGGGTGCGCCGTGCCCACTCCCACTCCCGCTGCATGGTGATGTCCCACTGGCGCCGGTTGGCGATGCCGGTGAGGGGATCTTCCAGCGACAGCAGGGAGAGGCGGTGATTGGCCTCCTCCAGCGCACGGTTGGTCTCGGCCAGCTGCATGGTGCGTTCGGCGACCCGGGCCTCCAGCTGGCGGTTGAGGGTTTCCAGCTGCTCCTGAGTACGCTGGCGGATCAGCAGTTGTGACAGGATGGCGGCGTACTGTTTGAAGATCTCGCTCTGATAGGCTTTGAGCGGACGGTGCCAGAGCAGGTTGTCGGCGGCGATCCAGCCGATGGGGGTAGTGCCATCCCATAGCGATACCATGGCGTTCCAGCCACGGCCCACCTGCTGCTTCTCGTAGTAGAGGGGGGTATCTTCCATCACCAGCACGTAGTCCTTGCGCCTGAGCGCCTCTTGCACCGTGGGGTGATCCGGAATGGGGCTGATGAAGTTATGTTCATCCATCAGCTCGCCCTCTTCGCTGGTGCCCCAGGTGCCGCGCATGGTTTTGCCATCGGGTTCGATCAGGAAGATGGCGACCCGATCGAATTGCAGCTCCTTGCGGGCCAGCAGCACGGCATCCCGCAGCAGATCGTTCTCGCTGCGACTGCGGGAGAGGGTGACGCTGACCATGTGCAGCGCCTGCAACATGGTGAGGAAGGAGCCCTGCAGTGCCTGACTCTGTACCAGATCGGTCTGGGTATGGAGCCGCTGGTCCCGCTCCTGATTGACCTGGCTGGAGAGCAGGTGATTGCTGAGCTCGGCAGTCAGATAGTGGATAAGGAGCTGGATGCCCTGACGCTGGTGGGAGGAGAGGCGATCGATGCGGCGGCGGGTCTCCAGATAGATGACCCCTTCCAGTTTCATGTGACGCTTGAGAGGGAAACAGGCGCGTAACTGCGGCTGGGCGGGCTCCACATTTTCGCCGGGATCCGGCGGAGGCTGGAGTTGTTCGATCACCAGTTGTCCCTTCTCCATCGCCTTGTCGATCAGGTGGTGGGGCAGGGTCAGTTGACCGAGATGGGCGAGATCAAGCGTGGTCAGCCCCTGATCGAGCTGAAAGCTGTAGAGCTGCGGTTCGGGGGCTTTTAGCCAGAGGTAGAGGCGTTCGGCATCGGTCTTTTCACGGATGGTGGCGAGGCTCACTTCGCATAACTGAGCGAAGTTGGTGAAGTGTTCCGGGTCCCATTCCTGCATACCAATATCCCTTGGATTGTACCCAAGCGAGTATAGACATATTTCTCCTTGATTAATATGTCAGAAAGGAGAGATGGCGCACATAATGGTTGCTTTAAGCCATTCCGGTGGAGACATTCACTGCGTTCTCTGTCAATCGTGGCTAGAACTGTGTGCCATAGCGGTATATATGGCAGCTTGTAGGGCGGGGTGTTTGGCAAAAAAGAGCCCGCACGATGGCGGGCTCTCTGATAGATCAGACGATTCTGCGTGGCTTATTCTGCCTTGGGGGCAGCCTCAGCGGGTGTTTCACTGCTATCGGCTGGCGCACTCTCGGCCGCCGGGGCTTCCGGTGCCGGACCCGGCACCAGATCCACTGCCGGTTTGGCGATAAGGGAACGGGTCTCTTCCACCGCTTCGGTTAGTTTGACCTCGATGATCTGGCCGAGCTCATAAACCACCTCGGTCTTGTCCAGATAGACGCGGCCGTTGTCCCAGTTGCACTCCAGCCGATCCTTGTTGTCGAGAATATGGCGGGCAGGCAGGAAGACCACGGCGCCGTTCTCCTGCAGACGCAGCTTGAGACCGGCACGCATCACGTCGATGATCTCGGCGTTGAACACCTGATCGGTGCCAGCGGCGGCTTTCAGGTAACGGACATAGAGCCAGTCGCCGATATCACGCTCCACCATGCGGTGCAGACGGCGGCAGGCGGTCAGATGCTCGGTGAGCTCGGTGCTCGGGCGCTCACCCGGGGTCTTGCCGGCGATAACCGCTTTGAGCAGACGATGGTTGACCATATCGCCGTATTTACGGATCGGGGAGGTCCAGGTGGCGTAGGCATCCAGACCCAGACCGTAATGGGCGCCCGGTTCGGAGGACATCAGCGCATAGCTCTGGAAGCGGCGGATCTTGCCGTCCAGCCAGCGGGTGTCGAGGTTGTCGATCCAGCGGCGCAGGGCGCAGAAGCCGGAGAGGCTGGCGATCTCGTCGCGCTCGAACGGGGCTTCGGCACTTTTCAGCAGGTCGATGGCGCCGTCGAGGGACTCTTCGTCAAAGCCGGTGTGAACGTTGAAGATGCCGTAACCGACGCTCTTGCCCAGCACGCGACCGGCGCAGATGTTGGCGGCGATCATCGACTCTTCCACCATGCGGTTGGCGATGCGGCGCGGCTCGACGTGGATAGCCAGCACTTCGCCATTCTCGCCCAGCTCGAAGTCGTAGTCGGGACGATCCGGGAATACCAGCGCATGCTCGGTGCGCCACGCGATGCGTGCTTCGGTCATCGCCTTCATCAGCGGCAACTGGGCCAGTACGCCTGCGTCGATAGACAGCTCTTTGCCATGCTCGGCCCAGTCGGAGACGTCGTCATAGTTGAGACGGGCGTGGGAGCAGATGCGGGCGGCGAAGAACTCGGTCTCCTCCAGTAGCAGACCATCTTCGGCGATCAGCAGACGGGCGCACAGGGTATTGCGCTCCTCGCCCTCTTTCAGGGAGCAAAGCTCGTCGGAGAGGGTGCGCGGGATCATCGGCACGTTGCGGCCTGGCATGTAGACGGTAAAGGCGCGCTGGGCGGCCTCTTTGTCCAGCTCGCTCCCTTCGGCCACATAGGCGGTCGGGTCAGCGATGGCGACCAGCAGCTCCCAGCCGTTGTCCAGCTTGGTGATGGCCAGCGCATCGTCCATATCCTTGGTCTTGGCACCGTCGATGGTGAAGAAGGGGACTGCGGTCAGATCGCGACGGGGCAGCTCTTCCTCTTCGATCACCTTCCACTCCGGCAAATCAGCCGGCTCGACCTGGGCCAGATTGTGGCGCGCCAGCACCACCCACCAGGGCACATTGTGATCTTCCTGGGCGGCGATCTTCTGGATGATCTCGGCAGAAAAGTTGCCGTCGACCAGCGCATGGCGCTTGAGGGTCGCCACCACCCAGTCACCTTCCTTGAACTCTTTCTCATCCAGACCCTTCTTGACGCGGGCCTTGATGGCATCCTTGATCAGCGGGTGGTCGGCCACCACGTTGAGGCGGTCGCGGAACATCTTGACCCGGGCCACGAAGCGGGTGACGGACTGCTCCAGCAGGGTATCCGGCTCGGCCACTTCCTTCTCTTTTTCGGTGCGGATCAGGGCGGTCACCCGGTCACCGTGCATCACCTTCTTCATGTAGGGAGGCGGCACGAAATAGCTGGTCTTCTCATCGACTTCCAGAAAGCCGAAGCCCCGGTCCGAGGCGCGGATCACACCCTCTTTCTTCGGGATGTTTTCGCGGATTTGTTGCTTGAGCTGGGCCAGCAGCGGATTGTCTTGGAACATAAGTGAGGAACCTGAAGTGAAAACCTGGGTGGAGACCTGATGAAGGATCGCCCAGCACTATACGTTTTTAGCCCTGCAAAGCCAAGGTGAATGGCCTGTTCAGCGTGGTTTCAACTGCGATCTGGCATGGTCGATAAGCCGTTGGGAGAGCTGCTTGTGAACCCCTTTTTCCAGTACCCAGCGGTGCCAGTAGAGGCGTTCCGTCAGGACGTGGTCGGGACTGAGGTTGAGTAGTGGCCCGCCAGCCAGCTGGCCTCTTATCTGCAACTCGGGGATGAGACAATAGGCCAGCCCCTGCTCTGCCATGGCCACGAAGGCCTCTGACGAGTGGACCGTATGGCAGGGATAACCGCCCGGTTCCAGCCCGAAGTGTTCTCTCATAAAACTCACATGCATGTCATCGCGCTGATCGAACGCCACCGCAGGTGCCTTGGCCAGCGCCTCACGGGTCAGGCCATGAGGGAAGTGGCGGGCTACGAAGGCGGGGCTGGCGGTAAGCAGATAGTTCATCTCACCGAGCTCGTCGACGCAGCAACCCGCCAGCGGCTGGGGATGCAGGCTGACCGCACCAAAGGCTTGACCCTCGCGGACCTTGTCGAGGGTGCGGCTCTCGTCATCGACCAGCAGGTTGAGTTCGATGGGGTGCTGTTTCAACAAGGGGGCAATGGCGGGCAGGAACCAAGTGGCCAGGCTGTCGGCGTTCACTGCGATGCTGATCCGGATTGGCCCCTGCGGCTGGTCGGGGGCCAGCTCCCCCGCCAGTTCGAGCTCGAGCTGGTGTACCTGCCGATAGTGGGCCAGCAGTTTTTGGCCGAGTGGCGTGGCCTGCAGGGGTTGGCTTCGAATGAGTAGTGGCTCGGCAAACTGCTGCTCCAGCTGCTTGATCCGCTGGGAGATGGCCGACTGGGTGATATGGAGCGACTTGGCCGCCCGATCGAAGTTCTGCTCCTGCAGTACCGCATCCAGCGCCCGCAGCAGTTTGTAGTCCAGCTCTTTCATCTTCTCTCCCTTCCGTTGCCCAAGGGCTGACTCTACGTCACTCGGCAGGGGACAACAATGGGCGGCGGAAGGGGCGTTGCGCTGTGATTTTTGACAGTAGTGGTCAGGCCATTGAGGGAGGATACTCTCTGGTGCCGCATGGGGTAGCCCTGCGCAGATCGTAGCGACATCTTTATCCCGGGTCTGTTTTCCCGGGATTTTTTATGAGTGAACTGCCAGCACCGGTGACGGTTGCTGCAGTGGATAATGGCTGGTTTGATAATGGCCCAGCAGAGGTTGGGAGACCGCCAGCGCGAAGCGCTCATCTAGATGGAAGCGGATGCCAACGCCCCTTACCGCACCCAGATCGACTGCCTGCCGATGACCGAGCCGCTCGATGGGCAGGCCAAGTCGGCGGAAGATGCGCTCCACCGGCAGGCTGACGACGGCGACCAGCTCCCGGATCCCGTGGGCATGGGCGAAGGCATAGACCTCGCGGAAGATGACGCAAGTGAGTTCGCTGACGCCATTGCTCATGCGCGGTGCGCGCTGGGCATCGATAGCCAGACGGGTGAGTTCCCAGACATCGGGGGTGCGTGGTGCGCTTTCACCGGCAAGGGCGGTGGGGAAGATGGTGGGCAGCATATAGGCATCGGCACAGTTGAGCAGACGAATGCAGCCACACAGCCCTTGTTCGTCCTCGATCAGCACCCAATGGGTGTCTGGCGTGTCGAAGCTGTCACGCTCCAAGCCCCGATGAGACTCGACATCCCAGCCTAGCCGGTCGGAAAAGACGCGATTTCGAAAGCGATAGAGTTCATTCTCCACCTCGTTTCGTGGATGTTCTCTCAATTTTCCTTTAAAAACCAACATTATGGACCCTCTATCTTGCTATTCGCCGTTATAATCACATGTCTGGCCAAGGGGGCTTTCATATGAACAGAGACCAACTGCTTGAGTACCTCGAACATTTCACTTCGGTGACGGACGGCAATCGTCTGGCCGAACTGATCGGTCGCTTTACGCTCGGGATGGGCTATGACTACTATCGCTTCGCCCTGATCCTGCCGATGTCGATGCAAAGGCCCAAGGTGGTGCTGTTCAACCAGTGCCCCGATTCCTGGGTGCAGGCCTATACCGAAAACAACATGCTGGCGTGCGATCCGGTGATCCGGCTGGCACGCAAGCAGACGCTGCCCATTTACTGGAACCGCCTTGATGAGCGGGCCAGTTTTCTGCAGGAGGGAACCATGGACGTGATGGGGTTGGCAGCCGAGTTCGGGTTGCGTAACGGCATCTCCTTCCCTCTGCACGGTGCTGCCGGGGAGAACGGTATTCTCTCCTTTATCACGTCCGAGCGGGCTTCTAGCGACCTGCTGCTGGAGTCCTCGCCGATCCTCTCTTGGATGTCCAATTACATCTTCGAGGCGGCCATTCGGGTGGTGCGTTTCAGCATGATGGACAGTGCGGGTAAAGACCCCTTGACCGAGCGCGAGACCGAGTGCCTGTTCTGGGCCAGCGAAGGGAAGACCTCTAGCGAGATCGCCTGCATCCTCGGGATCACGGAGCGCACGGTCAATTACCATCTCAATCAGGTCACCCGCAAAACCGGCTCAATGAACCGCTATCAGGCCATTGCCAAAGGGGTTAGTACGGGGCTATTGCTGCCCAATCTGGAGCAAGTTGTGGTTACCAACTTCCCCAGATTGCTGCAGTAGGCTGAGCCCACAGGCGCAACAGATTCTCCTGCCGCACTCTGAGGGTCACAATTGTCAGATCCGGTAATTGACAAGGGCTGGAACAGCAGCGGGTATGCCGTTTTTTATTAGCAAAATGAATCAATCAGTAAATCAATGAATTTCTAAGAAGGAACCGCCATCGCTATAGTGCCGCTCATTCATCATTTCGAACGGTACTCTCCATAATGCTCGCAACGACACTGCAAGGCTTCACCATCGGTCTGGCTATGATCATCCCCATCGGCGCCCAGAATGCCTTTGTGCTGAGTCGGGGCATCCATCGCAATCACCATCTGCTGACGGCCACGCTCTGCAGTTTCTGCGATCTCACCCTGATTGCCATTGGTGTATTTGGCGGAGCCAATGTGCTGGCCGCCAGCCCCCTCGGTATGGCACTGCTCACCTGGGGAGGCGTGCTGTTTCTCGGATGGTTTGGTGGCCGTTCCCTGCTCAGTGCCTGGCGTGGCAAAGGGGAGGGGCTTGCCGATTCTGCTCAGCTGATGGGGGCCAAAAGCGTGCTGGCGATGACGCTGGGAGTTACGCTGCTCAATCCTCACGTCTATCTCGATACCCTGATGCTGCTCGGCTCCCTTGGCAGTCAGGTAAGCGAGTCCTTGCGTCCGGCCTTTGCTGCGGGTGCCATGCTGGCCTCGCTGGTGTGGTTCTACTCGTTGGCGCTGGGTGCTGCGGCACTGGCGCCCTGGCTGGCCCGCAGCCGGGTGCAGCAGGGGATCGATCTGCTGGTTGGCATCATCATGCTGAGCCTGGCTATGCAACTGGCCATAGGACGTTGAGGAAGTTAAGGCGGCAGGAATGAGCGACCGGTAACAAAAAGATGCCACTCATATGAGTGGCATCTTTACTATTGGAGGGGCTCAGACTCTGAACTGGGAGAGCAGGCGCTGTTGCAGCAGGCTGGCTTGATGGAGCGAGGAGGCGAGCTGCAGGCACTCCTGCGCCTCCTGTTCGCCGGTTCTGGCTTGCAGACTGATACCGGAGACCTTGTCAGAGGAGTGGCTCAGGGTGTGTGACAGTTGCCCGGTAGCCACGGCCACCTGCTGTACCATGTCGGCCAGTTGGTCGATGGCGCCTTCCACCTTGAACAGGATCTGCTTGGTGTTCTCGGAGTCCTGCATGCCAGACTCCACCGTCTTGAGGTTGCGTTGCATCATCAGATAGGCGGTCTCGGTCTGCTGCTGGATGCTGCTGATCACCTGGCTAATTTCGGCGCTTGATGTCGCCGTGCGATTGGCCAGGGTGCGCACCTCGTCCGCGACCACCGCAAAGCCACGTCCCATCTCCCCCGCGCGAGCTGCTTCGATGGCCGCATTGAGGGCCAGCAGGTTGGTCTGTTCCGAGATACCGCTGATGGTGGAGATGATCTGGCCAATCTGACCCGCCTGCTCCTTGAGGGAGTTGATGGCGATGGCACACTCGCTCACCTCCTGTACCACCCGCTGCATGCCCGCGCTGGCGGAGGCGACATACTGGCTGCTCTCGGTGGTCAGCTGGCGCACCTCATTGGCATTGTGGGCCGCTATGCTGCAGTTGTCCGAGATACCGGTGGCGACTTGCACCATCTGTTCACTGTCATGGTGCAGGGCCAGCGCATGTTCGGCGGTCTGGCGGCTGCTTTGGCTGATTGCCTCCACCCGGTTGACCGAGGTGTGAACGTGTTCGCTGATGTGCTGGTTGTTGTCCATGGTGGAGCTGATCATCTTCTGCAGTTTCTCGATGAAACGATCCACGCTGTTGGCCAGCGAGCCTATCTCGTCATCCCGTTGCAGGTTGATGCGGGCGTTGAGGTCTCCCTCGCCGGCGGCGATATCCTGCATTCGTTTGTCCACTTGCAGCAGCGGGGTCACCAGCTTGCGGGTCAGCCAGAAGCCGCAGAGGGTGACCATGATCAGGCTCAGCAACAGGCCACCCAGCAGCAGGGTTCGGGTCTGGCTGATGATGCCGTTGAGCTGGGCCACCTGATCCTCGACGGTAGCATCGCCGCTCTCCTCGATGGAAACCAGCTGTTGTCGCAGCTCATCGGCACTGATCTCATAGACGGACTGCTGGGCCTGATAGCTGCCGAGCGCATTGACCCACTGTCCCATCAGCTGCTGATGTCGGGCTAACAGGGCTCGATACTCTGCTGACAGTGTCTTGCCGGCAAATTCCCCGGTTCCCTCGATATCGAACAGCCCGGTGCCGAGCATGCTGTCGATCGCTTCGTGGTAGAAATCGGTCGCCTCTTTTAACTCGACCTTGATCGCCTCTGTGACTCCTTGTCTGCGCATCTTTTCCAGCGCATAGAGTTGGCGTAAAAAGCCGATGTTTGACTCCATCCCCCCGTCGGCCGCTTCCCAGCGAGTGGAGAGGCCGCTGTTCCAGCTGATGGTCTGGTCGGGGGATTGGGTCAGCGCCTCGACCGCGCCGTCGCCGATCACCTCCAGCTGGGTCGAGAGGCGGGCCATCAGATCGGCGTTGTGATGCAGGGCCTGATCCACCTCGGTATAGGCGTGATAGAGCGCCAGCAGCTTCTCTTGTTGCTGTTGATAGGCCTGCTTGTGCTGTTCCATGGTGGCAAGGGCCGCACCATCAATGAGCTGCCCCTCGCTGACCCGGGCCAGCGCATCATCGGTCGCCGCCTTGGCAGCATCGAGTTCGGCGCGATTGAGCGGGGTGCCGTTTTGCATCTTCTGAATCTGTAGCTGTTGGTTGCCCAGCTCTATGGAGCCCTCCATGGCTCCGTCGGCGGTCTGCCAGGCGGCGCCCAGTACGTAGGAGAGCAGATTGGCTAGCCGCTGGCTGCCATACCAGCCAACGACCCCCATGCCCAGCGTACAGCCGAGCAATATGGCAAGACCCAGATTGGAGGTGGTAACAATTTTCATGTGATGGCCTTCCTTGGTATCGACATTGGCACCAGTTTCGGTTCCGAACGGGTTTAGTGTAGTGGTTTATCCCCCGCTCGGGGACCGGTGCGGCGCTGAAACATCCCGTGCACTGGTTGCACCCGATCAAGCATGGTGGAAAATTGGATAAAAAGCCTCTCTGACTACGCGGGTGTTGCTGCCCTATGCTGGATACTTATCCAGTTATTCTTTATGCTATGAGCCAATTTACGAATAGTTGTATTGGTGAGGAGAGAGCCGTGATTGGTCGCTTGAGAGGCATTGTCATTGAAAAGCAGCCCCCCGAGGTCCTGCTGGAAGTGGGCGGGGTTGGCTATGAGGTGCAGATGCCGATGAGCTGCTTCTATGATTTGCCGGAGATCGGCAAGGAAGCGACCATCCATACTCACTTCGTGGTGCGGGAAGATGCCCAGCTGCTCTATGGTTTCAACCACAAACAGGAGCGGGCACTGTTCCGCGAGCTGATCAAGACCAACGGGGTCGGCCCCAAGCTGGCGCTGGCGATTCTTTCCGGCATGACAGCTACCCAGTTTGTGCTGAGTGTCGAACGTGAAGAGATAAGCTCTTTGGTCAAACTGCCGGGAGTCGGCAAGAAGACCGCCGAGCGGCTGGTGGTGGAGATGAAGGATCGCCTCAAGGGGTGGGTCAGTCACGACCTCTTCTCCCCGGCCATGGTCACCCTGCCAGCCAGTGAGCCCGAATTGCGGGCACCGGATGTGACCGAGGAGGCGGCCAGTGCGCTGGTGGCCCTAGGTTACAAGCCGCAGCAGGCGAGTCAGATTGTCAGCAAGATCGCCAAAGAGGGGATGTCGGTGGAAGATATCATCCGTGAATCCCTGCGTAGCCTGGTATGAGGTAGTTGATGATTGAAGCAGACCGCCTCATCTCGGCCAGTGCCGCCCGTGAGGATGACATTATTGACCGGGCTATCCGCCCCAAGAAGCTGGCTGACTACACCGGTCAGGATACCGTCTGCGAACAGATGGAGATCTTTATCGAAGCGGCCCGTCAGCGGGGAGAAGCGCTCGATCACCTGCTGATCTTCGGTCCGCCGGGTCTGGGCAAGACCACCCTCGCCAACATCGTCGCCAACGAGATGGGGGTCAATATCAAGACCACCTCCGGCCCGGTGCTGGAGAAAGCGGGGGATCTGGCGGCGCTGCTCACCAACCTCGAACCGAACGATGTGCTGTTCATCGACGAGATCCATCGCCTCAGCCCTGTGGTGGAGGAGGTGCTCTATCCGGCGATGGAGGATTACCAGCTCGACATCATGATCGGGGAGGGACCCGCAGCTCGCTCCATCAAGCTGGATCTGCCTCCCTTCACCCTGATTGGCGCCACCACTCGGGCAGGTTCACTGACCAGCCCGCTGCGGGATCGCTTCGGTATCGTCCAGCGGCTGGAGTTCTACAACGTCAAGGATCTGACCGATATCGTCTCCCGCAGCGCCCGTTGTCTGGGGCTCGACATGACGGAAGATGGTGCCATTGAGGTCGCCCGTCGCTCTCGCGGCACGCCGCGGATTGCTAACCGTTTGTTAAGGCGGGTGCGCGACTTTGCCCAGGTGAAATCCGATGGCCGGATCGACGGCCCCATTGCTGCCCGCGCCATGGACATGCTGGATGTCGATAATGAAGGCTTCGACTTCATGGACCGCAAGTTATTGTTGGCTGTCATAGACAAGTTTATGGGGGGCCCGGTGGGTCTCGATAATCTGGCCGCCGCGATCGGGGAAGAGAAAGATACTATCGAAGATGTGCTGGAGCCTTATCTGATCCAGCAAGGGTATCTGCAACGTACCCCCAGAGGACGGATTGCGACCACACGAGCCTACGCTCATTTCGGTCTTCAGCGACCAGATGAGAAGTAAAAACAGTCGTTTGAACATGAAACCGCCGTCAAAGGCGGTTTTTTGTTATCCGGGCAAAAAAAAAGCCCACGGCGGATGCGGTGGGCAAAGACAATTCAGGATGGATGTTCACAGACAGTGAGTGCGTCTGGACACAGACCGGAAAATAAACAGGTGAGCCGTCGCGAGCTCTCAGAGTCGGTTCAGTTGATAGAGCTGAACAAAGGAAAGCTTGTAGTAACGGATGGTTTTAGCAACAAACTTTTTCATCTTCGATTCCAATAGACAGGTTCAAATTGATCGTCGAATACGTACCGTGAACCCGGATTAACCGGCCTGTATCCAAGGGTATGCCCTCACTGCGAGGCGCATTGTAGGAGTTCGAATCGACCCCGGCAAACAAGAAAAATTGCACTCTTCAAATTAGTTTATCTAATGTCTTTGTTGATGAAATTGGTTCGCATGAGTATGCATTCTTTGCAATTTTAAATTGAGTTTTCGAATCAGATTGCCTGACTCGGATAACATGGAAAAAGGCGCGTCATTCACGCTTTTCAAATTAAACCGAGTGGCGGGATGTTAAATTTTTAAATTGATTTAAATCAATGTTTTACGCTTTATCGTGTTTTGTGATCTGGCTCGCGTCAATAATCGTGAAATAGATTAAAAATGCCTTTCAAAGCCATGTATGGCGGGTCCTTTTACATTGATTTCAATCAAATAAAGGTGATATAAAAACCCGGTCATCATGGGCGAGAATAAATTTAGGCTGATTGTTTTGGAATTGTTAAACATTAGCTTTATTTGTGTTCTCGTATTGCCTTGTTGTTAATGTCAGTGGTTACTGAACGCGTTTTGTTGTGACACGTCCCAATAAGGCTCATTCGCTAACCTCCAACGGAAGCTTTGTGCTTAAAACTTAAAATAGCCGTGCCAATAATCGGTGAGGAAACATCATGATTGCTGAGCATGTGGTAGACCTATCGCGGTTCCAGTTCGCTGCGACGGCCCTTTATCACTTTTTGTTTGTACCCCTGACGCTGGGAATGGCCTTTCTCCTGGCGATCATGGAATCCGTCTATGTGATGACCAACAACACCATCTACCGGGACATGACCAAATTCTGGGGTAAGTTGTTTGGTATCAACTTTGCCTTGGGGGTCACCACAGGTCTGGCCATGGAGTTCCAGTTCGGGACGAACTGGGCGTACTACTCCCATTATGTCGGCGATATCTTCGGGGCCCCGCTGGCTATCGAAGGGCTGATGGCCTTCTTCCTGGAGTCCACCTTCGTCGGTATGTTCTTCTTTGGTTGGGATCGTCTGAGCAAGCATCAGCATCTGGCTGCCACCTGGTTGATGGCGCTGGGTACCAACCTCTCCGCCCTCTGGATCCTGGTCGCCAACGGCTGGATGCAGAACCCGGTCGGTGCCGAGTTCAACTTCGAATCCATGCGAATGGAGATGATGAGCTTCGCTGACGTGGTGCTCAACCCGGTTGCTCAGGTCAAGTTCGTCCACACTGTGGCGGCTGGTTATACCTGTGGCGCCATGTTTGTGCTGGGTATCTCCTCCTACTATCTGCTGAAGAATCGTGATGTGGCGTTCGCCCGTCGCTCCTTCGCTATTGCCGCCGCGTTCGGTATGGCTTCCATCGTGTCCGTGCTGATCCTCGGTGACGAATCCGGTTACGAGACCGGTGAAGTGCAGAAGGTGAAATTGGCCGCTATCGAAGCCGAGTGGGAAACTGAACCTGCTCCGGCCGCCTTTACCCTGTTCGGTATTCCGAATCAGGAAGAGATGCGCACCGACTACGCCATCAAGATCCCCTATGCACTGGGCATTATCGCGACCCGTTCTCTGGACGGTCAGGTCACCGGTCTGAAGGATCTGAAGAGCGAGCACGAACTGCGCGTCCGCAACGGTATGACCGCTTACGACCTGCTGACCAAGCTGCAATCCGGTGACAAGTCTGACGAGACCCGCGCTCGTTTCGACGAAGTGAAGCAGGATCTGGGCTACGGTCTGCTGCTCAAGCGCTACACCAGCAACGTGACCGATGCTACAGACGAGCAGATCAAGGCCGCCGTGGATGACTCCATCCCGCAGGTACTGCCGCTGTTCTTCGCCTTCCGCATCATGGTTGCCGTCGGCATGCTGATGCTGGTACTGATTGGTATGGCCTTCTATGACAGTGCCCGTCATCAGATCGGCAAGCGCAAGTGGCTGCTCAAGGGTCTGCTGTGGGGTATCCCGCTGCCGTGGATCGCTATTGAAGCTGGCTGGTTTGTGGCTGAATATGGTCGCCAACCGTGGACCATTGCAGAGGTGTTGCCGACTTCCCTCTCTGCATCCAACCTGCCTGCAGCCGAGATCTGGTTCTCTCTGATCGGTATCTGCCTGTTCTATACCGTACTTCTGGTTATCGAGATGTACCTGATGTTCAAGTATGCCCGTCTTGGCCCCAGCAGCCTGAAGACTGGCAAGTATCACTTTGAACAGATCAAGGCATAAGGAGAGCGACCATGTTTGATTACGAAACTCTACGTGTCATCTGGTGGGCTCTGGTCGGCGTGCTGCTGATCGGTTTTGCCATCACTGACGGCTTCGACATGGGGGTAGGCGCACTGCTCCCGTTCGTCGGCAAGAAAGATGTCGAGCGCCGCGTGATGCTCAACACCATGGGACCGCACTGGGAAGGTAACCAGGTTTGGCTGGTCACTGCCGGTGGCGCCTTGTTCGCCGCCTGGCCGATGGTGTATGCCGCGACCTTCTCCGGCTTCTACATCGCGATGATCCTGACCTTGATGGCGCTGTTCCTGCGTCCGGTCGGTTTCAAGTACCGCTCCCTGCGTGCTGATGCCAAATGGCGCAGCAACTGGGACTGGGCCTTGTTCGCCGGTAGTGCCGTGCCGCCCATCGTCTTTGGTGTGGCCTTTGGCAACCTGCTGCAAGGCGTTCCGTTCGAGTTTAACCAGTTCATGATGTTGACCTATCACGGCAACTTCTTTGGTCTGCTTAACCCGTTCGGCATTCTGGCTGGTCTGGTGAGCCTGTTCATGCTGCTCACCCAGGGCGCAACCTGGTTGATGATGAAGACCGACGGTGAAGTGCTGGCTCGTTCCCGCACTGCCGCCATGATCTGCTCACTACTGACCCTGGTGCTGTTTGCTGCCGCGGGTTGGTGGGTAAGCGGTATGGAAGGGTATGTCATCGTCAAGGCTGCCGCGACTGACGCGGTATCCAACCCGATGAATAAGGAAGTTGTCCTGCAGGCTGGTGCCTGGATGAACAACTACACCCTCTATCCGTGGATGGTGGCCGCCCCTGTACTGGGTCTGGCCATGAGCCTGCTGACTGCGCTGTTTGCCCGCATGAACATCGGCTGGCTGGCGTTTACCAGCTCCTCGCTGGCGATTGCCGGGGTCATCCTCACTGCCGGTTTCTCCATGTTCCCGTTCGTGATGCCCTCAAGCCTTGAGCCGTCACTGAGCCTGACCATGTGGGATGCTACCGCCTCTTTCAACACCTTGCAGGTGATGACTGTGGCTGCAGCGATCTTCGTACCGATTGTGCTGGGTTACACCATCTGGACTTACATCAAGATGTTTGGCCGGGTAACCAACAAGCACATCGAAGATAACCAACAATCTCTCTATTAAGAGGTGCGCTGACAATGTGGTATTTCACCTGGATCCTGGGGCTGTTGCTGGCCTGTGCATTTGGCATCATCAATGCGCTGTGGCTGGAACACACCGAGAACATGGATCGTCAGATCGATGAAAACAAGTGATCGACTCGCCAGGCTGGCCGCTCCACTGGAGCGGCAGCCGTGGCAGGGGTTGATGTTACTCGCGGCGGCCTTGTTGGCCGTCGCTATTTTACAGGCCCCCAATCTGATCGCGGCCAACACCAGCGAGCATGGTCTCTGGCTTGCTCCCTGGCTGATGTGGGCCGTCTGTTGTGGCGTACTTAACGGGCTTGGCTTTCATCTGAAAAGCCTGCCCGGACGTGTGCTGTTCAACCCCTGGCTCGCCTGGCCCAGTTTGTTGTATGGCCTCTGGCTGACACATTCATATTTCCTTTCATAAAAAACGGGGGGAGGCAGGATTTCCCTGTCTCCCCCTGCTTCTTTCCTATTCAGCCCTGCGCTATGATAGCCCCCCATCTGACTGTCGAATGGATCACAGATTGTTATGGGGGAAGTCTTTGAGTTTCCGGTGCGTGTCTACTACGAAGACACCGACGCCGGGGGCATCGTCTACAACGCCAATTATCTCAAGTTTATGGAACGTGCTCGCACCGAGTTTCTTCGTGCCAAAGGGGTCGAACAGGACGTCTGGCTGCAGGAGGGATATGCCTTCGTGGTGAGCCGAACTGAGATCGATTTCCGCTCGGCGGCCCGTTTTAATGAACTATTGAATGTATTAACGCAAGTGATTGAAGTGAAACGCGCATCCCTGCGCTTTTCGCAGCAGATCCTGGCGGCTGATGGACGACTGATCACCCAGGCCATGGTACAGATAGCCTGTGTCAGTCATCCGCAAATGAAACCTGTAGCTATACCTGAAAAAATCAAGGGAGTGCTGTTAAGTGCACGCTGAAATTTCGTTTATTGGCCTGTTTTGGCAAGCCAGCCTGTTGGTAAAACTGGTCATGATGACCCTGATGAGCATGTCTATTGTCTCGTGGGCGCTGATTATCCAGCGTTCAAAGGCGATCAAGGCGGCCAATCTCGCATCGGAACAGTTTGAAGATCGCTTCTGGTCAGGGGTCGATCTCAATCGCCTCTATCAGGAGTCCTCTTCCCGCCGCGATGATATCGAAGGCATGGAAGATATCTTCTACTCCGGCTTCAAGGAGTATGCCCGCTTGCTCAAGGCCGGTGCCCGTGGTCAGGATGCGGTGATGGATGGTACCTACCGCGCCATGCGCGTCTCCCTCTCCCGCGCGGTGGATGATCTGGAATCCAACTTGCCGGTGCTGGCGACCATCGGCTCCATCAGCCCCTATATCGGTCTGTTCGGTACCGTATGGGGGATCATGAACGCCTTTATCGCCCTGGGTCAGGTGCAGCAGGCCACCCTGCAAATGGTGGCACCGGGTATCGCGGAAGCGCTGATCGCTACCGCCATGGGTCTGTTTGCCGCTATCCCGGCGGTTATCTTCTACAACCGCTTCTCCAACAAGGTCGAGCGGCTGGAGAACGCCTACGCCAACTTCATGGACGAGTTCACCACCATTCTGAACCGTCAAATTGCACAGCAGCAGGGTGATCAGTAATGCAAACCTATCAGCGGATCCGGCGCAAGAAGGTGGCCGAGATCAACGTGGTTCCCTATATCGACGTCATGCTGGTGCTGCTTATCATCTTTATGGCGGTCACGCCGGTGATCACGCAAGGGGTCAAGGTGGATCTGCCACAGGCTGAGTCCGAGCAG
Organism: Aeromonas sp. R2-4; assembly: GCF_040908365.1. NCBI lineage: Bacteria > Pseudomonadati > Pseudomonadota > Gammaproteobacteria > Aeromonadales > Aeromonadaceae > Aeromonas > Aeromonas sp. R2-4. The sequence goes on from NZ_JBFODO010000045.1 coordinate 99,151, forward strand.
TTGCCGGAAGATGCCAAGCCGCCCTTCATCGTCAGCGTCAATACCGAAGGCGAGTATGTCATCAAGGCTGGCGAAGCCGATGACGAGCCGGTGCCAAGCGGCACGCCAGAGGCGATGCAGCAATACATCACCGAAAAAGCCATGGGCTATCTGGCGATCAACCAGAATGCCCCCGTGGTGGTCGCGGGTGACAAGGCCGTGCGCTACGAAGAGGTGATCCTGTTGATGGTGGCCCTCAAGAAAGCGGGTGTGCCTCAGGTTGGCCTGATGACAGATCCGGTGAACTAACGGAGATGGATGTGAAGCGTGGTATTTCCGGTTATCTCATCGCGTCGTTTCTGCTGCACCTGATCATCGGCATCATCCTGTTTGTCGGGCTCGATTTCAGCAAACCGAAACGACCCGAATCGAAGGGGCAGATCGTCAATGCCGTCATGCTCGATGAGAACTTCCTCAACGAACAGGCCAAGCAGATCCAGCAGCAGAAATCTCAGCCCAAGCCTCAAAAGGTAGAGAAAGAGAAGGATAAGGAAGACACGGATCTCGCCAAGCGCGAGCTGGCTCAGAAACAGGAGCAGCTTCGCATCGCCGAGACCAAGCGCAAGCAGGCCGAAGAGGCGACTCGCAAGGCCGAGGCCGAGAAGCAGAAGAAGGTGGCCGAGCAGAAGCAGGCGGAAGAGAAGGCCCAAAAAGCCGAGGAAGCCCGCAAGCTGGAAGAGCAGAAGGCCAAGAAGGCCGAAGCCGAGCGTAAAGCGGCGGAAGCCGAGAGCAAGGCGTTGGCACTGAAGAAGAAAAAGGAACAAGAGAAGAAAGAGGCCGAAGAGAAGGCCAAGGCGGCAGAAGCCAAGGCCAAGAAAGCGGAAGCTGACAAGAAGGCCAAAGCCGAAGCCGAGAAGAAAGCCAAGGCAGAAGCAGAGAAAAAAGCCAAAGCCGAGGCCGAGAAGAAGGCCAAGGAAGAGGCTGAGAAAAAGGCAAAAGCTGACGCAGAGAAGAAAGCCAAGGCAGAGGCCGAAAAGCAGGCCAAGATCGCGGCTGAGCGCAAGCGTAAAGCAGCCGAGCAGGCCAAGCTGCAAAAAGAGATGGAAGAGATGATGCAGCAGCAGCTGTCGGCTGAGGCCAATGCTCGCAGTCAGGCGGCATCGGCAGCAGCCCAGGGCGAAGTCGACAAATATGCGGCGCTCATCAAGGCCACTGTTGAGCGGTATATGATTTTGGATCCCACCATGCGGGGCAAAACATGTACTATCGGCGTACGTCTTGCGAGCAGTGGCTTTGTCATATCGGTAGATAACGGCCAGGGTGACCCGGCGGTCTGTCGTTCCGGTAAGGCGGCTGTTCTGAAAGCCAATCAACTGCCTGTGCCCAAGGATCCTGCGGCATTCGAGATGTTGAAGGAATTTAACCTGAAGTTAGAACCGAGTATCTAAGCGTGATAAAACGAGGTTGCTTGCCTCCGGTTGGCAACCTCTCGCCGAGAAAGGAATTTAACCTCTCATCTATATTGGAACCGAGTATTTAAGCCATGATCAGAAAAGTATTTTTTGCTTTGGTTGGCTGTTTGTTGCTGGGCCAGAGTGCCCAGGCGGCCCTGGACATCGTCATCACCGGCGGTATTGATAGCGCACGCCCCATCGCTGTCGCCCCCTTCAAGTGGGAAGGTAACGGGCAGTTGCCGCAGGACATCGCGGAAGTGGTCTCCAACGACCTGATGCGCAGCGGCAAGTTCAAGCCGCTGGCCCGTGGCCAGATGCCGCAAACCCCGAGCAGCAGCAGCGAGATCAACTTCGCTCCCTGGGCCTCCCAAGGGGTTGAAGCCGTGGTGGTGGGTTCCATTTCGGCAGTCGGTGACGGCACCTACAAGGTCAACTTCGAGCTGGTCGATGTGCTGAAAGGCCAGCTGGCCAAGGCACAAGGTGGCGAGAGCAACGGTTACATCCTGGATAGCCGCATGGCGACCATCCCGGGTGCCCAGATGCGCCAGTTTGCCCACCGTATCTCCGACATCGTCTATGAGCGTCTGACTGGCGAGCGCGGTGCCTTCCTGACCCGTCTGGCTTACGTCTCCGTCCAGCAGGGTACCCAGTTCCCGTACCAGCTGCGTATTTCTGACTACGACGGTTACAACGAGAAGACCCTGCTGCGCTCCCGCGAGCCGTTGATGTCTCCGGCCTGGTCGCCGGATGGCAGCAAGCTGGCTTACGTGAGCTTCGAGAACCAGAAGTCCGAAATCTACGTGCAGGATATCTACACCCAGCAGCGCAGCCTGATCACCAGTTTCCGCGGTATCAACGGGGCGCCGGAGTGGTCTCCGGATGGTCGTCGTCTGGCTATCGTTCTCTCCAAAGATGGTTCACCGAACCTCTATGTGGTTGATGTCGCTAGCAAGCAGCTGACCCGGGTTACAACCAGCCGTGTGATCGACACCGAACCCTCCTGGATGCCGGATGGGCAAAATTTGTTGTTCACCTCTGAACGTGGTGGCAAACCCCAGATTTATAGCGTAAATTTGGCGACTGGTATGACTCGCCGGATGACTTGGGAAGGTGAATCCAACCAGGGTGCATCCATTACTCCTGATGGCAAAATCATGGTGATGGTGACCCGTGTTCAGGGACAGTATCGTATTGCCCGTCAGGACATGGAAAACAATGCCCTGTTGGTCCTTACCCAGAGTGCTCTGGATGAGTCGCCAAGTGTGGCTCCCAATGGCAGCATGATCATTTATGCCACCATCTATCAGGGTCGTAAGAGTCTCGCGTTGGTGTCGACTGATGGTCGCTTCAAGGCTGTGCTTCCGACCAGTAGCGGTGAAATTCGTGCACCAGCTTGGTCGCCCTTCTTGAATTGATAAAAATCCAATTGTTTTTTGTTTTGTTATAAAGGTTTAAGGAAATAGCATGCAACTCAATAAACTGCTCAAGGGTTTGGCCATCGCACTGCCACTGTTCACCCTGGCCGCTTGTAGTTCTTCTTCTGATTCCGACGCCGCTGGCGCTGAATCAGGTATGACCGACGGCATGGGCGGTGTACAAACCGGCGGCGCCAACGGCATGTTGTCCCCGGAAGAGCAGATGCGTCAGAAGTTCGAAGCACTGCAGCGTGACAACGTGATCTACTTCCCGTTCGACGGTTACGATATCCAGGGTCAGTACGCTGATCTGCTGGATGCCCACGCCAGCTACCTGCGCGAGCGCCCGAGCGTTAAAGTCCTGATCGAAGGTCACGCCGATGAGCGCGGTACTCCGGAGTACAACATCGCCCTGGGCGAGCGTCGTGCCAAGGCTGTTGCCAAGTATCTGCAAACCCTGGGTGTGCAGGCCGAGCAGCTCTCCATCGTCAGCTATGGCGAAGAGAAGCCGCTGGACATGTCCCACACCGAGGATGCCTTTGCCAAAAACCGCCGCGCGGTTCTGGTTTACTAAGGTTTAAACCGAACGAAGTTCGTTTATATGCAAGCGGCCATTTCGATGGCCGTTTTATTTGCACTAAACGCCAAGGTTTGATCCGAATGAAATCTGTATATGCGAGCGACGATGGCGCTGGCCGTTTTATCTGTACTAAACGCTAAGGTTTGATCCGAATGAAATCTGTGTACAAGCAAGCTGTCGTTGCGCTGGCCGTAATGGTTGCTCTGAATGCGCAAGCTGCGGCACCGGTCAGCGATCTGGGCGGTGACTCAAGTGGTGGGGTTGTCCTTAGCGGCAACAACGGCGCCATCGTGCCCACCGGTAGCCTGGAAGATCGGGTTGCCCTGCTGGAGCGCACCCTCAATGCCCGTCTGCGACTGCAAGCTGAATTGCAGCAGCAGGTCGACTCCCTGCAAGGGGAGGTCTCCGAGCTGCGTGGTCAGCTGGAGCAGCAGACCTACCAGATGGAACAGTCGCAAGAGCGCCAGCGTCAGCTCTACCAGGAGCTCGACAAGGTTGCCAGCAGCCAGCAGGCTGCGCCGGCCGCCGCGGCCCCTGCTGCTGCCGCTACACCGGCTGCTGCGGCCAATTACTCAACCAATCAGGATGAGAATCAGGCTTACGACGCAGCGGTCAACATGGTGCTCAAAGAGAAGAACTACGACAAAGCCATTCCGGCTTTCCAGGGCTTCATCAAGCAGTACCCCAATTCGGGCTATGTTCCCAATGCACACTACTGGCTCGGCCAGTTGCTGTTCAACAAGGGTGACAGAGCCGGTGCCTCGGCCCAGTTTTCGACCGTGGCCAACAAATACAGCAAATCCCCCAAGCGAGCCGATGCGCTGCTGAAGCTGGGTATGCTGGCGCAACTGGATGGCAAGAAGTCGGAAGCCAAATCCTTCTATGAGCAGGTGATCAAGGGCTATCCCAACACCTCGCCGGCCCAGTTGGCCAAACAGAGTCTGGCCAAGCTGTAACATTGCTGTATGTCACTGTTTTCGTAACGCTACTGTAAAAACAGCCTGCATTTGTACGCACAGTGAGCAAACGGATTTAAATTACGAATTTTCTGTTGCACCGGAAATTTAAATCCGTAATATAGGCCGCCGTCAGAGCCGAAGCAGTAATGCAGTCGGAACTGGTCGTGGTGAGGGTCGTTAGCTCAGTCGGTAGAGCAGTTGACTTTTAATCAATTGGTCGCTGGTTCGAATCCAGCACGACCCACCATTTTCTCCACTCGGTGGAGACAGAATTCCCAGGTCGTTTAGCTCAGCTGGGAGAGCACCTCCCTTACAAGGAGGGGGTCACTGGTTCGATCCCAGTAACGACCACCAGTTTGTAGAAAAAATGATTTAGATGGGTCGTTAGCTCAGTCGGTAGAGCAGTTGACTTTTAATCAATTGGTCGCTGGTTCGAATCCAGCACGACCCACCATCATTTCA
>NZ_JBFODO010000046.1:0-64165 GCF_040908365.1 Aeromonas sp. R2-4
CCCCCATCTAAAAAAAAGAAAAACCACCAATAAAAATCTAATTAAATCCCAAAAAAAGAACCTCAGAAAATAATAAATTTAGTTTAAAAACAACAACTTAACCAAGATTGCGTGCTTTGTGTGTAAATATCTCCATTCATTCTAAATGGATTTCACAACACGAATTAACTCAAAATGTGCTTTAGCTAGAAGCGCATGAGCATGTCTGCACATTTGCATAATCGAAACACCATATACTTTAAAAAGCAGTTACTCTGCATGTTGAATATATAGAGAGCATAAGAAAACACTAATAATCTGTTGATTTTTAAAATATTGTGGTTAAACTTAATTGGAAGCATGGGTGGCTTAATGAGTATCTAGAATGACCGAACAAAAAACAGTTTATCTATTCAATGGTGTATATTTTGATTCTATAAGACATGAAATAAAAAATATTGGTGATGATATATCAGTCTCACTCTCATACACTGAGTCAAAAATACTTGAGATGTTTCTAAACTCTCACGGAAAAGTCATTAGTAAAGAGCAACTATTGACTTACGCTTGGGGTGGACGAGTGGTTGCGAATTCATCTGTTGCGAAAACGATATCCAACCTGCGCCTATCCATAAAAAAATGTGGTGTAGATGAAGACATTATAATTACAGCACCAAGAATGGGATATAAATATGTTGGTGAGGTCAATATTATTGAAAATGAGATAACATTAGCCACGATTGATCCCCCCTTATTACAGGATGCATTTGAAGCACAACCTGTAGAGTCAGCCAACGATCATGGTGGAAAGGGAGACGATATAGGAAAAACAACAAATAGTTTCGAATGGATAAAAACAAAACAATTAAGTTCCAGCAATTTCTTCTATTTTCCATGCTGGTTTCTAACCATGTTTTTTGTGATTATTTCGTGCAAAAACATACATTACCTCTATATGTCCAACTCGACTGATTTCTATATAGATAATGGGTATATAAAAACTCAGACTTCTAATGGGATTGATATAATCCATAAAAAAACACTCATCCCCCCAAATTGGCTCGCTCAAATAGAGCTTGTTATGCAACCTGGGGAAGCAATTTTTTATGATGATAGCGGTGTGTCCATAGTTATCAGTCTCCATAAAAGAGAACTAGTTAATAATGGCATTAACTACAGTTTTGATAAAAAAAAGTATAGCCATGACATTATTGTTAATTATATTGTGTCGGACATGAAAAAATGAAAAGCAAAGTTACCTGCATACTTTTGGTTTTATCCATCTCAATTTATTTAGTTAGTATTAGACTTGTAGAGCGGGCAGAATACAAGAATTTAATTTCTTTCTCATCAGCACCAAAGACCGAAGATTCTTTTGCAGAGATATACAAATTCAGAGAAAGTTCCAACTGGCACGAAGTGTGGCATGTGATCATTAATGAATTGAACTTTGCCTCTACACTTTATCTGACCGGAAGCAGTATTAAGGGTACAGCGAAATTCAAATCTCATGGTCACTATGAAATAAATAGCCACGATGGAGAGGTTTATATTATTTATAAGACAATTCAAGATGGTGAAGGCAATGAGGTTTCAGACCTATCAAGAATCAGAGCATATCTGACACAGGTTGGTAGAGATGGAATGGAGAATAAAAACTCAATCAAAGTTATTTATAATGACTCACATATGAAAATAATTAAGCGAGAGCAAAGTGATGAATTTATTCTTTATTCACATACATCATCTGAATAATAAAAAATTCTTATTATCATAATATCTCTCAAAATTGTTTATCAGCCAACAGTTACTTACCACCCGTTAGAGATAACAAGTCAGAAAAATGGTTAATATCGAACGAGAGGGGCCTCTCAAGCAAGACAACATTTCTCCTACGATAACTAGCTTTGTCTAACACCAGTGGACGTCCCTTATGGTACCGCTTCTTGTCGCTACGCAGCGGGATGACCACTTTTATCCTTCTGCGCCGGAGTTCTGCCCGCAAAGCTCTGCTGCTATAGGTCTATCTGAGACAAGATCCGCTGGCCGCGTGCGATAACGGCCTGATAAGGTCGGTATCCTTACCATGGCCAACGCACTTGTCGCATATCTGATTTCCACTGATTGCCCCGGTGAAGAGCAGAACTCCAGCGGTAAATCATTACCATCAGTGACCAAGTGGATTTTGCTGCCGAAACCGCCACGCGAGCAACCAAGCGCCTGATTAACAGAAATTTTTTAAGCCCTCGGACAACATTTCTGGATGTCCTGACATTCGAGCCGTCAATGCCACACAGGTCGAAGTCGATAAGTCCTTCTTCATTGATATGCAGTTGCAGCGCTTCAAGATGGCATCAATGCGACCAATGCTCTTCCAACGTCGAAAGGTGTTGTAGACCAAAACGTTCTGGGAGGTCTCGCCGAGGAGCACCGGTATAGAGTATCCAGATAATACCATCGAGCACCTGACGTGGATCGCAAGTACGACGTCAGGTTATGTGGTGATATGGAAAAAGGGGCTCGATTAGTCCCCATTGAGCATCGCTCAACTGGTAACGACAGGACACTGCATAGTGTCTTAAGTTTTTGAGAAGATTTGAGATTATATCTTAAGAACACAGCCTTGAAGGTGAATGAGCCACGCTTCATCAGAGACCTGTTGGTGATGGGGTGAAGCGATTAACCCATTATGAAAAGTGGAAGGGGATGGTGGTGATCAGATCACAGCCCCCTCCGTTCCCTTCAAACGTCATCGATTTTGCTAACAACTCTGACCTTGCCTGAAAGCCACCTGCTCGCACAGCCGCAAGTTAGCACATTATGTAATCTTGTGAATTCCTAGCAGTAGTAGAAAAAGGGCCCTCTGATTGCAGGGCCCTAGTAGTTTCCAACTTAATTGCTTGTTTCCAACTTCAATGTCACGGTTTCCAACTTAAATGATCGTGATCACTAAACGCCACTTACTTGGCGTAATCCTCAGTCGGGATACAGGAGCAGAACAGGTTGCGATCGCCGTAGACGTCGTCGATGCGGTTCACAGAGGGCCACAACTTGGCGGCGCGCACGGCGTCGGACGGGAAGACCGCCTCGGCGCGGCTGTAGCCACGGGACCACTCTGCATCCATCACATCGTCCTGGGTGTGCGGCGCATGGACCAGCGGGTTGTCGGAGAGGCTCCACTGCCCCTCCTGCACCTTGGCAATCTCGGCGCGGATGGACGTCATCGCCTCGACGAAGCGGTCCAGCTCGCGCTTGGATTCCGACTCGGTCGGTTCGACCATCAGGGTGCCCGCTACCGGGAAGCTCATGGTCGGCGCGTGGAAGCCGTAGTCCATCAGCCGCTTGGCTACGTCCATCTCGCTGATGCCGGAAGCCTCCTTGAGCGGACGGATATCCAGAATGCACTCGTGGGCCACCCGACCGTTACGTCCGGAATAGAGCACCGGGAAGGATTCCCCCAGCTTCTTGGCCAGGTAGTTGGCGTTGAGGATGGCCACCTGAGTGGATCTCTTCAGCCCCTCGTCACCCAGCATGGCGATGTACATCCAGCTGATGGGCAGGATGCTGGCCGAACCAAACGGTGCAGCCGACACGGCGCCGTTGTTGCGGCTCTCCTTGTCGGTCTTGACCACGGCGTGACCAGCCACGAACGGTGCCAGATGCTTCTTCACACCGATGGGGCCCATGCCCGGGCCGCCACCGCCGTGAGGAATGGCAAAGGTCTTGTGCAGGTTGAGGTGAGAGACGTCCGCCCCGATAAAGCCCGGTGCCGTCAATCCAACTTGCGCGTTCATATTGGCGCCGTCCAGATAGACCTGACCACCGTGCTGGTGAACGATGTCGCACACCTCCTTGATGGTCTCCTCATACACCCCGTGGGTGGAGGGGTAGGTCACCATCAGACAGGAGAGCTGATCCCCCGCCTCGGCGGCCTTGGCGCGCAAGTCGTCGAGATCCACGTTGCCGGACTTGTCACAGGCGGTGACGATCACCTTGAGCCCCGCCATCTGGGCAGAGGCCGGGTTGGTACCGTGGGCAGAAGCCGGAATGAGGCAGATATCGCGATGTCCCTCGCCGCGGGATTCGTGGTACTTCTTGATGGCGAGCAGACCTGCGTATTCGCCCTGAGCACCTGAGTTGGGCTGCATGCAGACCGCATCGTAACCGGTCACCTTCACTAGCCAGTTTTCGAGGTCGGCCAGCAGCAGCTGGTAGCCCCTGGCCTGTGCGAGCGGGGCGAACGGGTGCAACTTGCCGAACTCGGGCCAGGTCACCGGGATCATCTCGGCGGTGGCGTTGAGCTTCATGGTGCAGGAGCCGAGCGAAATCATGGCGTAGTTGAGCGCCAGATCTTTGGCTTCGAGACGGTGGATATAACGCAGCATCTCGGTTTCGGAGTGGTACTTGTTGAACACCTCGTGGGTCAGCACGGCGTCGGTGCGCAGCAGATCCTGCGGGATGGCGTGATGGGCCTGAGCCGACTGGTCGAGGGCCTCGATATCCAAGCCGTGGCCTGCGCCCAGGAACAGTTCGAACAGCTCGGCCACATCGCCGCGGGTGGTGGTTTCCGAGAGCGACACCCCTACCGCACCGTCGAGGTCTGCACGCAGGTTGATGCCGAGCCCCTCGGCCTTGGCAATGAGTGCTGCTTTATCTGCCGTCTGCACGGTCAGGGTATCGAACCAGCTGGCATGCTTGAGAGCCACACCCTTGGCCTTGAGGCCAAGCGCCAGAATGGTAGTGAGACGGTGCACGCGGGAGGCGATGGTTTTCAGCCCCACCGGGCCGTGGTAGACGGCGTAGAAGCTCGCCATGTTGGCCAGCAGCACCTGAGCGGTACAGATGTTGGAGTTGGCCTTCTCGCGGCGGATGTGCTGCTCGCGGGTCTGCATCGCCATGCGCAGCGCAGCCTTGCCGCGGGCATCCTTGGAGACGCCGATAATGCGGCCCGGCATGGAGCGCTTGTAGGCATCGCGGGTGGCGAAGAAGGCGGCGTGGGGGCCACCGTAACCCATGGGCACACCAAAGCGCTGGGCGGAGCCCAACACCACGTCGGCACCCAGCTCACCCGGGGATTTGAGCAGCAGCAGGGAGAGCAGATCGGCGCTGACGCAGGCCAGCCCTTTCTGGGCCTGTACCGCGGCAATCAGGGCACGCAGATCTTTCACCTCACCTGTGGTGGTGGGGTACTGGAACAGGGCCCCGAACACCTCTTCGCTCACTGCATCGCTCGCAGCGCCAACCGCCACGTCGAAACCGAAGTGAACCGCGCGCTCCTTGACCACGTCGATCACCTGCGGGTGCACGTCATCGGCCACAAAGAAGAGGTTGGATTTGGACTTGGCCATCCGTTTGGCCAGCGCCATCGCCTCGGCGGCGGCGGTCGCTTCATCCAGCAGGGAGGCGCTTGCCAGATCCATGCCTGTGAGATCCAGCGTCAGCTGCTGGAAGTTGAGCAGGGCTTCGAGACGGCCCTGCGCCAGCTCGGGCTGGTACGGGGTGTAAGCGGTATACCAGCCCGGGTTTTCCAGCACGTTGCGCAAAATGACGTGGGGCACATGGGTATCGTGATAACCCATGCCGATGTAGCTCTTGGCAATCTTGTTCTGAGCGGCATAGCCCCTGAGCTTGGCCAGCGCCTCCACTTCGGTCATGCCGGCACCGATCCCCAGCGGGCCCGGCAGGCGAATGGCGGCGGGCACGGTCTGTTCAATCAAATCGTCCAGGCTTTCGGCCCCGACGGTCGCCAGCAGCTGGCGCAGCTCTTCCTCGCCCGGGCCGATATGGCGGCGGACAAAATCGGTTTTTTGCTCGAGTTCAAACAGTGACTGGGTCATTTCCCTATTTCCTGATAAATAAGTCCTGGCATGACATCCTGATAACCAAGACCTGATGTTCCTGATCGTCGGCTGATACCGACTCCACTCATGTTCTGGGTCCCGCAGACAGGGCGCGGCACCGGATGCTGCGGCAGCATCGAGAGGGGATCGCCTTGTTGCGAACCGGCCTGTTTGCCCCTAGGCTCCCAGGCTGGCAAACGGCAAGCGCGGGCGACTTCACCCTTCCACCGGCCGGTGCTTGCCCGGCTGGCGGTCATACAAAGGGGCCCTGCTGTGTTGGCAGGGCCCGGGGGCATTACTCTTCGTCCACCACGTTCTGGTAGCCTTCGGCATCCAGCAGGTTGGCCAGCTCGCTCTCGTCATCGAGCTTGATGCGGAACAGCCAGCCAGCGCTGTAGGGGTCAGAGTTGACCAGCTCGGGGCTCCCTTCCAGCTCTTCGTTGACGGCAATGATCTCGCCACTCACCGGGCTGTAGATATCGGAGGCCGCCTTGACCGACTCGGCCACGGCGCAGTCGTCACCGGCACTGACCTGCTTGCCCACTTCCGGCAGCTCGACAAACACCATGTCACCCAGCAGCTCCTGGGCGTGTTCGGTGATACCGACCACGGCCTCGCCGTTGGCTTCAACACGGATCCACTCGTGGGAAGTGGCATATTTCAGTTCGCTCGGGATATGGCTCATTTGTGCTTCCTTTGATCTTTGAGTCGCGTTTAAAAACGAATATGAAAAGCGATGGGGGAGGCACTGCCCTCCCCCAAGACGGTATTAAACCAGCTTCTGGCCGTTACGGACGAAAGCAGGCTTGGTGACCTTCACGGTGACCAGCTTCTTGCGGATCTCCACCTCGGCCAGTTCACCGATATCACGGGGCACCCGTGCCAGGGCAATACTGTAGCCCAGGGTGGGGGAGAAAGAGCCGGAGGTGATCACACCTTCCCGCTTCTCACCGTTTGCCGCGGTGAAGGTAACCGGCATGCCGGCACGCAGCACCCCTTTCTCTTCCATCACCAGACCAACCAGCTTGGGCTGATTGCCCGCCGCTTTCTGCGCTTCCAGCACGTCGCGGCCGATGAAGTTGCGATCGCTCGGCTCCCAGGCGATGGTCCAGGCCATGTTGGCGGCAAGCGGAGAGATTGACTCGTCCATGTCCTGACCGTAGAGGTTCATCCCCGCTTCTAGGCGCAGGGTATCGCGGGCACCGAGGCCGCACGGGGCGACGCCGTTATCCAGCAGCGCTTGCCACAGCTCACAGGCTTTCTCTTGCGGCACCACGATTTCATAACCATCTTCGCCGGTGTAACCGGTGGTGGCGATAAAGAGATCGCCAGCCTGCACGCCGAAGAAGGGTTTCATCCCCACCACGGCGGTACGCTGAGCGGCGCTCAGCACAGCAGCAGCCTTGACCTTGGCGTTGGGGCCCTGCACCGCAATCATCGCAAGCTCGGGACGCTCGGTCACTGTGATATCGAAATCGATGGCGTGATGGCGGATCCAGGCCAGATCCTTCTCGCGGGTAGCGGAGTTGACCACCAGCCGGTAGAAGGTATCGGTCAGGTAATAGGTGATGAGGTCATCGATCACGCCGCCTTCCGGATTGAGCATGCCGCTGTAGAGGGCCTTGCCGGGGGCAGTGAGTTTGGCCACATCGTTGGCCAGCAGGTGTTGCAGAAAGGCTTTGACCCGTTCGCCGGTCAAATCGACGATGGTCATGTGGGAGACATCAAACATGCCGGCATCGCTGCGCACCGCGTGGTGCTCTTCCAGCTGGGAGCCGTAGTTGATGGGCATTTCCCAACCGTGGAAGTCCACCATCTTGGCGCCGGCTTCCAGGTGTTTGGGATGCAGTACAGTAGTCTGGATCATCGCATTCTTTCCTTAGCAAAAAGCCTTTTCGCTTTGGCGACCACCCTTGCGACCCGCGCCACCGCTCTGACTGCACTACGTACAGCAAAAAGCGACCGGATCCAAAAGTGTGTGCTCGCTCCTGCCCTTGCCAGGCAAGAGGGATTCCTTGAACGGAGCGGATTATATGACAAGCAGGCGAGCGTGCCGCTCAAAAAAAACTAATCCCCTCCCGTAAAACTGACTCCAGACACTAAGATAAATGCAGTGATAAAAACAGCCATAAGCCGACTCAGGCGAGATTAAATTTTGATTTTTACCGTTTCGTCACAATTTGCAGAAAAACGTTTCGCTTCAGAGCAAAATTAAAGGCTGACACCCAAAATGGGTCATCAGCCTTGTCGGATTACTTTTGTTGTCAAAAACGGCGAGTAATATTAGTTTTTTTCACCCTTGGCCTGCATGGCACTGCCCTTGGTCGCAGCAACAGCCCAGTCAGGACGGGCCAATGCGGGCAACTCGCCCTCCAGCCCCATAGCGGCGCGGATCACCCCCTCCTTGAAGGGCGTCAGCAGATTGGCCGCGCGCAACCCGACGCCCCGCACCAGCTTCTTGAGCGGGTTGGCCCCGCTGAACAGCCGCTTGAGCCCCTCCATCGCCGCCAGCATGCGAGCCGCTTCGCTCTTGCGCCAGCGCTCGTAGCTGCGCAGGTTGGCGAGCAGGCCGATATCCTCACCCGCGGCATGATTTTGCAAGATCTGCTCCGCCAGCGCGGCAGCATCCAGCAGGCCAAGGTTGACCCCCTGCCCCGCCAGCGGGTGGATGGTGTGGGCGGCATCTCCCACCAGCACCAGCCGCTCGCGGGCAAAGTCGCGGGCATAGCGGGCGGTAAGAGGAATCGCGCTGCGCGGCCCCTCCACCTTGCACAGACCGAGCCGGGCATCGAAGGCGGCGGTAAGCTGGCGATTGAACTGCTCGTCATCGCAGGTGCAGAGCGCCTCGGCGCGGGCCGCAGGCAGCGACCAGACGATGGAACAGAGGTTCTCCTGCCACAGCGGCAAAAAGGCTAGCGGGCCATCCGGGGTGAAGATCTGGCGAGCAACAGCTTCATGGGGTTCGGCGCAGCGCACCGTCGCCACCAGCGCGTGGTGGCCATAATCCCAGCTGGTAAGCGGGATATCAGCCTGACGGCGCACCCAGGAGTGGGCGCCATCGGCAGCCACCACCAGTTTGGCCGAGATGGCCTGACCATCTTCAAGAAGCAGCAGGGCGCCCGCCGGGCCGCTCTGCAGACTCTTGGCTCTGGCGGGGGTCAGCAACTGGATATTGCTGGCACCTTCAATTGCCTCAAGCAGCGCCAGCTGGATCACCCGATTCTCGACGATATGGCCGAGGTTGGACTGACGCAGGCTGGCGGCATCGAAGTCGATATGGCCAAAACTGTCCTGCTCCCACACCGCCATCTTGTCGTAGGCCTGCAGGCGGCGCGCTTCAATGCCGTCCCAGGCGCTGACATGGCGCAGGGTCTGCTGGCTGGCCAGACTCAGGGCGCTGACCCGGTTATCGGCCACCTCCCCCAGCTGCGGGTCGGGCAATTGCCCCTCCACCACCAGCACCTTGAGGGCGCTATGTTTCAGGGCCGCAGCGAGCCCCAGCCCCACCATGCCGCCACCGACAATCACCACATCCACATTTTGCATCTGCATCATCTCATCCTTTCAGGGCTGACCGGCTGGCCAGCGAGGGGATGCCCGCAGGCATTCCCTCTTTATTCATTACGTTTTGCTCAACGAATGGCGGTCACCATCTTCCGGTCGACATGTTCCACTCAACAAGTGCTGGCTAGTTGCCGCACACATCAGCGACAAAGCCCAGGGTACGCGAGGCAAGCGGTGCCTTGAGGCATGGGAATCGCCCCATCAGGGTGAGCGCCAGATTGCGCCCCGCCACCAGCGGATCGTGACCATTGGAGAAAAGCTGGGCCAGCGAAGAGGTGAGCCAGACGGTCTGCTCCTGATCGCGCTGACGCTGCTGCCAGTAGCCACTCAGTACCTTGAAGCTGCCGATATCCTCCCCCTCTGCCAACGCCTTGGCTACGGCGCCGGTAAGCAGGTCCAGATCCCGCATCCCGAGGTTGAAGCCCTGTCCGGCGATGGGGTGCAGGGCGTGGGCGGCATTACCGACCAGCACGGTACGCTGGGCCAACGGGTAGTCGCAGGCGGTCAGAATGAGCGGATAGACGTGACGCACGCCACATCGCTCGAAGCGGCCGAGCCGCCAGCCAAAGGCCTGCTGCAGACGAGCAAGAAACGCCACCTCATCGAGGGCCATCAGCTCATCCACCTCATACTGCCCGACGCTCCACACCAGCGAGGAGAGCCCCTCCTGCATCGGCAGCAGGGCCAACGGCCCCCCTTCGGTAAAACGCTCGAAGGCGCGTCCCTCAGGGTCTTGCGCCGTTTTGACCGTGGCGATGATGGCGTGCTGCTCAAAGTCGTGGCAGGTCACCGGCAACTTGAAGTGCTGACGCACAAAGGAGTTGCCGCCGTCTGCCGCCACCAGCAGGCGGGTCTCAATCTGTTCACCACTCTCGAGGGTGAGGGTCACCTTCTCCTCATCGGGCACAATCTCGCTCACCCGGGCCGGACAACAGACTCGGATATTGGGCGAGGCCGCCATCGCCCGTTGCAGCTCATGACCGGCAGCGGCAAGCTCGATCACCTGGCCCAGCGCGGGCAGACCGTATTCGGCAGCCGACAGGCGAGCCTGACCGAAGTGGCCCCGATCCGAGACATGAATCTGGGTAATAGGGGCGCAATGGGGGGCAAACAGCGACCAGAGTCCGCGTCGCAACAGCGCATCACAGGTACCGGCCGAGAGCGCAATGGCGCGAGCGTCGAACCCTGAATGGGTGTGCTGTTCGGGGACGCTTGCCTCCAGCAGCAGGATCTCGAGGGGGGAGCCATCGGATCGAAGCAGGGCTGCCAGCGAGAGGGCCAGCACGGCACCGCTCATTCCACCGCCGACCAGGGTGACATCGACCTGTTGCACATCAGATTGAGACATAAGCAGAGAGGAAGAAGTGAAAAAGGTGGCCTCATGCTATCACAAAGCCGCTGGCCGAATGCGAGGTCACCGGCAAAAAACCGGTTGCGCCTCACAGGGTTAGCCACCACAAGGGAATAAAAAAGAGCGCCATCAGGCGCTCTTGCAGATTCAGTAAGGGTCGCGTTGACCCGCACCTCAATGAAGGGTCGGCGGCGCGCTCGGGGTATCGGGGCGCTTGCCAAACTCTTCGAAGGCCATCATGACCCCCAGCTTGACGTGTTCGTAGAGCACCAAGAAGGAGGCTTCGTTCTCGTCATCTTCCTGATCGAACTCGGCAGAGACCTGAGTGATGCTGGCGATATCCTGGATCATCTCCTGCAGCTCTTCCGACGCACGCGACAGCTCCTGCTGCACAACACCGAAACCGGCCAGAAACGCCTGTGACCAGTCCACCAGCGCATCGATCCGCTCATCGAGGGGTGTGTCATCGCTTGGCAGCAACAACTCCACCCCTTTTTGAGCCATCAGGCTCTCGACCACATTGTGATAAAGATCGGTCATCACCTGGCGCACCGGGGCCGGCAGGCCGAAACCGTCGTTCACCAAATCGTTGAAATGGGGGACCCAGCTCTTCTCATCCAGTGCCACACCACCACACACCAGACCGCAGATCACACCATGGGCCTCGACTGCACTGGCCATCAGCTCATGCTGCTCCATGATGTCGGCCACAGCCGCATATTTAAGGGGGTTTGTTTTGCTCATAGAGGATCCGCTCAAAGTTCAGGCAAATTTGCAGAATTAATGGTCAGGATCCTAGCATTCTCCCTCTTGCAGAGCCAGCAAGGCCTTGAAACTTATGCATCTGCGCTATATAGTCCCGCCCAGTTGTCCACGTGGATAAAGGCGGAAATCAGCTCCGCCGTATTGAGGAAGGCATGAGCACAGAGGCCGTAGAAATCGTCATTTTGGGACGTCCCTACAAGGTATCCTGTCCCTTGGGACAACAGGATGCCCTGCGCCAGGCCGCCGAGCAGCTGACCGACAAGTTGATCGACCTGCGTCAACGTTCCAAAGTCTCCAGCAACGAGCAATTGGCTATCATGGCGGCGCTCAATTTCTGTCATGAGCTCTGCCTTGAAAAAGAGAAGAACCACCAATACTCTGAGACCATGGACAAGCGGATCAAGATGCTGCAGCGCACCATCGAAGCGGCCCTGATCGAGCACGGACAATATGGTGATTCCAGCGAAGAGGGGCAGCAGCCCTAATCGCAAACCGTTTTAAAATTCCCTGGGATGTTTGTCAGCCGGTTCAAGTCCCCGAGCCGATATTCATACCAAACAGGGGATCTGCCTTCTGGCTATTGCGCATGCTCGGCACGACCGAGAAGCCTGCGGTCAGATCCGATCCCCGCCTTGAACCGACGGTTCAAGGGCCCAAACCGGCAACGGCATCTCGGGGTACCAACAGCAAAAGCCCGTCACCAGCGTGACGGGCTTTTTCTTTGCCTGATGATCAACGCTCCCTACCCCTTTCAGAGCTGAAAAATGCCCCGGATGAAAAACTCACCCGGGGCATCACCGCATTCACTGTGCAGGCTGTGTGAGCGCAGCCAGTCGCGTTAGCGCTTTTATTTGACCAGCAACAGGTTCTCTGGCTGGCGGGAGGCTGTCACCAGCACCGGAATGGACTTGGAGGTGGGGGTAAACGAACCGGCGCCGATACTGTCGATAGGCACTAGCGGGTTCGTCTCCGGATAGTAGGCCGCGATGTTGCCACGCGGGATCTCGTAGATCACCACCACAAAACCCGTCACGCAGCGCTCGCGCCCATCGTTGCAGATGGCCGCCATGTCGACCCGATCCCCTTCGGCAAAGCCAAACTGGCGAGCATCCGCCTCGTTCATGAACACTACGTTGCGCTGGCCCTTGATGCCGCGATAGCGGTCATCCATGCCGTAGATAGTAGTGTTGTACTGATCGTGAGAGCGCAGGCTCTGCAGCAGCAGTACCGGCTGATCCGCCATCTGTTCGGCATGGCGGGTACACTCCGGCAACACTGATTGCGGTAGGGTACTGGCGCGAAACTCGGCGCTGCCGCTGGCGGTATTCCAGGTCAATAGCGCCGCGGAGTTATCGAGATGAAAACCGCACGGCTGCTGGATGCGGGCATTGAAATCGGCAAAGCCGGCGATGGTCTGCTCGATGAGATCGCGAATACGGGCATAGTCATCGCGCAGAGCCAGCCAGTCGACCCGCTCGCTGCCCACGGTGGCATGAGCCATCCGCGCAACTATGTCGGTCTCGGAGAGGCAGAGGGGCGACACCGGCTCGGCTGCGCCGGTCGAGGCGTGCACCATGCTGAAGGTGTCCTCCACCGTGATTTTCTGGTTGCCGCTGCGCTGGATATCGAGCTCGGTACGGCCGAGGCAGGGCAGGATCAGCGCTGCATTGCCCACCTGCAGATGGCTGCGGTTGAGCTTGGTGCTGATCTGCACGTTGAGCTCTGCCTTTTTCATCGCCCCATAGGTGAAGTCGGTATCGGGCGCCGCTGCAGCCAGGTTGCCGCCCAAGGAGATGAGTACTTTGCTCTTGCCTTCGTGCAGCGCCTTGAGCGCCTCATAGACATTGTGGCCGCGGGCCCGTGGCAGGCTCACCTGCAGGTGATGCTCGAGCCGGTCGATAAAGGCGGCGGTCGGCTTTTCGTTGATCCCCATGGTGCGGTTGCCCTGCACGTTGCTGTGACCCCGTACCGGACAGAGCCCCGCCCCCGGCTTGCCAATCTGGCCGCGCATCAGGTGCAGGTTGACGATTTCGCGAATGGTATCAACCGAGTGCAGGTGCTGGGTCACCCCCATGGCCCAACAACTGATAATGCGCTGGCTTGCGGCAAATACCCGGGCAGCCTGCACGATGTCGGCGCGGGTCAGGCCGGATTGCTGCTCGATCGCCGCCCAGTCGGTGGCACGCATCTGCGCCTCGTACTCGGCAAAGTGGCGGGTGTGGCGGGCGATAAAGTCGCGATCCACCGCCTCTGGCACCTCTTCCAGGATGTACTTGGCCATGCCACGGATGGCGGCCATGTCGCCACCCAGTTTCGGCGTCAGGTATTGGTGGCTGATGGTGGTGGCCGCCGGGGTCAGCAGCTCGAGCGGGCTCTGCGGGCTGGCAAAGCGCTCCAGCGCCACCTCTTTCAAGTTGTTGAAGCTGACGATCTTGCAGCCGCCGCGCGCCGCCTGACGCAGGGCATTCATCATGCGCGGGTGGTTGGTACCCGGATTCTGACCATAGACGAACACCGCATCAGCCTGGTCGAAGTCATCCAGCACCACAGTCCCCTTGCCGATGCCGACCGACTGGATCAGCGCTACCCCGCTCGCCTCGTGGCACATGTTGGAGCAGTCGGGGAAGTTGTTGGTGCCAAACAGGCGACCAAACAGCTGATAGAGGTAGGAAGCTTCGTTGCTGGCACGCCCCGAGGTGTAGAACTCCACCTCGCCCGGGCTATTCAGCCCCTTGAGGGTGTCGGCAATCAGGGTGAAGGCGTCATCCCAGCTTATCGACTCGTAGTGATCGGTCGCCGGATTGTAGCGCATCGGCTCGGTCAGCCGCCCCTGATACTCGAGCCAGTAGTCGCTCTGGCTGGCCAGCTGGCGCACCGAGTGGGCGGCGAAAAACTCGGCCCCCACCGTCTTGCCGGTGGACTCCCAGGCCACTGCCTTGGCGCCGTTCTCACAAAACTGGAAGGTGCCGTGGTCGTTGTCACCCCAGGCACACCCCGGGCAATCGAAGCCGTCGGTCTGGTTGACCCGCAGCAGGTTCTTGATGTTCTGACGGGTCTTCTGGCTGCGCAGCACCTGTTTCATGGTGGATTGCAGGGACGAAAAACCGCCGGCTTTGGCGGGCTTTTCAATATGACTCATGGCACTCTCCGATGGGATCCGCCGGGCGATAGCTCGGATAGCTGACCGGGGCATCAAACTTGGGAATATGAACGACGTTGAGGTTGTATTTGAGGGCCAACCTGACCGCCAGCTGGCTGGGCGATGCCAGGCAGATGAGATGACGGGCGCCGAAGCGGACGGCTTTTTGGACCAGCTCGCTACCGCAGCGGCTGGTCACCACCAGGGTGTCGCACGCACGGTGCTGACGCAGCAGCAGGCCGATCAGCTTGTCGAGGGCATTATGGCGCCCGATATCTTCCAGGCAGTGGAGGATCCGCCCCTCGGCATCCAGCGCCAGCGCCGCATGCAGGGCACCATGCTGCTGCCCCTTGAGCTGCCACTGGGCGATCTGCGCACGCAGCCCCGCCAGCAAGGCCCCATCCAATGGCGGCGTCAACGGCAACACCGACAGGGCGGGCAACGCCTGCTCTACCGCCGCCACGCCGCAGATGCCGCAACCGGTCGCCCCGGTCAACCGGCGCTTGTGCTCGGTCAAAGCAGCCAGGGAGCGGTTGGCGATGGTGATGTCCAGCACCATCCCCTGCTCGGCCGGCCCAATCTGGATATCGTGGACCTCGTGGTTGTGCCGGATGATCCCCTCCCCAAACAGAAAGCCGACCGCAAAGTCGTCGAGATCGTCCGGGGTCGCCATCATCACAGCATGGTTGATGCCATTGATGTTGATGGCGACGGCTATCTCCTCCACCAGATGATCCAGTGACGGCAAGTTGGCGGGGGTTGCGACGGGAGAATGGGCAGGCATGCAGGTTGGCCTAAAAATGCAAACTGCATTCAAGTTTAGAGCGGCGACTGACGCAAAACCAATGAAATAAATCTATATCCTGATAGAGTTGCTCTATCGAAGATGTTTTTTCAATTGATTAATTCTTCAATAGCCGGTTCCACTGCCTCCACTACAACCAGATGAACATCAAGCAACTTCACTACTTTCACGAGCTGGCCAAACACCAGCATTTTGCCAAAGCGGCCAAAGCCTGCCACATCACCCAACCGACCCTCTCGGCCAGCATTACTGCCCTGGAAAAGAGTGTCGGCACCGATCTGGTGGTACGCACCAGCCAGTTTGTCGCCCTGACCGAGGCCGGCGAGCTGGTACGCCAGTATGCCGAACGAATGTTGCTGGAACAGGAGGCGCTCAAACAGGAGCTGGCCCTGTTCCAAGGCGAACTCTCCGGCACCCTGCGCATCGGCATCGTGCCGCAGTCCAATCTCGACATCATGCCGTTTATCGCACGCTGCAAGCAGCGCTATCCCGATATCGTCATTCGCCTGTCGGTGCTCAGCAACGAAGCGCTGCTGTCACAGCTGGAGTTGCATCAGTGCGATATCGGACTGGGATTTGATGAACCGGTTGGCGGAGCTGGCCGGCGCGCCTTTCATGTCTACCCGCAAGGCGCCAACCAGATGGCGGTGCTGATGAACCGTGACGAAGCGGATCTGTACCCGCACAGCGGTGACATTGCGCTTGCTGAACTGCAGCAACAGCCGTTGGTGCTGCCCAGCCGTACCATGCAATTTCGTCAGTATCTGGATCGCGCCGCCGAGCAGGGGGGAACCTCGCTCAACGTGGTACTGGAGACCGACTCGCTGTTCCATCTGGTCAGCGCCGTACGCCACCGGCTGGGCTGGGCCATCGTCAGCGCAGGCCTTGCCCGCTCTGCCAGCAAGCTCTCGGATCTCGTTTGCCTGCCACTCGCTCCACTGGAGAATATCGGCCATACCGCCTTTCTGACCCGCCAGCAGAGCATCACCCCCGCCATGCGCGCCTTTCTTGAACTGGTGGCAGAAGGTGAACCGGCAAACGCACCTTGACGCAGGCCGAGCAGTAGACCGCATTAGGTTCTGGCAAAGAAAAAGCCCGCCAGAAGGCGGGCTTTCAGAGAGCAAGCGCGGGCATCAAATCGCCATCTGCTCGTGCGGCGAGCCATGGTGGCGCAGCCAGACAAAACTCAGCGCCACGATCAGCACCATCAGGGTCATGATGGCCCCCAGAGTCACCTGACCGGTCATCGGGAAACCGGCCGCCAGCAGGGTCACCACACCGGCACCCAGATTCTGCATCCCGCCGAGAATGGCCCCCGCGGTGCCGGCCTGCCCCGGGAAGGGCTCGATGGCACAGGAAGTGGCGGTCGGGTAGAGAATGCCGCTACCGATGAAGTAGACGGCCGCACCACCGACCAGCGAGGCGGCACTCACCATCCCGAACAGCCCCGGCACCAGAATGATAAGCGACCCCAGCGCCAGAAAGGCGATCCCCAGACGCATCAGCTTGCCCTGAGTCAAACGGAAGCTCAGCTTGGCAGAGAGCCAGGCCCCGAACAAATAGCCGGGCAGCGGCAGCACGAACAGCACGCTCACGGTACGGGCGCTCAGTTTCAGCACATCGCCGAGCAGCACACCGGCCGCCGCTTCAAATACCGCGAGTCCCGCAAAGGTCGCCATCAGGCAGAGCAGGTTGCCCTGAAACTTGGGGTTGCCCAGCACATGGCGATAGGCAGCACCGACGCGCAGTGGATGACGGGCAGCAGCAGGCAGAGTTTCACCAAACCAGGCCATGATCGCCAGAGTGGCTACGGCCCCAAAACCGAACAGGAACCAGTAACCGGCACGCCAGTTGAACAGCTCGGTCAGCCAGCCCCCAAGCACAGGCGCCAGCAGCGGGGAGAAGATCACCCCCATGCTCACCAGACTGTTGGCGCGGTTGAGCTCGGCGCCGTTGTAGCGATCGCGCATCACGGTACGGCTCATGGCGCCACCGGCACCGGTGCCCAGTCCCTGAATAAAGCTGCCCACCAGCAAGGCGGCAAAATGGGGGATGACCTGAATGATCAGGGTGCCCACCAGAAACACCATCATGCCGACGATCAGCACCGGACGACGACCGATGCGATCCGACAGCGGCCCGTAGACAAACTGGGAGAGGCCATAGGGGATCAGGTAACAGGCCATCACCGCCTGCAACTGGCCCGAGGCCACATTGAAGTCCCCCGCCATCATGGGAATGGAGGGGACATAGAGGGTCTGGGTCATCTGGCCCACAGCGACCATCAGAATGGTCAGTAAAAACAACGGATAAAAACTGTGCCGATCCATATCAGTCCCAAAAAATCGAAAAAAAGCTGCCGCCCTCTGGCACAAAATGGCCCAGAGGAATCTGATCACAGAGGCTGTGATGCAATCAAAAACAGTGTTGGAAACAGTAGGCGGGGAGCCCGCCAAGCCACCGCACAGGACGATTGGTGGTATGAGGGCATCATAGTGACTCAGCTCACAAAAAACGAACGAATCTTTATAATCGGCTTGCCTTAGTTTTTCTAATATTACGGGGCTTCACGCCCCGTCAGCAGTTAAAAATCAACGTGTTACCATCTGCTGCGCCTGCTTGATCAGCTCATCCGGCTGCTCTTTGCGCGGTGGTATGGTGATCCCCTTCTGGCAGGCAGGCTTCTCGGCCATCCGCTCCATCCAGGCTTGCAGATGGGGTAACTCCTCGATGGAGATGCCGCTCCAGTCATAAATCCGCACCCAGGGCCAGGTGGCGATATCGGCGATGCTGTACTCGTCCGCCAGATATTCGTGATGAGCCAGATGGCTGTCGAGCACCTCGAACAGGCGGCGCCCCTCCTTCTGGTAACGTTCGATGGCGGCGGGGATCTTCTCGGGGAAGTAGCGGTAGAAGACGTTGGCCTGCCCCATCATGGGCCCTACCCCGCCCATCTGGAACATCAACCACTGAATGGCCTGAGAGCGGCGTTTGGGGTCCGCCGGCAACAATTTGCCCGTTTTCTCCGCCAGATAGATAAGGATGGCACCCGACTCGAATACGGCAAAATCGTCATTATCCCGATCGACGATGGCCGGAATGCGGCCGTTGGGGTTGATGGCGAGAAACTCGGGCTTCTTCTGATCCAGTGCCGAGAGATCGAGAGGAATGACCCGATAGGGCAATCCCAGCTCTTCCAGTGCAATGGCCACCTTGAAGCCATTGGGGGTTGCGGCGGTATAAAAGTCGATCATGATTCACTCCTTGTTGGTCATAGCCAGATTGCACGGTTGGAACTGGGTGCAACACCATAGCCGCCTCATCTTGCAACAAGTGACCGGCTCCAGACCATTAAAAAGCGGCGCACCGTAGGCCAAACAAGGCCACGGTGCGCCGCTGGTGCGCTCTGGCAATGGTAGATATTAGTTGATCACGGCGACCGGCTTGCGCTGGCGCAGCATGATCAGGCGGGAAAGCAGCGGGAAGTAGGACTCCAGCTTGCGCAACAGCACCCGGCTGCAGGCAGGCTCGGCCAGCTCCGACTCATCCAGCACGATGCCGTTTGAAACAAAATAGAAACGGGGGTCACGCACATCCGGCCCGCAGACCGTCAGCTCCTTGTCTCCCTTGCGGATCAACAGCGGCAAGACCGGCAAACCGATCGTCTCATTCTCTCCCCGGGCAAATCCGGCATCCTGCCAGGGCGCATCGCCGTCGATCAGCAGGATCGCCGCCTCCGTCTTGGCCGGTTGCCACTGGGCCAGGGGGGTCACGGTGATGTGGGCAAAGTGATCACCATACTCGGGTGATGACCGCAAGATGGCCAACAGTCCCTCGCTGGCCGCTGACACGTTCTGACTCACTAATGACAAATTCATGGTTCACATCCCTATGCTCATGACAGCCTGTATCCGGCTGCTGGGATAAGACTAGCGCAGATCTGGTCTATATTGGAGCCGTCAAATCTGGCAGTGGTAATCAATTGGTCGTAGGGGGATAACAGTTGCCATCGCACAAAATACTGGTATCATACCGCGTCCTTTTATCCCCCGTTCTTTAACATCCAGTGGTGAACCTATGCATCCGATGCTGAATATCGCCGTGCGCGCTGCGCGCAACGCCGGTCAAGTTGTAGTAAAAGCCTTCTCCCAGCCCGAGAACATTGAGGCTATCCAAAAAGGCAGCAATGACTTCGTGACCAACGTTGACCGTGAAGCCGAAGCGGCCATCATTCACACCATCAAAAAATCTTACCCGGAGCACAGCATTGTTGCTGAAGAGTCTGGTGAGATTGCCGGTACCAATCCGGACTACCAATGGATCATTGACCCACTGGATGGCACGACCAACCTGGTCAAAGGCATTCCGCACTTTGCCGTTTCCATCGCCCTGCGCGTGAAAGGCAAAACCGAACAAGCCGTTGTTTACGATCCCATCCGTGACGAGCTGTTTACTGCTACCCGTGGTAGCGGCGCCCAGCTGAACGGCTACCGTATCCGTGTCGGCAAAGCCAAAGAGCTGGCTGGCACCGTACTGGCTACCGGTTTCCCCTACAAACAAAAGCACCACATCGAGTCCTACCTGAAGATGTTCCAGAGCATGTTCATCGAATGTGCCGACATCCGTCGCTCCGGCTCTGCCGCACTGGATCTGGCCTACGTGGCTGCCGGTCGCGTCGACGGTTTCTGGGAAATCGGCCTCAAGCCCTGGGACACCGCTGCCGGTGAACTGCTGGCCAAAGAAGCGGGCGCCATCGTCACCGACTTCGTAGGCGGTCACAACTACGAAAACTCCGGCAACATCGTGGTTGCCAACCCGCGTGTCCTGAAAGAGATGCTCGGCAAGATCCGCGAAGAGCTGCCGGAGTCCTTGGCGAAATAAGCCAGCCTTCGAGCAGACAGATAAAAAAACCGGCGCAAGCCGGTTTTTTTTATTGCTGCGATATCCCCTGTCAGGGCATTCCAACCAACTGCTTATGCTCTTCTTCCCCCATAGCTCGCGCCCCAACCGCTCGCCCCGTTCCCCATCCCCAAAACAGTTCGTCGCCCTTGTTAGCAAACACGCCTTAACCAACCTTCTTGAATATCACCACACAGGCAGAGATAAGCATCTGATCTCCCTCCCAGTTTGCCCTGATCTTCATCCTCTGTATGAAGAGCCCCAACCATCAGGCCTCGTACCCATCGCCAGATAAAAAACACCCGGCACATGGCCGGGTGTCGTGAGGGCAGGCAAAGCGCCCCGACTTTTATGAATAAAGAGGCCGGCGTACGCCAGCCCCCTTATCAGGCGAGACGGAAGCGCCCGATGGTCTGCTTCAGACCCACCGCCAGCTGGCTCAGCTCCAGACACGCGCGGGCAGTATGATCCGCCCCCTGCGCCACCTCATTGGCGGATTCGTTGATCCGCGCAACATTGCGACCCAGCTCATCAGACACCGCATCCTGCTCACCACAGGCGCTGGCAATCTGGATCGCCATATCGGCAATCTGGGCGACAGCCTCTTCGATCTGCTGGATACCGGTGCCGGTCTGCTCGCTTTGGGTGACGCACTGACGGATCATGTCACAGCTCAGCCCGGTCACCTCTTTGGCCTGATTGGCGCGAGACTGCAGGGTTTCGATGATGGCGACGATCTCGCCGGTAGAGGCCTGGGTGCGGCCCGCCAGGGTGCGCACCTCATCGGCAACCACCGCAAAGCCACGGCCCTGTTCACCGGCACGGGCTGCCTCAATGGCGGCATTGAGAGCCAGCAGATTGGTCTGATCGGCAATGCTGCGAATGACATCGACCACTACGTTGATCTGGGCGGATTCACGCTCCAGTTCGGCCACCAGCGTGCCAGCCTGCTCAATCTCTTCCGCCACACGGGTGATCGCCACCAGCGAACGCTGCACATCCTGATTACCTTTGCGGGCTAAGGTATTAGCCGCACTGGCAGACTCAGAAGTGTGCTCTGTATTGCCCGCCACATCAGCAACGGTCGCTTTCATCTGGGTCATGGCCGTCGCCACCAGCGAGATCTCCTGCTGCTGGCTCTGAATACCCTTGGCAGACTGTTCGGAAACCGCACTCACTTCGTCAATCGCCGCCCCCAACTGGGTAACCGCAGCTACCACCTCTTCAATCAGACCACGCAGGTTGTCCTGCATCTTGAGGGAAGCTTTGGCCAGCATGCCCAGCTCGTCGCGGCCGATATGCTGACGCTCCAGCTGATGAGTCAGATCGCCGGCGGCAATGGCGTTGGCCTGAGCCACTACCGCTTGCAGCGGCAGGCAGATCTGGCGGGTCAGGAACCAGGTCATCACCACCATGAACACCAGCAGAGCACCAATGCTCACCATGGCGAAAGTGGTCACCATGCTGACGCTGCCAAGCAAGCTGCTGCGGTTTTCCTTCACAAAACCGAGGTTCACATCGATCAGAGCATTAACTGCCCGCTCCAAAGAACCAAAAGCAGCATTCGAGGCAAATAACTGTGCCTTGGCCTGCTCTTGTTCTCCTTGTACCAGCAGTTGATCAAACTCGTTCACTGCACGTTGGTAACTGAGCCACTGTTGTTTGGCCTGATTAAACACCTGACGCTCATGATCAGCACCGACAGTCGCCTCATAGGCGTGAAATGCGTTGTCTACTTTCTGGATATTCTGCTGGATCCGGCTGCGGCGAGCCTGCAGATCAGCGGCATCGTTCACCATCAGCAATGCAAACTGGGCACGACGGACATAGGAGACGTCATAGAGCAGGGTTTCGACCGACAGGACACTCGGCAGCGTAGAGTCGGTAAAGTTCAGCACCCGATCACGCACACCGCGCAATTCGCTGGAGAGAAAAACACCGAAGACAACGTTGACTGCGGCAATGACCGCAAAAACCACGGCAATCTTTTTGCCGATGGAGAGATTCTTGTAAAACATAGTGGCGGGTGATCCTCTACTGCTGACAGGCGAATGGAGTGTGGCGATCACGTCCCTATGAGCAAATCCCCGGACCTTCCTGACGGGAAAGAATGCAGAACACCGGGAAGATAGAGTTCCGCAAAGGCGCGCACTCTAGCACAAAGCGACCACACCCTCACTTTTCTTTAAAAATTAAAAGCAACTTAACAAAACCAACAATCGGAGCCGGATCACAAAAAACTTCATATTCACCCGACGCCATTTTCTCGATAGCGGCAATCGTCTTGCAGACATGGACAAGGGGTGGCCGAGTCGATGTAATGCCATCATCCACTTTGCTCACCTTGAGGCCATGCCATGGACCATCTTTCAGCTCTTCCTCCGTTATCCTGGTCACAGCAACTGCGCAGCCAGATGCAAAGTCGCCCACTCACTGCCCTCGGCCTCTTTATCGCGCTGGCTGCCGTCTTGTTGCTGCTGTTGCAGAGTCTCATCATGCTCGCTACCGGAGAGGTGACCAGCGGCGTGCGCTACGGCCTTGTCGGTGGTGCTGCCGGGTTTGCCGCCACCGCCATCGGCGCCCTGCCCGCTCTGTTTCTGCGCTCGGTACCGCAAAAGGTAGAGGACACCATGCTGGGCTTTGCCGCCGGCATGATGCTGGCGGCCAGTGCCTTCTCCCTGCTGTTGCCGGGGCTGGAGGCCGCCGAGGGGATCACTGGCAACGGCTTCAGTGCCGCCGCCGTGGTGGTGGTCGGCATGACCCTCGGGGTGCTGTTGATGTTGGGGCTGGATCAGTTCACCCCGCACGAACATGACAAAACCGGCCCCTGCGGCCCCGGCCATGAGAGCTGCTCCCGGGTCTGGCTATTCGTCTTTGCCATCGCCCTGCACAACCTGCCGGAGGGGATGGCCATCGGGGTCAGCTTCTCGCAGGGGGATATGTCGGTGGGGCTGCCGCTCACCACCGCCATCGCACTGCAGGATATTCCCGAAGGACTGGCGGTGGCGCTGGCCAT
This sequence comes from Aeromonas sp. R2-4, assembly GCF_040908365.1. NCBI lineage: Bacteria > Pseudomonadati > Pseudomonadota > Gammaproteobacteria > Aeromonadales > Aeromonadaceae > Aeromonas > Aeromonas sp. R2-4. The sequence continues at coordinate 23,359 of NZ_JBFODO010000046.1, forward strand.
GTGCGCCGCCGGTTTTCGCCCCTCGGTGGCTGTGCTGGTTGCCATCGCCAGCGGCCTGCTCGAACCGGTTGGCGCCCTGCTCGGGGTGGGGCTCTCCAGCGGCCTTGCCATCGCCTACCCCATCGGACTTGGGCTCGCCGCCGGCGCCATGCTGTTTGTGGTCTCGCACGAGGTGATCCCGGAGACCCACCGCAACGGTCACCAGACCTATGCCACCCTCGGCCTGATGGCGGGCTTTGCCCTGATGATGACCCTCGACACCGCGCTCGGCTAAAGGCCCCCTCCTATCTCATCAATGCTTTTTGTCACCTGCGGCGCACCCATATGGAGCGCCGCACTTCATCTCTCCTTTCGCTTGTGCCTCTCGGCGCCGACGCCATCTTTTGTTATGATCTACAGCAACTTAAATTCAGCCACACGGCTATCAAGACGAGGTCAGCAATGAAAGTAGGTATTATCGGCGCCATGGAGCAAGAAGTAGCCCTGCTGCGCAGCCAGATGAGCACCCCCACCACCCTGCAACTGGGCGGCTGCGAGTTCTATCAAGGGATGCTGGCAGGCAAAGAGGTGATCCTGACCCGCTCCGGCATCGGTAAAGTCGCCGCCAGCGTGGCCACCAGCCTGCTGCTGGAAAAATTTGCCCCCGACTGCGTCATCAATACCGGCTCTGCGGGCGGCTTTGCCCAAGACCTGCATATCGGTGATGTGGTGATCGCCAGCGAGATGCGTTTCCACGATGTGGACGTGACCGCCTTTGGTTACGAGATGGGCCAGATGGCGCAGCAACCCGCCGCCTTCCCCTGCGACGAGAAACTCATCGCGGTCGCTCAGGATTGCATCGCCGAACAAGGCAAACACCAGACCAAGGTCGGCCTTATCTGCACCGGCGATCAGTTCATGTGCAAACCGGACGCCATCGCCAAGGCTCGCGCCGACTTCCCGCAGATGCTGGCGGTCGAGATGGAAGGTGCAGCGATCGGTCAGGTGTGCCACATGTTCAAGGTGCCCTATCTGGTAGTACGCGCCATGTCCGATATCGCTGGCAAGGAACAGGTTGAATCCTTCGATGCCTTTATCGAAGTGGCTGGCAAGCACTCCGCCGAAGTGATCATCAAGATGCTCGGCAAGCTGTGATCGAGACCGGCTCGCTTGATTTGATGGCCGACGCCCTCCTTTCTACGATGGCGGCCATTCTGGTGGGGGCAGCCCTGCTGGAGGCGGTGATCCCGTGGCCATCCCATCTGCGTCTTTCGGCCGTAACGCCCTTGCTGACCCGGTTGGGGCGCAAGGTGCACAGGGCCGATGGCACGCCACGCCAGCAGGTGCAAGCAGGTATGTTGGCGATGCTGGTGGTATGGGTACCCTGCGCCGCCGGGCTGTGGTCGTTGCGCAATCTGGCATTGAGCGAGCCGATCTTCGACCTGCTGTTCTTGCTGCTGATGCTCGAATCCCGTCCGCTGCGCGAACTCGCCCATGCCACCCGCTCGCTCGTCACGCAGGAGACCCTGCCGCTGGCGAGATTGCAGTCTGTCCCCTGGCTAAAGCGGGAGGCCGGCAAACTCTCGACCATGGGGCTCGCCAAAGCAGTGACGGAGAGCTGCGCCCTGCGTCTGGTCGGCCAATGGGCTGGCCCGCTGCTGGGATTTGCCTTGGCTGGCGTACAGGGCGCCTTGCTCTGGCGGCTGGTGCAGCTGATGAGCCAGGGCTGGAGCATGAAGGATCCCGCGTTTGGCTATTTTGGCCGAGCCGCCAGTACCCTCTATCTGGGGCTCAATGCTCCCACCATCCTACTGCTGGGGCTACCGCTCCTGCTACCGCGGCTCAAACAGGCCGCACAGCTGGTGCGAAGTGGCGCGATCTGGCCCTATCCCGCCATCGGGATGCTGTTGACGCTACTTGCTGACAAGTGCCGGATCCGCCTTGGCGGCCCCCGCTACTATCAGGGAACCTTGCAACGCTGGCCGATACTTGGCAGCGGTGATGACCCCGACGGTGAGTCACCGCGCAAGGTGCTCAATATTCTGCAAGGAATTGGCTGGGGCTGGTTGATTCTGGCGCTGCTTGTCACTGTGGCGGGGTTATTTCATGGTTAGATGGTTGCGATTGCCTATCTGGCTGCCCTGCGTGTTGCTTGCCTGGTTGCCCGCTGCGCTGCAGGCAGCCACTCCGAGCCGGGTGGTGAGCGTGGTACCCCATCTTACCGAACTGCTTTACGACATCGGTGCCGGTGACAAGCTGGTGGCCGTTGATGATGCCTCAGACTATCCCGCCGAGGTGAAAACCAAGCCCAAGGTGGCCAATTATCGCAGCATCAATGTCGAGGCGCTGCTGGCGCAAAAGCCGGACTTGATCCTCGGCTGGCGCTCGGCTCAATCACGGATGCTGGCCCCGTTGGAGCAGCTGGGTATCCCGGTTTTCTACTCGGAGCCCACCGATTTTGCCTCGCTGGCCACCGAAATGCGGGCGCTGGGCAAATTGCTTGGAGTGGAGAAGAGTGCCAACGAAGCCGCCGATCGCTATCTGACGCGCCTGCATTCCCTGCAACAGCGCTATGGCCAACCAACCGGTGTCAAGGTGTTCTACCAGCTCTGGTACCCGCCGCTCACCAGCGTCAGTGGCAATGCCTGGCCGGCTCAGGCCATCGAGCTTTGCGGCGGGATCAACATCATGGCGAATGCCAAGACCCCTTACCCTCAAGTGGACATGGAACAGGTGATCAGAGCCAACCCATCGCTGATCCTGGGAGGGAGTCAAGATCCTGACGCCCTGCTTCACTGGCGAAAGTGGCCAAATCTCGACGCGGTGCAGCATCAGCGACTCGATTTAATCAACTCGGATGAGCTGCACCGTTTCACCCCGAGAGCCCTCAATGCAGTGGAGCAGGTTTGCCAAGCTATCCAGCTAAGCTCGCAAAGCACCGGCACATCTTGATAAAGCTTTACTGATGAGAGCCAATCCGAGGTGGTCTGGGTTGCACCCAAACCTTTAAAACTGTTTTTGTGAATGGATCACACTCTTTGCCAAAAAAACTGGTACTTTATTTGCTAGCATATCATTCATCTACTGTTTTTATGACGAGATGCCCACAATGTTCAACGATAAAACGCTACTGATCACCGGTGGCACCGGCTCGTTTGGCCAACGATTGGTCAAAACAGTACTGGAACGTTATAAACCGAAACGGCTTATCATCTATTCTCGTGACGAACTGAAGCAGTTCGAGATGCAACAGGAGTTTAACGACCCCTGCATGCGCTATTTTATCGGTGATGTAAGAGACGCCAACCGGCTCACTATGGCAATGCGTGGCGTCGATTACGTGATCCATGCAGCAGCACTGAAACAGGTTCCAGCTGCTGAATACAACCCCATGGAGTGCATTAAAACCAATATCCATGGTGCAGAGAACGTCATCCAGGCCGCTTTGCTCAATCAAGTCAAAAAAGTTATTGCCCTCTCCACTGACAAAGCCGCCAATCCAATCAATCTCTACGGTGCCACCAAGCTGGCATCAGACAAGCTCTTCGTTGCAGCAAACAACATCGCGGGACAGGATCCCACCCGTTTTGCCGTAGTCCGCTACGGCAACGTGGTCGGTTCTCGTGGCTCTGTCGTCCCCTTCTTCCAAAAGCTGATTGACCAGAATGCGGATGCGTTGCCCATCACCCATGAGGAGATGACGCGTTTCTGGATCACTTTGCAGCAAGGGGTGGATTTCGTGCTGGACAATTTTGGGCGGATGAAGGGAGGGGAAATATTCGTTCCCAAATTGCCATCTGTTCGCATCACAGATTTGGCCAGTGCCATGGCCCCTCACCTGCCACACAAAATCATCGGCATCCGCCCGGGAGAGAAGCTTCACGAAGTAATGTGCCCTGCCGATGACTCTTATCACACATTCGAGTTTGATGACTTCTTCGTGATTGGCCCAACCATCAACTTCAATAATCGCAACAACGATTTCTCCAAAACAGCGGCGGGCGAAAAAGGAAAAATGGTAGAACAGGGCTTCGAATATAACTCTCGCAGCAACCCTCACTTTTTCAGCATCGAACAGCTCCAGAAGATGAACCAGAGCAAGGTAGCAAAATGATTCCCTACGGCCGTCAATCTATCAGCCAGGCAGATATCGATGCTGTCGTTGAAGTTCTCAAGTCCGACTTCCTGACCCAGGGGCCGGTCGTTCCGCGCTTCGAGCAAGCGGTTGCCGACTACTGTGGAGCTAAATTTGGGGTGGCGGTCAATTCAGGTACTGCAGCACTCCATATCGCCTGTCTGGCGCTGAGAGTTGGCCACGGGGATTGGGTCTGGACATCCCCCATCAGCTTCGTTGCATCCGCCAACTGTGCTCTCTATTGCGGTGCACAAGTCGACTTCGTCGACATTGAACCCGATACAGGGAACATGTGCGCAGTGGAGCTGGAGAAGAAACTGATTGCCGCCCAGGCGGAAGGAAAACTCCCCAAGGTAGTCATACCAGTTCACTTTGCCGGCCTCCCCTGCGATATGAAAGAGATCCATCGGTTGGGGCAAGAATATGGCTTTAGGATCATCGAAGATGCCTGTCACGCCCTGGGGGCTCGCTATCACGATGAACCTACCGGCAATGGCCGCTACAGCGACATCACCGTCTTCAGCTTCCACCCGGTGAAGATCATCACCACCGGTGAAGGGGGGATGGCCATGACCAACGACCCTGCGATTGCCAAGACGATGCGTATGCTCCGCAGCCACGGCATCACCCGTGAACCGGAAGACTTTATCAATGAACCCGACGGCCCTTGGTACTATGAGCAGCAAATACTCGGCTTCAACTACCGCATGACCGACATTCAGGCGGCACTAGGGTTGAGCCAGATGATCAATCTGGAGACATGGATTAACACGCGTAACAAGATTGCTCGTTACTACTTCGAAAGACTGGCACCACAACAACTACTTCGATATTTCAACAGCGAGCGGCGTAGCGCCTTCCATCTCTATGTTCACCATGTAGTCCCTGAACAACGCAGTGTGCTCTTCCAAAAAGTACGTGAACAGGATATCGGCGCCAACGTGCACTATATACCTATTTACAAACAACCTTGGTATCAAAAGTGGACTCAGACTCCTCTTCCATGTACCGAGCAGTTTTATGCCGGAGCCATCACGCTTCCACTCTTTCCGGAGCTACAGGCCAAGCAGCAAGGCGAAATCTGTCATCTATTGAAGACTCATGTCTGGCACAACGGAAGCGTCAACCAAAAGTAGCAATTAAATGGGGGGAACGTTTATTCCACTGACAAGTTTCACTCTTCTTCAGAACCAATTCATACTCATACCAAAAATCAGGACATAATAGTTTCACCATGATGACTAACAATCACGCACAGTAACTGAATCAACAAATACAGAAATGATATCTGAAATAATGCTTTCATTTATATGACGTGAAACACCATCATCACTTCCATAGCATTTACCTATATGTGGGCCTAACCAACGAACAGCCTCAAAACTTGGCCAATAATAAACAGCATCAATTTTATCATTCATGACCTCATTGACCGCCACACGTAAAACTGACTTGCTTAGGCAATCAGCGATTACAGCGGAATGCCGTTCAAAAGTAGCAAGCAATGGTACAGGAGATAATGTAATTATTATCTGCGCCCCTATATTAACCTTTCTTATCAAACTGATTATTTCTAAGATATTTCTATAATTATCACTAACACTAGTCGTTTTGAATTCTCCATGTTCTATCAAAGCCCTTGTCCCTACCCAATCTGAATCTGGCACAAGAAGTTCACCAGTGCTTTTAGAAAAGAAAGCAGCACCCAACCCTAATGTATAAATAAAGCATTTTGCATCTTTTATTTTTTGAAAAACCTCTACTCTAGAAACATTTAATAATTTGAACATCTTATTTTCTAGATCAGCCCCTACTTCATGACCACACACCCATTGCCAAAACAATTTATTTGTATATGTATTATTCAGATCTTCACCAATAGGGATATGCCACACATCTTTACCTTGAGACTTTAATTCGGCAGCTACATTAGATGCAAAGCACGAACCAAATGTTACAAACTTATCATGAGGCATAAACTTTGGTGGATTAGAGTTAAACTCCACTGCAACATGCTTTAAAAAAGAATCTCTAAAACTAGTCATCAATTCATCTTTCATTGGATAGCGTGCCATAACATAGGGCTTTTTAATGGAGCGTTTATTATTCTCTGATTCCATTCCCTGTGCCAGACCTGTTTCATTTTCAAAAAAACTGAGTTCAATAGTTTTTCTGGCTAACAAACTTTCATAGTCATTTAGTATATTTTCATTACCTTCATCCATTGACAGCAATTTCAGGTAAGCTAATTCAGCCTCCCTCCAATTATCAGTATACATGGCTAACTTAGCAAGTAATTGCCATCCAAGAGGATAATCAGGATGAATGTCAGTAAAATTACGCGCCAATTCAAAGGCAATCAAATTATACCGATTAGAGTTTTTACCAATTAGTTTATTTATGACACTGACAACATATTCCTTTGATTTTATTCTCTGTTTTGCAGAAGTAACTTGCAGTTCAATCTCCGCATGTTCATTGTTAGTAAGGTTATAAATTCTGCAAAGTGAATCATTATAAAATGGTGTCGATGATTTTGTTTTTAAAAAACTAATTGCCTCTGAGAAACGGCCGGTATTTATTAAACAACAAACATATAAATGACAATATAGAAAATTATCATTGTTGTTCGAAATGCAAGAACTTAATATTTGTAGTGCACGCACATCATCGCCATCATTAATATAATTAAGCACGTCATCAAAATTTACTTTATTACCAAAACTATCCATAGCATCCTCCATAAAAAGCATAATTTTTATTGCTTGTGATTTTGAGTATCATAGACCATCTTTGAACAGTAGATAAATCAATAAAATTGCTGGCGTACTCGCAAATGGAATACACCAACACTCGTACCTCACTCTACAGATTTGGTCATCATAGAAATAAGATCTGAAATACCAAACATAACGATTTCTTCTATCGGCAAAAGCTGATTTATCCTAGCTTTGAGCTCAGCTTCAAAGGCTTCAGATGCAATTATAAAATGGCGTTCGCCCTCAGCAATAGCTTGTTCGAGGGTTTTTACCGGTATTGAAAATCCTTGCATAGATTCAGCCTGTTTATCCACCAAACAACTAATCTGCATGCGGTTACGCAATGCATTTAGAAATACAATTCCGATCTCACCCGCACCAACAATACAGAATGCAGGATAAGGCATCGCCACCAGATGCTGATGAAGTACCGATGCCATACGACGCCATTTTATACGCTGCTCTTGTGCGTCTAAATCGGATTCTGACGCACTAACAGAACCTGTGTCAGAAGACCAAAACAACTGCCGACACCAACTCTGCTGGCGATAGCGCTGTTTGCGCAATTCCAGGAAGTCCGAGCGGGATAGTTTAATCATGGCAGGAAGGTTCGCGCTTTTACAAACCAGATAATCGCCTATGGCTAAGTTATCAATATCTGTATATAGAAAACACTCTATTGCATCTAGGGGGGATTCCACTATCGTTTCACCATTAACATTGAACGAAGTGTTTATTATGACAGGTACACCAGTTATTTTTTTAAACTCTTCTATAATGTCATAAAACCCAGGGTTTTTACTCTTGTGAACAGCTTGAACTCTCGCAGTACCATCATTATGCACAACAGCAGGAATAATATCCTGTTTATCTGGTTTAACCTGCGGAATGATCAGCATAAATTCAGCATCATCCTCAGCATAGAAATAATCTTTTATATCCTCAGCCAAACAGGCAGGAGCAAAAGGTCTGAATCGTTCACGATGCTTTATTCTTGAATTAATAACATCCTTCATTTCCTGGTGTAGTGGACTCGCCATGATACTTCTATGCCCTAATGCTCTAGGTCCAAACTCAGATCGGCCTTCATATCTAGCAACAACTTTCCCTTCCGATAGTAAGGTCGCAATTTTAGCAGATATATTTTTCTCTCGAGTATAAATCAACCCTTTATCATCCAGAACTTGCCTTATCTCTTCATCTGAACGTTCCACACCAAGAAACATATTATGTAGTCGACAAAACTTCGGGTTTTCAGATTTAGACGCAACCACACTGAATGCTGCACCGATAGCAGTCCCATCATCAGATGAAGCAGGCTGAATATAAATACTCGAAAAGCCTGCCTCTTTCAAAATACGAGAATTCATCAACCCATTAAGGCCGACACCACCGGCGATACAAATTTTATCGACATGGGGATAGATACGCTTTAGATATTTGGCCATATAGACCCCACAGTCTTCAACGAATGCCTGTAGGCTTGCGGCAATATCAAAATGCCGTTGTTCGAACTCATCATCATGATGACGCCGTCCACCCAATAACTGTTCAAGAAGTGGTGTAAAAGCGTACCATTGTTCTCCGGGAGCTCCAGGGACCTCATCTCCAGACATCAGATGTCCTGGAATAAATTTAAATACCCCATCATCTGTCACTCGGCCCAATTTTCTAAAAAGCGGAAGGTACTTAATTTCGCCATAAGCTGCCATCCCCATGACTTTATATTCGTCACCAAACCAATCAAAACCTAAATATTGTGTCACCATGCTATAAAGAATACCGATACTGTTAGGCCAGCAGCTTTTCGAGATAACTGAAATATCATTTCCACAACCTAAACCCAGAGTAATCGTATCATGCTCGCCGTAACCATCAATCGTCATGATTACAGACTCTGAATAACCAGAACAGAAGAAAGCGCTGGCCGCATGACAAGCATGATGAGCTACTGAAATGACTTGGCATTCAGGAAACATAGCCTTGATATTGTTAAGTGTTTGTTGCGTATAAAGATAACGATTCAGAGACCACTTTATATATCGAAGCAAATCTTGTGATATATCTCTATAAATACCTAAGCGAGCAATTAATTCTTGCAAAAAATTCAGTGGGTACATCCCTTGCCGACATACGCGCATTTCAGACAATACGGCCAAAATATTATTTTTAAGCAGGGATGACTGTTCATGAACACAACAACTATCAATGTAGCTGAATAACTTGTCGGTTACATATAGCTCAGGATCATGATTTAATGCTATATATCTCAAATTCCCAAGTGTATGCTGTTTGATCAGATCGATAACTGTATTAATGGATATTATGGGAAAAGCCCCATCATGCTTTATATTGGAAAAACGCTCCTCAGTTAAGCAATACAGAACCTCACCATCCATATTGACCAGCGATACGGCTGAATCATGCCCAAAATAATTAATACCAAGAACAAGTTCTTTCATAATTATAGTCCCCTGATAACATGGGTTTTATTTATGCGAGATCGCTGGTTTAAAATTCACTATGCACCATAATTTTTTTTCGCTAATTTATAGAATAACACCCATTCGAGGATCAGGTACGTGACCACACATCATTCGGTATCCATCCGTTAGGAAATATCTTGGTGGGTGGTAATATTCCAGTAGTTCATCGGTAACTAGGAATTTTTCATTGACTTTGTCCTTTCTCACAAATATTGCATTGGTACCATTGAGATTACAGCCAACCAGTTGATAATTTTTTTTGTCACCCAATTCAGCCAGTGCAGCCAGACTGGCCCCTTGATAATCTGTCAAATTCCAGATGTGATTCTTGTTATATTCTATTGACCATTTCATGGGGGGAGGGAATTTGGCGTTATACTCAATTACAACAACCCAAGGTTGCACAATATCAGTTTTTTCCCAGACATAATAATCATTACCATCAATGTCAATACATAGCATGCCTATGTCACCATTGAAATGGTTACCAATCAATTGGTTGATATTATCTTTGTCGATGAACTGATGTTCAAAATATAACATTCCATCAGCAATTTGTTTGGCAAAACGCTCTTTTATCAAGGCAGCATTAGTATTACTTCCTTCAATCCATAAACCTTGCCAGCCTTGTTTTAAAAGTAATAACGAATTATTTTCTAAGCCATCACCGACACCAAACTCGACAAATGTATGTGGCAAGGTAGCCCCCAATCTACGAAATACCTCAGCTAACATACCGTCTTCATCATGCTGTGAGTAACATTTATAGCCAAAGGGCTCTAGGCGTCGTTTATCCTTGTATTTGTCATCAGCCAACAATGCACGAATCTCTGATGAACATAACAAGGCATTGACTTTATCAATATACGCTGCCGCTATATCTTCCTTCCCGGCTTCAAAAAACTCTGACAAATCAACTAATTTTATATTCTTTGCTAAACAGTCAGCGAAAAAATCACTCATGATTTCATTATGGTATGAGAGCGAACAGATCAGAATGTATTCAGGCTTAGCTTGAAAAATGGATGCTCGGCTATACGTAGTGACATTAAGTACGGCATCGAAACCATCACTGCATGATTTATCTGCAATGCCGATTAGATTACATTCTTTAAATACATTCTTTTGTATCAACTCTTTAGTCATGGCCCCTGCAGGATACAATAAAACTCGGTCTTGCGAACGAATGAGCTCCGGCAATAAACTGAATATTTTCTTGTATACACAATCATGAATAAAAGATGTCATATATACTCCGTGTTATTTTGTCTTTATCAAGGTATGCATTTCACGAATCAGCTCATCACAAACATGTTCTTGTGTAGCGGAAATACGTCTGTGCTGCCAGTTTGGATAATCCAGATGCCAATTCTCGCCATCATTGGGTACCCAAACAACGGTTTTGACACCATAACCTGCTGCTATATGTGCACTGGCTGAACGCGGTGTCAGGACCAGTGCTGCATGACGGATAATTTTTAGCATATTCATTTCATCACCGATATAAGAGGCATTTGCTCCTGCAGTGACAAGCTCCTGATTGAATCGTAGCTTATCTTCGTCTGAGACATTATCTGTCGAGTTATTGGTAATATAATTCCCTGTCAAAACGACAGGTAAAGGGGCGTTCTTTATGATTATTTTTATATTATCCAAGGAAAGATTCGGACTTGCCCAATTAGCCGTAGGCTGTAATGCAATATAACTATCGGGCATTAATCCGGCACAAGGTGGTACCGCGGGCAACTCCAGCCCAGGATTAGAATCAAAATTAATACCTAAACCAAGGTAATAACAGCCTAAATAATTTGCTGCTGGCGATGAATCCTTTTCTCTATGAAACAGCGCATAATTTTCCGGCAAAGGATAGGCCCCAGAGCCCAACTTCAAAAGTTCATCACTATAGGCTGAAACAATTTCTGGTAAGGTATTGTAATAAACCGACAGGTTGGGATTACGGCGTGCAAATTCACGAGCAGCACTCAGTGCACACAATTTATCACCTAACCCCCAACCTGTCTCAATTACAATTTCGACGGCCATCACATCTGTATCGGTAATTGTTGCTGGCACATCGATACAACCAGGTCGTAATTGGCTTATTTTCCTGCAGTCCAGAAATTCAGCTAATTCCTGCCTAAATGCAGTATGCTCGTAACCTTCACAAAGATCAACCAATTCAAAATTTAACGCCTCTGCGGCTGTACGCAGGGCTACCACAATTTCATTGTGGTAGCGGGTATTGGCTACGACAACAATATCCGGTTTCAATTCGGTGAGACTGTCATAGCTATAAGCAAAAATACCATTACCTGTTTTGCCAATTTTTTTACTATTTTTATCCAAGGCACCAAGGACTGTGAAATGACAGAAATAGCCACGATACACCAGATTAAATACCAGTTCACAATGTGGTGCAAATACAATACGTTTACCCTGATTTTTCAATGGTGCAAGATATTTTTGATAGTTATCCAGCACCACAGAGGGAATAGGAGCAAGATAGCTCTGCATACAAAAAGGCATAAAGTACTCCTGCTACCATACCAGATTATAGAAATTCACCGAGAACTACTATCTCAATATTTTCTTCACGCCAATGTTTCTGTTGGAAGTATATTTCCGTACTGTAGGCTGGAGAGAAAATAAGTATCGCATCTGGCTTGATCCTTTCAATTTCTGAGTACGGGAGGACTGGAATATTAACAGGGGGTACTTTCCCTTCCGGATTAATATCGCAAAAAGCCGCTACATTCAGGTTCCGTAGTTGTGTTTTTTCGTACAAATCAAACATGGCCTTGCTGGCGGCAGCAAGCACAACCGTCTTCCCCTCTTCAATCCAACGTAAAGCATGGGCATTGACCTGTTCTCTCAACCCCATAATATTATCGCTGATAGGACCAGTGCATTTATCACACAGCGACAACACGCCCTCTTCTCCCTTATATAATTGTTGCTGCATTTTTTTATGTCGCTCACCCAGCCAGATATCAGCTAGTGATTCATCACGCACATCACCTATAATCTGCTCTCCGTCAGCATCCCAACAGCAGGGTACACACTCGCCAGTCCATAACACACACAACTCCGAACGAATCTTAAAGCAAGTCCGTTTATGATTAAATTCGTCATCCAATGCTACAATAGTAATATCTCCACCTTTAGGATGCTTGTCAGTACGTTTTTCTATAAATCGAACGTTATCATGTTGGCCAAAGTGGTCCATCATAATGGTCAAATCTTCATCCATATTATGCGCAGTACGTAAAAACTGTATCGTAATTACGGTATCAGAATTCCTGCGGTCACGTTCGGCGATGAACTTTTCAATATTACCTTTTACTTTTTCAAAATGATTATTGTTTCTTATTTTTTTATAAGCATCTGGATCCATAGTGTCAATACAACATAGTACATTTCCGCCGTACTCCAACAATATATCAATCTTGTCATCATTCAATAAAATTGCATTAGTAGAAACATTTCCAGGGCCATAACCATGGGCCTTGAAATATTGTAGAGCATCACGCAATTTAGGATAAATCAAGGTATCCCCAAAATGATGTAACCAATGGATCGGCATTTTATATTCACGGGATTGATCGACAACTTTTTTGAAAAGATCCAAGTCCATGTGTCCTATAGGTCTATTCAGACCTGCTGAACGCGCGCACATGGTACAATCTATATTGCAATAATTAGTCAGTTCAACCTGAAACAACCCAGGTGCCTTAATTGAATTAGTCATTTTAACTCCTTTTAGTGCACGACTAAAACAGTCATAACACTATAACAACTTGATATTATGAATACGAAAATATCACTATTTTCAATTCATTGATTCACTTGTTTTATAAAACACCGATATTACTATCTGAAGACAATAATATTAGTGCAAGCGGTTTTATCATTGTACTGCAGCCGGATCTCGGCACTTATTTCGCTGGCAAAGGCCCGTGACGCGACCGTAAAACAGTCCACATCCCGTCTTTTGGCCTCTGCCAACGTGATTACTTGATGTTCACCCAATCGAATACAACTATTCAAGGCCCGACGATCAATCACGCAGCAAATATTGATACCATGTGTAGTAAGGAACTCATACACTTTCAATCCCAATTCACCAGCACCATATAACGCCGTTTTGGTAATACCTGACTGTCGTAACTTCTGTAACAACAACGGTGCAACCTTCTCATCATCCTGATAGGTAGCCAACTCACCGCACTGCTGTAATTGGTCAGGGAAAGCCAGAGCTACCAGTCCAGGATACCAAACCGTATTACGTAGAATCGGATCTGTGCCATCCAATAACAACTGATATGCCTGCTCACCGCTGCATACTCGTTCTTTAAGCTCGAGCACGCGGCTATGTGGCAACAGTGGCTGGCTGCATCCCGGCGCCATTGGCAACGATAAATTGGCCAACTCACGCGCTTCATGCCACATAGGATAAAGAGTCAGACGATAGAGAATTCCCACCAGATAGTGACGCTCGGCGAGTGACGGCCCTTCCTCCATCCAGCCAGCTGCAGATGCTTGCTCACCCCATCTCAGCAGGATGCCAACAAACGCCTCGCGCGATTGCCGACCGAGGATCGCATCATCAGATTGTGCAACTGGTTTGGTCGTGATCTGGCCATCATTCGTTATCTGATAGCATCGGGTCGAGCTGAGCGCACCATTGAGCAAGATCTCGCTTATTTCAGGATAGGCCGCTAATTGCTGAGCCCATGCTTGGCATGATGCGGGCTGAAATATCTGCAGTTTTTGGCTTAGCGCTACCCGGCTCGCACGCTGACTGGCATAAAACATGAAGTAGTTAACATCATTCAGCCCAGCCAACTGATGGAGATTTTGTAACAGGCTGCCACCACATCCCCAATCGAGAATAGCGATCTCGGAGCTGTTTCTTACCCCCTGTTGCACCAGGTATTGCAGCAGCCACTGCCGCTGTTGTTGCAAGTGGGCAACGATCTGCGGCTGGACAGTTTCCAACCAGCTCAGCACCTCACACCAGAGCGGCGTTTGTACCAGCTCCGACAGGGTGCAATGCTGCTGCGCTACCCAGCTCTCAGGGCATGTCAACCCCAGATCCTCAAGCAACTCAGTCAGCGTATATCCACGGCGCTGACAGAGCTGATGCACAAGATCCAGCGACCACTCTCGACTGGGTAGAAAGCTGGAACGACGGGAAACCGCCAAAGTCTTGACAGTCAGTCTGTGTCCGGGTATCTGTGCAAGAAGACGCGCGATAACATCACCTTCGCGCAATAGACAAAACAGCGTAGTGATACCCTGTTGCTGGCATCTCTCTATGAGCCAGCGAGCAAACACGTAAAGGACCGGCGCGTAGATACGACCAGCTAATTCTGAGCTGGTCGAGCCATCACTCAGCCAGCGCCATTGGCGCCGCAACCGCTCTAAGCCTGGAATGCAAAGAGGAAACAGACGCTGCTCGTACTTCACTTGCGCGAGGTAATCATCCCCTAACCCAACATGACAGGCGCTTAGCCCGGAGGCCTTTGCCATCTGCAGGTCGGTAATTTTGTCGTCCCCAATGTGCAAAACCGATTCAGGCGGCCATTGCTGCTCGGCCAGCAGGCGCTGATACAGACCCCCATCCTGTTTGCTGGCCCGATATTCGCCAGAAACATAGATCCTATGCAGCAACAGCTGCGGAGCCTTAGTACTGAAGAAGCGCTGCAACAGGCTGGCAGGCAGATACATATCGGAAAGCAGCACGATCAGTAGGCCGCGCTGTTGCTGACTGAGCAGCCAATCGACCAGTACCGGATTAAGCCACCAGTTGTCGTATTCCAGCTGCTGCTCCAGCTGGGCCAACTGCTCCCCCTGAGCGCTGGGCCAGCAAGCATAGATGTGCTCTAGCCGCACCTCTCTGTGACCTTCTCGCTGCATCATCTGACGCCGAGCCATCGATTCAGCCTCTTTACGGTATTCGACAAAGGCATCAGGATCGTCATTGCAAAGAATACCTAACTGGTAAGCTTGTACTGCCAGCTGATGCCAGAATTGCTCGACGGTTCCGGCGTGACGGAAGATCAAAGTGTCGAAGACATCACATGAAATGGCACGGATCGGCTGCGCTTGCAGAGCTCCATCCAATTTCGATAGATAATTCATCATGCTTATCTCCCTGTCATCGGCTGAGCCAGGTGTCGATAGTGTTGCAGCGCATTGTCGACGGCATCATCCATATCGAAATAGCGGTACTCGGCAAGGCGCCCCAAAGCAATCAGTTGCGGGAACTGGGCCAATTCATCGCGGCAAGACTGATAGTTCTGTTTGGCTGCGTTGGTAAACAACGGGTAGTAAGGCTCGAGCCTCTGTTCCGGCTGATAGTCACAAGGATATTCGTATACGATACTGGTGCCGGGATGAACCTGCCCGCTGAAATGCTTGAATTCGGTGATCCGCGTGAAGGCTTCTTCATTCGGATAATTGACGGTGGTGACCGGTTGAAATTGCTCTTGCGCCAGATGGCGATGTTCAAAACGCAGTGAGCGATATGGCAGGCAATTCCCTTCTGCCGGCATCAACTGATCCAGCATACCGGTATATATCAGTGGGCCATCGAAAGGAAGACCATCCAGCAGCACCCTCTTCTGCAGCCAGTCCAACCTGACATGCTGTTCCATAGGGGTCGACAACCTTACGTCAATCAAGGGGTACGCAAGTATGCGCTCAAACATTGCGGTATAGCCTTCCGCCGGCACCGCCTGCCAGGGATCGGTGAAGTAGCGATCATCCCGACTCACCACCACGGGCACTCGTGCCGTCACCTCGGGGGAGATCTGCTCGGGCGGTACCCCCCACTGTTTACTGGTGTAGTTGACGAAGGCTTTCTGATAGATGAAATCTGCCAATTCACCCAGCAGGGGATGCGCCTCTTTGCGCAGTTCCAGAATAGGCACTCTGGCACCATCACCAAACCGGGTACGCAGGGCCTCAATCATGGCGGCGGCTTTGTCGGTCTGAAAGCAACGTTCGATGCTGGTCAGGTTGAACGGGATCGGCACCAGCTGCCCGTCGATGCGTGACAACACACGATGCTCATAAGGCAGCCACTCGGTAAACTGCGAGAGGTAATCCCAGACTTCCTTGTTATCGGTATGGAAGAGGTGCGGTCCATAGCGATGGATCAACACCCCATGCTCATCATACTCGTCAAAGCAGTTGCCACCGATATGATCGCGCTGCTCCAGCACAAGTACCTTCCAACCGAGCTGGCTGGCCATTCGCTCAGCCATCACGGCACCGGAAAGCCCGGCGCCAATGACGATCGCCTGATAACTCATGCCGCCTCTCCAAGCAGTTGTTGCATGACCCGTGCTGGATGAGCTCGCTGCATCCAAGCCAGTTGATGTCGCTCATCGAAGAACCAGCCTGGCGCCAGCTTCGCTACCTCGGTAACTGACAGCTCGATAAGCTGCGTGAAGCGGGCTACGTCATCCTGTCGCAGAAAGTAGAGTGCGGCAGAGTAATAGTGATGGGCACGCCCCTGGGCAATAGCCACGGGATCCGCCCCAAACGCAGCGGCGTTATCACAGGCGCGCAGCAGATCACGCAGCGACTGCTCACGACGTTCTGCCGATTTGCGGGTCTGTCCGCCAAAGCTCTGGGTATGTAAGCGATAGCGGCCCAATAATTCAGGGATAAAATCCAGCGTCCCCGGATTGTGGGAGAGGTTCAAGATGTGCCAGGGATAATCGAGGATGATCTTGCACCCCTCATCGATGGCATTTTCCATCCCTTCATAACGGCGAAACATTATGGAACTGGCATTGACGAACACCCCGAAGCGGATCAATGCCTCCCGTGTCATCACGAGTTCGAGATAGCGAGCATTGTAATAATCGCGGGTAAATAGCTTGATCCGTGCGCCAGTTTCATCATCAAACATCTCCGCCTCGTGGTAACAAAGCGTGCAGTCAGTGTGCGAATCAAGATAATCGGCCTGGCTCTGCAGCTTGCCCGGCAGAGCAAGATCATCCCCGTCGACATAAGCGATGTATTCACCGCTAGCCTCTTTCAGCAAGCGTTTCTGGGTCTTGGCCAACCCCATATTTTGCGAATTCTGTAGTGCCTTGAGTTGCGGCCACTGCTGCGCCAGCCGATGCATAATGGCCCAGGAGTCATCGCTCGAGCCGTCATCAATGGCGATCACCTCAAAATCGAAATTGGTTTGCTGTTCCAGCAGACTTAGCAAACAGGGCTCGATAAAGCGCCCGAGGTTATACACCGGCACCAGTACGCTGACTTTCATAGAGGATCCAGAAGTAGAGTAAAAAAGAAGCGAATTGGAGAAAATGGACAAGGCTACCGCACGGTCTCTGTCAACCCTTCCTGCCCTTGATGGCAATATTTACTGCAAGAGCCGTGCCTGACCAATCTAATTCATTGATATGACTTGATTTATGTGACCTGGAATCCACTATTCAATACGATCAAGCTGACGGCTGCAGGCCACCAGCATGTCGATGCCGTCCCAGAGCCATTCGAATGCCAGCGCTTGTCCCGGACTTGCC
The DNA here is from genome assembly GCF_040908365.1 of Aeromonas sp. R2-4. Classification (NCBI taxonomy): domain Bacteria; kingdom Pseudomonadati; phylum Pseudomonadota; class Gammaproteobacteria; order Aeromonadales; family Aeromonadaceae; genus Aeromonas; species Aeromonas sp. R2-4. The sequence goes on from NZ_JBFODO010000046.1 coordinate 41,267, forward strand.
ACCCGATCGATACGGCAGCAAGGCGACAGCGGTAGCTCACACTCAAGCCGCGTTTTATCTGGCCCAACCCAGACACAGGTCTGCATATCCCAAGGCTGTAGCAGCAACTCATCAAGGGTATCGGCAACAAATTCGGCGACTGTACCTCCTCCGATGTGTTCAAGCCGCAAAGAGGCGGTGGGAGTCAATAAGGTGACGCCAGAGAAGGTGTCAAGCTTCATCTGGCCATCATAGGCGGCATTTTGTTGACTATTGATAAGGCGTTCCATCATCAGGAAGGGATTATCTGCAAATGGGGCGAAGATCCCTTCGAGCAGACAACGGCGCAACGCACTGGTGGGAATGCCCAACCAGCAAATGGTGGTGGGGGACGCGCAGGCTTGTTGATTGAAACGGGTAAAGTCTTGTTGCAAAGCCGCGACCACTTGCCGCCACGCAGCAGCATCCAGGTTGGCGAGCCATTGGCTATCCAACACCGCCATGGAGCGGCGATCCGGAAACACGATTTCCTGAGCGCGGGGTGAGAGCGGAATAGCCCGTACCCGGCTGATGGTTTCATCACCTCCCCAGATAATGCGAAGGCGACACCGGGCCGACAGCCAGGCGGTGATGCCCTCATCGTGGTCATAGCGGATAAAACGGGTACGGGAGGCAATCTCTTGCCACTCAGGCAGAGAGAAGAGCTCGTTCAGGATGGCCAGCATGGCCTCTTGCACCGGGTCGATGCGCGATGAGAGACGTACCACGGACCCATTGCCCATCAGCAGCGCCATGATCCAGGAGTAGAACGCGACGGTCGGCACGTTGGAGGGGACCAGATGAAAAACCATCCCCAAGGGTGCACGCCCTGCCGTGCGTTTGCGCTGTACCTCAATCTGGCGCGGCCGCAACCAAAAGCCAAAGGCGGCCAGATCCGGGTTCTCTCGCCCCTCCTTCAGCAGACGTGCAGAGAGCGCAGCCACAAAGTCGCAGATGACGGGCGCAAAGCTTGGCAACGGACCAATGACAAAACCTTGCCAACCGCTCACGGGAGCCACGAAAGCGACCTCTGGCCCCGCTTGCCAGATGGCATCTTCTACATCTGATCGGCTCACTGGAAAGTGTCGCTGCATCCCCTCACCTCGGCGCCTTGCTGACGTCCTGATACATGGAAATAACGGCCACGACGGCCGCAGGGGCAATCATCCTCCCCCAACAGCACGCCAAGATCCTCGCTGAGCAAACTGTGGCCGGGATAACTTTGGGGAATGGCAGAGATCACCTGCAGCAAGCCGGGTTGGCCGACCCCGAGCGATCGATGAGTCAGCGGATCCCGCACCAGCAGATCGGCAAAAAGGGGAGCATGAAGATGGCCATGCTCACACTCGACAAACACCGACCCCACCTGCTCCACCATGCCATAGAAGTTGTGTACCCGACTCAGCCCCAGCTGCTCATAGCAGCGCAGCTTGAAGGCTGGATTATCCACCGCGTGGTGTTGCAGCTTCTTCCAGCCACCGCTGTGAAAAAGCGTGCCCTGCGTCAGCGGCAGTTGCAGACCGCGCTCACGCAGCGGCTCCAGCAGACATTGCCAGACCATGAAGGTGAAGCCGAACAGCAGGACCTGCTGGCCCGCATATTTGTCACAGAAGGCCTCGATGACCGGCCAGTTGGGCCGCATCTGCTCGTCGAGGGCATAGGTATGGTCTCGGCCAAGGAAGGAGAGCCCCAGCGCACCGGCGCCGCGGGCGGAAAAACCGCTGCGGTTTTGAATCAGGGCGGGTTGCTCCACCAGCAGCATGGGCTGCCGCTGCTTGCCGACGAACTCTTGCAGGATCTTCACCAGCACCTTGCTCTGCAACGCGGCTGTATCCCGATCCAGCACGATCCGTGACGGCGTCCCCGTGGTGCCCGACGAGGTGAGCACCTTGAATACCTCTTCTTGCGGCACGCTCTGCCATTGGGCCAATTTGAACAGGCGGGCGGCCAGATAGGGAAGCTCTTGATAGGTCGAAGCCTGACCCCAGCCAAACGCCGACAGAATATTGGCAAAAGCTGGACACCCCTGCCCATGCCGCTGCGTCAATTCATTCAGGCGAGCAAGGAGCAGCCCACTTTTTTCACGTTGGGGTAGCCCGAAAACCGGCGCATCAAACAGCCTGTTCATAGTTGCTCTAGCGCTGTTAATAGGGCCGGATAATCAATCTTCATATTGCTGCGTCGTGGCAAATGATGTTGGTAAATACGCACGCTTGATGGTGGCACCATCAGCCAGCGGGCCAGCTCCAGCTGTAGTGCATCACTGGGACACGCATCTGCCTCGATGGCTACCAGCAGGCGATCATCGCGGCCAGTCGCAGCGCCGGAATAGCCCCTCCCCTGCAACCAGGTTTCCACTTCAGCCAAGCTCACCCGTTTGCCAAACAGCTTCAGGAAACGGTTGAGTCGCCCGGTCAGATAGAAGCGGCCAGCCTCATCACAACGAGCCAGATCGCCGGTAAAGAGAGCATCCATATCACGTCCACGCGCCAGATCTTCAGGGCGCTCCGCATAGCCCAACATCACATTTGGCCCTTGGTAAACCAGCTCCCCCTCCCCGTCAGGAAAGCCGGGCTCATGACGCAGAGAGAGACGCCCGCCCGGTACGGCACGGCCAATGGCATCCGGGGCAATCATCACTTCATCGTGCGCCAACCAGGCGATGCGCGGCGCCGCTTCGGTCTGACCATACATCACGAAAAAACGGCGTCCCAGCAAGGAGGCCTGCTCGGCAAACTGTTTTGCCAGTGCCGGCTCAAGTCTTCCTCCGGCCTGGGTCAGAGTCATCAGGCTGGGATAGCGGGCCCACTCAAAACGCAAGCGGTTTAGCATCTGAAAGGTAAACGGGACCCCCGCCACGCTGGTGACCTGATGGCGATTTACCTCATCCCAGAATTGGCGCTCAAGGGGGCTAGCAGTGCATGAAACCAGCGAGGCGCCAGCCAAAAGATGGCTGTTGAGCACCGACATACCGAAGGAGTAAAAAAGTGGCAACGAGGTGATGGCGCGCTCACCCCCGTTCAGCGCCAGATATTCGGCGATGGCCGCGGCATTGGTATCAAGATTGGTTCGCGACAATCTCACCCATTTGCAGGACCCCGTACTGCCCGATGTCGGCAGCAGCATGGCCAGTTCAGGGTGAAGTGAAGGCGCATCACCAAGATGCACAACTGCCCCATCCTCTAATACCCGCAGGCTGACACCAAAGCGCTGGCACTGTTCACGGTGCAACTGGGCATCCTGAGCAGGATCGGCCAGCATGATGGTGTGGCCATCACGCAGGGCCAGCAAGTAGTGCAGCAGATGCATGGTTGATGTCACAAATGGCAGGTAGACCAAATGGCGGCCAGCAGGATAGATGGTGGCCAACTGCACCACACGCCGAGCCAGCTCACCATAACTGAGCCACCCCTCTTGCGGGTCTCGCCAGGCGGGCTCGTCATTACTTTCAACCAGATGCGTCAACAAATCAGGCCGGTTCAAATCACCATCCCCCCATCGACCCCAATCACCTGCCCGGTCACATAGCTCGACAAGTCGGACGCGAGAAACAGGGCCACTTTGGCCACTTCATCTGGCGTGCCAATCCGTCCCATCGCGATGCTGGCCACCCGCTCGGCAAACTTCTCTTCCGGGATAGCATGTGCCATATCGGTATCGATAAAACCCGGGGCAATGGCATTGACCCGGATCTGGCTGGCGGCCAGCTCCTTGGCCAGTGACTGGGTAATACCGATCACCGCAGCCTTGCTGCCGGCATAGCAGCTTAGCCCGGCGGCCCCCACCTGCCCCATCAGGGAGGCGAGATTGATGATGCAGCCACCACCACTGCGCCGCATCAGGCGGGCGGCATACTGGCTGCAGTAGACCACGCTAAAGGTATTGTTGCTGAATGTCTTTTGCAGATGGGTCTGGTTAGCCATCCCCAATAACGCCTCTTCCAGCATGCCGGCATTGTTGACCAGCACATCCAGCGATCGGCTCTGAGTAAAAAGCTGTTGAAAGGCCTGCTTGACCGCCGACGGGTCAGCCACATCAAAACAGAGAGGTTGGCAGGGCACGCCAAACTCGGTACCAATCGCGGTCGCCAGCTGGCTCATGGTCACCTCATCACGGCCTCCCAGCCACAATTCCGCCCCCTGAGAGGCAAACTGACGGGCGATGGCAAGACCGATGCCACGCCCGGCACCGGTGATCAACACCCGCTTGCCCTGCAACAGCCCCTGCATCAGAAAGCGACCCCGTACTTGACCAGGATCTCGCGCGCCTTTCCGACCGAACTCATGTCGATAATGTCATCGGTGTCGAGCAATACGCCGTAGTTATCCTCCAACTGGGCAATCAGCCCCATGTGGGCGACAGAATCCCACTGCGGGATGCTGTTGTAGGCCAACCCATCGCTGACGCTGCCGATATCAATACCCAGCGCCTCGGCAAAAACCTGTTCCAATGCGATTGTCATCTGAAAAATCTCCGTAGCCGCTCACGGGCGGCATAGTAATCCGCAGGCAGCAGTTCCAATGCAAAAAATCCGTTCTCTTGTCCTATCTGGCTATAACCCAGTTGTTCATTCAAGCGTAGGGCCGAGCGATTGTTCTCCCGAACCAGAGTGCGGATACAACCGATATGCAACTCATCAAAACCCTGATCAAGCTGGGATAAGGCAGCAGCAACGGCCAACATGGGATGCCGCACGGTTGAGTTGCCCAGATAGAGCCCCGCATCGGCGATCGCCTGACCCTGCAGCTCGCCCTGAGACTCACCTTTAAGATTGACGTAGCCCGCTCGCACGCCCTTGCACCAGAGCACCCAGTGCTGCTGATCCTGTCGCTCACGGGTGACGGTGAACCATTGGCGCTGTTGCCGTGGCGAAATACGCGTCTGGGATACCATCTGCATTCGCACCTCATCCTGATTGCGCCAACGCCGCAAAGCGGGAAGATCCCACGGCGCTATCGGGCGTAGCTCAACACCATAACTCATCATTCAACGCCATACAGTTTCCATGACCTGTCTCCCTTATCGACCACACGGCCGCCATTCCGTAGCAAAAATCGATAATACAAGCAGAAAAACCAGTATAATATCAAAAATAATCAAAGAGTTGTCATCGATTATCCTGGCTTTGGCCAGTCATTAATCCAGCAGAGAGAACCCATCATGGCCATCGCCATTATCCCGGCCCGGGGTGGCAGCAAACGCATCCCACGCAAGAATATCCGCCCCTTTTGTGGCCAGCCCATGCTCGCCTATGCCATCCAGGCGGCGCAACAATCGAGCTGTTTCAGCAAGGTGGTGGTCTCCACCGATGATGAGGAGATTGCCGAAGTTGCTCGTCAACTGGGCGCGGAAGTACCATTTCTGCGGCCAGCCAACCTCGCCGATGATCACACAGGTACCACCCCTGTGGTGATCGACACCATCCAGCGGCTCGACCAGCTCGGCATCCAGGCAGAACACTACTGCTGCATCTATGCCACGGTGCCGCTTATCCAGGCCAATGACCTGAAGGCCGCCTATCAGCGGCTGACCGCAAACAAGGCACCATTTGTCTATACCGTGGCCGAGTTTGGCTTCCCTATCCAGCGCGCCGTGCGCATGGATGAGCAGGGCCGGGTCACCCCCTTCTGGCCGGAGCAGATGGCGAAACGCTCTCAGGATCTGGAGCCAGCCTATCAGGATGCAGGTCAGTTCTATTGGGGGACGCGGGCTGCCTGGTTGGACGGGATCAGCCCCATCGGTGGAGAGGGGATCGGCCATATTCTGCCAAGACACAGGGTGGTCGATATCGATACTCCGGAAGATTGGCATCTGGCCGAACTGCTCTATCAAGTGTTGGCCCAAGATGGCGTTTAAGGTTGCCTTCCGGCTCGACGCCGGCGCCGAGATCGGCCTGGGTCATCTGATGCGCTGTCTGGCCATTGCCGATCGGCTGAAAACGGCTGGCGCCGAGTGCCACTTTCTCTGCCATCAGCTACCGGCCCACCTGTTGCCACTGCTGCAATCCCACCAGCATTACCCTCTTTGCGCTCTGGACGACGCAGGCCCCTTGCCCACCTTGCGTCCGGAGTGGCTGGTGTGTGATCACTACCAGATTGATCGACAGATCGAGCAGACACTGGCAATGCACTGTGGTCAGTTGCTGGTGATCGACGATCTGGCCGATCGCCCTCATCATGGTCAGTTGCTGCTGGATCAGGGGCCACTGCGCAGCGCCGCCGATTACCAGTCACTCGTCCCTGCCGACTGTCGGCTGCTGCTGGGCACCGACTATGCCCTGCTGCGCCCCGCCTATCGCCAGCTTGCACGCCAAAAGGTCAGCCGGTGGCAACGTGGCCTCATCTGCTTTGGCGGCGCTGATCCGGCCGGAGCCTGTCTCGTCACCCTCAACACGCTGGCTCGACTGCCATGGGCTAAAACCGTCAGCTGGACTCTGGTAGCCGGTGGGGCCAATCCTTTCTGGCCCGAGCTGCAACAAAGGGTTGCCGAACTGCCCGATCTGCCGCTCACCCTGCTGAGTCAGAGCGACCAGATGGCCGACCTGATGAGCCGACACGACTTCGCCATTGGCGCTGCGGGCGGCATGACTTGGGAGCGAGCCTGTCTCGGCCTGCCGACCCTAGCGGTGCCCATCGTCGACAATCAGCAGTTCAACGACCAGGTGATCGCCCGCTTCCAGTTGGCCGAGCGGCTGACTCTGAGCGAGCTGGCCGAGCCTGAGCTGCTCCTGCAAACCCTGCACCGGCTTGAACAACAGTCAGACGACTACCGCCGCCGTGGCCAGCAACAGGTGGACGGGCTGGGGCTGGATCGACTCACCGCCTGGTTGCTGCAACAATCGGATTATCAGCTGTTACCTGATGGTCAACAGTGGCAACTACGCCATGATGACAAACCACTGCTAACCCTGACTCTGGACGGTCAGCACCTGACATGGCAGGCCACCCGGTCACTTCAGCCCACGGAGTGGCAAGAGCTGGCACATCGCTTGCAAACAATTTTCTCCCAATTTCCCCTCTATCTTGCCGAGCCACCGCAGATAGCGCCCCCTGCCCCCTGGCAGCCGGCGCCGCAAGGCTGGCAACTTGGCACAGGAATCTGAACACAGATGCAGATCGATCATCGCCCCATCAACCAGGAACAGGCCCCCTATGTGATTGCCGAACTGTCGGCCAACCACAATGGCAATCTGGACCGAGCCCTGGCCATCATGACCGCCGCCAAAGCAGCGGGTGCCAGCGCCGTCAAGCTGCAAACCTACCGCCCGGATACCATCACCCTCAAAAGTGATCGACCGGAATTTCAGATCCACGGTGGTTTGTGGGATGGCCACAGCCTCTACGATCTTTATGAGTGGGCGCACACCCCCTGGGAGTGGCACCAGGCGCTGTTTGCCAAGGGGCGCGAGCTGGGACTGACGGTCTTTAGCAGCCCGTTCGACTTCAGCGCGGTGGATCAGCTGGAATCCCTCGATTGCCCGGCCTACAAGATCGCCTCCTTCGAGCTGGTGGATCTGCCCCTCATTCGCTACGCCGCCCAGACCGGCAAGCCGCTCATCATGTCCACCGGCATGGCGATCGAGGCCGAAATTGCCGCCGCGGTCGAGATGGCACTCAAGCACGGCAACGGCCAGCTGGCGCTGCTGCACTGCGTCAGCGGCTATCCGGCGCCGGCGGCCGAATATAACCTGCGTACCATCCCCATGTTGCGCCAGCGCTTCGGGGTCGAGGTGGGGCTCTCCGATCACACCCTGGGGTCGGCCACAGCCATCGCCGCTACCGCGCTCGGGGCCACCCTTATCGAGAAACACTTCACCCTGGCCCGCGCCGACGGCGGGCCAGATTGCGCCTTCTCCATGGAGCCGGCGGAACTTACCGAACTGGTAACCTCGGTCAATACCGCCCATGCCGCCCTCGGAGTGGCCGATTACCAGCTCACAGCCAGTGAACAGGGTAACCGCGCGTTTCGCCGCTCCCTCTATCTGGTCAAGGAGATGGCAGCTGGCGAGGTGCTCACCGCAGAGCACATCAAGTCGGTGCGCCCCGCCCTCGGTCTGCCCCCGGCCGATTACGATCGACTCATCGGCAAGCGGGTCAACCGCGACCTGTGCGCCAATCAGCCTCTCAACTGGGATTGGATTGCACAAGATGAATGAAGATCTGCTGCGCCACCATCTGGCGATCATCGAACAGCGTTGGCCACAGCTTGCAGCCCACCTCACGGTGGCACAGCTGGGCGATCTGCAGGTGGAGTTGTGTGAAGGCCTCAGCAGCACACTGCTGGTCAATGGCATCCAGCTCACCAGCCGGCACGATCGGGTGAAAGAGGCCGAACTGCAAGCGGCAACTCTTCCCGATGTACCCGTGCTGCACCTTTATGGCACCGGACTCGGCGATCTGCAGAAGGTGTTGCTGACACGCCCCCGGTTAGAAACCCTCCATGTCCATATCATGCACCACAATCTCTTCACTCTGGTGCTGGCCTTGCTCGAGCACGACGAGTGGCTGCAAGACCCCCGGGTAGAGCTGAGCCTCGCGGCCGATGAACAGGAGATTGTCCTCCCCTTCTTCGCCCTCCCCAGCGAACTGGAGGTGGCCGAAGATGCGGCCTGCCGCATTCGTGGGCGTTTGATTAGCGAGATACTGGCTGGGTACACTCGCCAACGCTTTGATCCTGCATCGCCACGGATCTTAAGCCGGCTGGCTGAGAATATGTCTCTGGTGGCAAAAGATGGTGACGTGAGCTCTCTATTTGGCTCTCGTCCTGATAGCAGTGCACTGGTCATCGCCAGTGGACCCACCCTAGCACAACATCTGCCAAAACTGGCTGGCTGGCTGGCACATCATCCCGACTGGCTGGTGATTTGCGTCGATACAGCGCTGGTTTCGTTACGCAGTTATGGCCTTGCGCCTCATTTAGTGGTCAGTATTGATGATGCGCTTACCCCAGACAGGTTGCCAGGGGCAGGGTTGGATACAGTCCCTCTTGTCTACGCGCCCATGGTACCATCCGACACTCTGAATGCTTGGCCAGGCCCACGGCTTACCACCTACTCAGCCAGTCCCATGTATGCAACGCTGGCTCGGAAACATCCCAAGGGAACCCTGCATCAGGGAGGAAGCGTCATTCATCCGACCGTCGATCTGGCAGTACAAATCGGATGCACTGAGGTACTCCTGCTTGGTTGCGATTTTGCCTTCCCCGGTGGCCAGACCCATGCCGGCTGGCAAGACGGAGCTCTCGGCCCCAGCGCCAGTCAGGCACTGAGCTGGGTCGTGGATGGTCATGGGAACCGGGTCAGCACCAATCCCAACTTCACAACCTATCAAATTGAGCTAGAACGCTATATGGCAGCCCATCCCAAAGTTCATTTCTGGAACAGCAGCCGAGATGGTGCTGCTCTGCTCGGCAGTGAATATCATCCGGACTTTGTATCATGACGCTCAAACACCATTGCATCACACTCGCCCACCGTTTTCGGCTCGGCCACCATGTGGAGAGTGCTCTGACCCTTCCTGATTTACTCGAACAGGTTTTGCTGGCGCTCCCACACGAACATCGCAGCGAGGCAGCCAGAATCATTGCCGCATTGCTGGCATGTCAAGAGCGCCATGACTGGCTTGGATTAGCCGATTGGCTGGAAGGTGAACTGACTGCTCTGTTAAACACCTAGACCGGACTCAGCAAGTCCGCTTCAAGCAACATGTCTGCCAGCTGGCGGGCTTGCCAGAATGGAATGTGGATCGTCTCGGCAATCTCGAACAGGGTCATCTCTCCATCACTGTAAGCAAGCAGGTTCATCATGTCTCGCACAGCCCATCCTGACCAGCGGGTCGACAGATCCGGATAGAGACCGCGCTTGCCCATTTGTGGTTCGCAAAGCACCGTTACTCGATAACGTCCATCCAGCTCAATACATTCAATTGCCCTGCGCACCGCCATAAAGCCTCCCGCCAAGCCAGCAGGAGTTACGAGAGAGAGATCATCAAGCGAGGTGTGATACTCAGGGTAACAACCATATTTTGTGCGCATAATCGAGGCGATCGGCAGGTCAACCCCGGGAGCGCACAGCTGACGCTCATTGGAACCTCGGTCCAGAAAGCTGAAACGATGAAATCCCGGGTCAATGTGGGCAAGAGCGTGCAATGCGGCTCTGTCAGCCAATGTGCCACCACGGCGTGAGGGCAAATAGGAGTAACCACGTTCATCCCCAAGACAAGAGAGGTTGAACCCCGCCAGCGTCTGTGCCTTGAGGTATGCCAGATGGCGTGACAGGTACACAATGGCGCCCAGCGTTTCAGGCACTAATATGAGGCGATAGCTATACCGGCGACGCGGCATACTGGCGAGCCAGGCCATCAAAAACACACCGACCAAGGGACCCGAAAGCTCGTTGTTGGCCATGGATGGATGGCAAAGATAGCTTGACAGCAGGATCTCTTGCTTGCTCTCTCCTGCCAAACACATATCGGCATAAGTCAGTGACCCCGGAGCAAGCGTCGCATCGATCACTACCCGGTACTGCCCTGGCTGCAACTGTTCACGAACCCTGTGAGTCAGACAAAAGCCCCACCGACGCCGGTAGTAGGAAGTGACATAAGGAATGGCATCAGGCAACTCCGGTAACGAGTGCAGGTGCAGCTGCAGTTCTTCCAGGGACAGAATTGTATCAACAGGCTCTGAATACCCCACCAGATGCAGATTATGATCGCGAAAATCGACTACCCGACGCCCATCCGGCCCCACTATGTAAGCCTCGCGTACGTTCCATTCTTCAGGCACTTGCCAGTCAAAACATTCAGTACCGGTCGGCACTTCGTGAACCTGCAACTCCGGCAGGCAATGGCATAGCAATGCCAGGCTTTCTCGAACGCCATTACCGGTCAGACTGCGATTGATAGGATAAAGGCGCACCGCCAGATCATACATGGCCTGGCCAATCTGCGTCGGGTCTTGCCAGTCTGCAGGTAAAAAATCCGTGTCAGGAGTCATGGGTATGCTGAACCAATTCGACAATGTGCCCAAGCGGGCTTAGGAAAAATTGAACGTGGGCGCCGCCAAACGCGATAGCGGGCTGGCTGGGCCCGAGGGGAAGATGACGCTGGGCCCGCAGTTTTTCGGCAGCCATTGCCAAGTCAGCCACCTCATAGGCCAGATGATTGAGCAGGTTATGACGGGTACGTAGCGCCTGACTGACGGGGCTATCATCACTGGCCGGTGCAATCAGTTCATAGCAAATCCCCGCATCATCATAGGCAAAACAGATATGCACCCGCTGCAACGGATCGAGCACCGGCTCGCTAAAGCGGGAAAGCCCGAGGGTCTCGCAGCAATAACGTACGCCAAGATCCAGTTCGGCCACCACCAGTCCAATATGGTGCAGTTTCATCTTCCCTCCCCGATAAGCGCATGGGGATGGACAGCGATCAGCTCTTTTGCCACCGCGGCAAAGTCGGCGCAGCGTACGGCCCAGACAGGTAACCGTCCAAACACCCCGTGGTGCCATTTGTCCTGATTTTTAAGGGCTTCAACCAGACGGGAGAGGTCTATCTCGCTGGCCAGATCGAGTCTTCGCACAAAGTAGTCACAATACCAGGGGCGCACCATTCCCTGCTCGCGGACATCACCCTCAAAGCGTTTCATAAAGCGATAATCGACACCTAGTTGCTGCTCGACATAGTGGGTGAAGGTAATGCGATCGGGATGACAGGCAAAACCGGCAATCCAGCCATCGTGGGCCGCCAACCAGGCGAAGGGGCTCTCTTCACCAAAGCAGTCATGACCCCCTGCTGCAACCACCTGGTCACGCCCCGCTCCCCATACCGCAACGCTGAATATAGGATCGCGGGTCCGCGCAACCCCTGGCAGAGTGCGAAACTGCTCCGTCATCAGGCCCACTTCACTGGGAGACGTCGCCCTGTCGAAACAGGTCTGACGAGTCAGGCTATACGTGAATGTTGGCACCAGCAGAGTGCCCTCGTTTCCAAGCCACTCCTGCATCCCCAACCAAAAAGCATGTATGCCGGCTTCATTGCCCCGTCCTGGAAACTGGGCCACAGCCATGGCGTCAGAGTGAACCATTATAGCGCTCCCTCGTGCGATCCCGAGGGAGCCAAGAATATGAGAGAGAGCTTCAATCACAGGGCAAGACCACGACGCAACAGCGCCTCACGAACATCCTGAAGCTGTTTCATCGTCGCCAGCTCTTCAGGCTCGAAGCGAACCGAGAACGTCTGTTCAACCAGTAACAGAAAATTGAAATGACCGAGCGAATCCCATTCCGGAAAGGCCCCAAGTCCCAATTGATAGTCGCCTCGCGTGACGGTTGCAGAAGGAAACTGCTGTTCCAACAGAGTGAAGAGATCAGTCATGGTGATAAAACTCCAAAAAAGGCAAATTCAGCTGTTCGAGCGCCAGACTATGGTAATGCTCATGGGAAAAACGGGCGGGATCCGGATTATCACAGGGGGTCAACGACAGGGATGCCAACCATGTCAGCGCAGGTTCATTACGTGCACAACGGTTCGAGCCAATAACCAAGCGCTCGATCCCCGCCTCGCGCAATGCAGCCGAGACTCTATCCAGTAACCAATATTCGAGCCCTCTGGACAACACTCTGCAACTCAGAGCCAGCGTATCGAGCAATGCCAGTTTGGGCGTGAGGTTTATGATCAGCACCAAGCCAACCAAACCATGATCGGCAAAGCGATCCTGCAACGACACTAGCCAGCACCAGCCAGACTGCGCCAGCCGTTTGAGCTCGCTCGCCTCATATCGCTGACAGGAGAGATTAAACTGGTTGGTTTTATGGATGATCTGCTCGGCACGAGCAAGGTTATCCACCGCCAACGGCTGTATCGCCGCACGCAACGACAAGGAGGCGAGAAAATGTTGTTCACTGCCAACCTCGCTACGTAACCGGGCGGCATCTGCCAATGCCAGATAGGAGGCCTGACGAACAGCGTCATCACCACTGAAGGTACGCGAGAACCCCCCATAAGTGAGCAAGGTTGTAGGCCATACCCAAATATCTGCTGGTGGTTCAATGACATCGACTTGTGGCAGTGCATGGCGAACTTCGGCCCTTTCTAGGGGGGAGTCATCCCAGAAGACCAAGGCCTCAAGCCCCAGATTGAGGCTGGCAGCAATATGTCGCAAACCTTGAGATTTAGAGCCCCAACCAATGGCAGACGCTGCAACATTTCGCCTTTTGAGTCTCATGGCGCCATGCTGCTCAAACACCAGCCAAACATCTGCAGGCTCGTTTTTAGAGCACAATGCCAATAACACGCCACGCTGATACCAATAGAGCGCCGCATCCTGAAACGACTGATAGAGTTTGCCGAGACCGTCCTGACCAAGGTACAGGCCAGTCAACCCCTCTTCACCCACTACCCCCCCCCATAGGGTATTGTCACAATCGAGCACCAGCACCTTGCGTATCGGCGCCTGATCAAGCATCCAACGCGCGGCAATCCAGTCGGCAAGGCTGGTCAAGCCGTGCATCGAGAGAGGACAAGAAAGAAGGTAACGATTACGCTCGTCCACACAATGGGCTCGCCCCTGCTCAAAGAGCCAGCGACCCAGCCCCAAATCCCTAATATGGTGACGTGCAAGTGCTCGGGTAAAACAGATATCCAGCTGCATCATCCAGGGGTGAAGAGCGCCACTCACACCGCCTCCTTGCAGTGAACAAGCACCGAGATAAAGATGAGGGAGCCCCCGCAGTGGCGAGAGCAATGCTTCCAACCAGGTGTCGATGGTTTCGGACAATGCAGGTTCAGCCAAGGTGTGCCAATGCTGGCATTCGCTGTCGGTCAGCAGTTGCTCCCAAAACCAGAGCACCAGATGTCCGTCACAAGCGGCCATCTGCTGCCATTGACCTTGAGGACAAAATTGCAACTGTGCATGTCGGGCCAAAGGAGCCCATGCCACATTACCGGGCATGAGAAATGCGGTGGATGCCAGGGAAAGGGTGGCCATATATGCACCTGAAAGGATTAAATACTTCTATATCATACTGTTAGGGAATGGAGATGAACAGCGTCATCCCCATCCGATTCAAGGACTAGCGCTTGAACACATCCAGGCCGGTAAAGTAGGTGGTATCATGGCCATCGAACGCATCGGCATACATCACTTCGCTGTCCTCGAAAAATAACTCCAGGATTGCCTGCGCCTCTTTTATCTTGACCGCCAGTACCTCGGGTTCTGCTGTCACCTGCGACATCATCAGGCTGATGATATTGGCGTAGAAATAGTTCATTGAACCGATCAAGACCCGATAGAGATGGGATTCGCGGCTCATCAACAGATAAAGCAGATAGTCGTGATGGCGTTGCATCATAGCCAGCACCGCGTTGTGCTCACAGGCTACCTGGCGCCAGTCATCACGGAACTTGTCCACAAGCTCAATGAACAGCGGTACCTGCAACGCAGCGGCAAAATCAAAACTGGCCATGTCAAAAGGCTGGAAACAAGTCGCCATCACTTCATCCATGAGTGCGATCTTGTCAAGTACCGGCCATTCTGGTTGCAACGATTCAACACGGCGAGGGATCGCCCCTTCGATATAAGCGCCGTCACTACTGTTGACGCACTGCATCTCGGGATAATCACGCAATACACGGGCCATATTATGAATGGCCAGTCCAAATAGATGGTTGATACGCACTTCGTCGCCAAAGTTACCCGGTGCCGGGAAAGTATTCTTTAAGTTTTCCTGGTATTTAGCCTCTTGCTTGTCGTTGTAATAGAGACTCAGGCTGGAGTGATGCTGTCCGGCTGTTTTATAGCCATTGTCGATACCAAACAAATACACCTGCTTGAAGCCAAGCAAGGCCGCATAATTGAGGCCGGTATTACCAACGAACGGATTGGAAAATTCGATATTATCGTACTCGAATGCCTGACCAAACGCGCTAATCAGCATGGAGAACATCGGCTCATTGGGCTTGAATGCCAATCCTGTTTTGCGAAAAAAGCGCTTGCATTCAGGATGGATGACATCAACGCTCAGAAACACCGTATCCTTGATAAAGTCATCGGCATTGAGAATATTCAGAAAATCCGCAGAGCTTTTAGTTCGCTCCACTGCAACGTAGATATCCGGTTTGACGCCAGCTTTATACAGCGCACTGACCGCCGTACCACATGCGATGATGATGGCCTGCTGCTGATGCTGCCGGATGAACTCGATGCTCTGATCCAGTGAGGGGCCATTGCCAATCACAAAGACAGGGATCTGCTCGAAGGCACGGGTATCACGCCACCGTTTCAGAAAGGGGGTGCCGTCTTGCAGATGGGTGTGGCTATGGGCAAGTGCATAGATGTTGTCATCAAAGAACCCCCACCCCGTTTTGAGCAGATAGAACTCCCTTTCCACCTGTGTTATCAAGGCGTGCAGCTTGGGGGAATGGTAATGACAGAACGAGAAATAGCTTGCCGACCAGAATGCCCCCTTGCGATGCAGCGCCTCCATCATGTCAGCGACCAGCAATTGCTCGTCAACACCGATAAAGAGATGAAGGCTGATCGACTCCTCATCCATGTAGGCGAGCAGCTGATGCCAGTCAAAGCAGAAAAGCGAGGCATAAAACATGTCAAGATCAGGCTCAAAAGCAAACAGATTCTTGATCTTGCACTGTTCATACAAGCAACCGAGCTGGTAGCCCAAACCAATGCCATACATCAGTGCCAGAGGAATATCAGAATGTAATGCCGCGTTGAGACGCAATCCTTCCAGCGCTGACTTCTCTTTTAATTTGGAGATTTCATTGTTGTATTTGATATGGATTTGGCCGTCGATATACCACTGAGGCACAAAATCGATGCACTGCAAAACGCTTTGTTCAATGACCTCGGCAATCTGCGACTGAACCTCGCTAAATGGATCGTCCCCATAAAGCGAGACGCCCTCGTCAAGCCACAGAATATTGGGAACGCCATTTTCATTACAGAAGAAACGAAAAGGCCTGGCAGGCTGGTATGCTTTGAAAAAGTCATGAATGGCGGGCATGTACTTGGCAAACGCAGCCATGTTGAGTTCATAGCGCAGCGGAAGCACCTCCTGCATTGCAGTTTCTTGCTGCTTTTGCTGCGCGAGTCGGGCCAACTCATTTTCTATATCTGTAATTTTTTTATGAATATCCATGTAGTACTAACCCGCGTTCAGCTTGTACATATCAGATGCTCGACCTGCTTTTGAAAGTTTCCACAAAGCTGTTTCTGTCTGATTCTTTGCATGTTCTATCCGCTCATGTAAGGTTTGAAACTGCACCAATGCTTGCTGGTGCTCCATATCAATAACTACATGTGGCTGGATATGCTGGAAAACAGCATCAAGGAGAATGAGATAATGATCGATCAACTGTTCAGCCGTTTGCACATCCTCCTGGTCGAACAGGGTCAGTAACTCTTGACCTGCTGCGATTAATTCTGGCAAACGGTTATTACTCATTCGACTCGGCCCATCTTTTGTTGAGCCAAGGCCTTGTCACGCTCCTCGACAGGAATGGCATCCCAACCGCTTTTCACGGTCAGCATCAGATTCATCACCTCATCGATAGCTGTAATATCCATATCACGGCTAGCATCCATCATCCGAAACTTCATATAGTCATAAAGGGCAAAAAGATCTTCGGGAACCTTACCATAAGAGAGATCAAGCGAATCTTGAAGCCCGTTGATGATAGCCATGGCTTTGGAGATAGATTGGGATTTTTGCTCAAAATCTCGACGTTCGATGGCACCGCGAGCCTGAGCCAGACGTTCCAGGCCCCCTTGCATCAAAAGTTGAATCACACGGTAAGGATCAGCTACTGCCAATTCGGATTGCAGATTCTGGGTGGTATAGGCTTTTATATTTTTACGATACATATGAGACACCACTCATAAATTCAAATTAACTATTTTGGGTATTCAGCAAATTCAAATATGAAGCCGACTTGTTCATCTTGGCCAACATGGCATCCAGGCTTCCGTACCGGGCCCGCAAGGTCTCTTGATACTTGGTCAGTTGAGTGGCAACATCGGACTCCTTCCGGCTCACTTCGCGCAGATCGGAATTCAAAGAGTCTTCCCTTTTCGCCAGCAAACCACCGGTCTTGGAGTAGGTTTCCAGCTGGCTGGCCAGCTGACCTGCAACCCCATCCTTGCCGCCAAAAACCGCCACTACCTGATCGAAATTCTTGTCGATAGCTTCGTTGAATTTGGTATCGTCGATAGACAATACCCCCTTGTTATCCATCTTTATACCCATCTGGAAAATCGTTGAGTAAGTAGAGGACTTTTGCGAAGGCTCGGTGATGGTGCCATTCATCATATTGACCACGGCACGCGTCGTTGCATCGCCCGCCAGAGCACCACCATCATTCTGGCTTTTCCCTGCCACGATAGAGTTGCGCTTGCCAAGATCATTACTCTTCTTAACCAGCGCGTTATAGCCGTCGACAAAGCTCTTGACCATGTCCTTGATGCCAGCTTTGTCGGTGGTCACGTCAACTTTGTTGGACTTGTAAGTCTTGGTCACAGAACCATCGCTTGCAGTCGTACTCGTACTATCAGATTCCCTCAAAACTGTCAGTTTGAGGCCAACTATAGTGCCATCAAATGTGTTGGTAGCACTGGTCAGCGTGTTTCCATCTACCTTGATTTGAGCATCTTGCGCGGATTGAGTTTTTGACAATTTAGAAGTGAAGTTATCTGCCAACTCAGTGGTACTTCCGGTGATCACCAGATCCTTGCCACTCCCGCTAACCCCAGAGTCAATCACAAGTTTAGATTTACCATCAGATGTGTTCATGATGTTGACATTAAGACCAAAATTATTACCATCATTATTGATGCGTTTACGAATGGACTGTAGCGAATCCCCCGCCTTCACATCCACATCAAAGGTCTTATCACCAGCCTTAAAAGTCAAGGTTCCATCTTGAGTGATCATTGGAGTAGTCGAAGAGTCAAAACTACCTTCAAATTTGCTGGCCTTCGCCAATTTTTCGACAGTTATATCGTATTGCCCGTTAGAGGAACCCGTTTTGCTCTCCACCTTGAGCACCGGATTATCTTTGTCTTGGGTGATGTTTATGGCGCGTTTATTAAACGCATCATCCTTGGACATGGCCTGGAGTGTCGTCACAAAAGAGGCGATAGCCGATTTCAACTGTCCAACCCCTGAGAGAGTGATCTGGGCATTGGTCTTTTTGGTGGTTATGGGCTGCATCAGTTGTGCTTTCTTGGCATTGACGCTCGCAGCAATAACAGACTCCAGATCCAGCTGTGAACCCGCACCAGCAGACGTAATAGTGGCCATTCTCACTCTCCTCGTAAAACTTACGTATTAAATCTCTTTATCAAGCAATAATCCGACTCTTGAGCCACCACCTATTACATCACCTTCACGCAGATCCTTGAGCCGTTTACTGATAGACAGCAACTCTTCACTTGGGATCTGACGGATCATTGACTTGGTATTGGCGTCCATCACCTTGATAACAACTTGCTCGAGATCCTTTTCGACGCTGAAGTTGACGGTCCATCCCTGCAACTTGCTGAACTCCTGCAAGTTTTGTACCTCTTTTTCAATGTCCTTATCTGAGACATCGGATTTGCGAACCTTCTCTTTGGCTCGCTCCGCTTGTTGCTTTTCCACATCCTGTGTCATCACCCGCTGCTCTTCCGCCATGCCAGATAGCACTTGAGCGGCCGATTGGCCGCTCTTGCTACTTGACTGAAGAGAAGAAGGAGTGACCGATGAGGGAATTCCAATGTCATTGGCCATATCGTCGCTCCTTTTCTATCTCATCACTGCCCGTTAACCCAACAGGGACAGAGCAGATTGCGGTCTTTGGTTGGCTTGCGCCAGGATACTTGAAGCAGCCTGCTGCAGGATGTTCTGCTTGGTCAGGTTGGCGGTTTCTGTCGCGAAGTCCGCATCACGGATACGAGAACGTGCTGCACTCAGGTTCTCAGACACGTTGGACTGGTTGCGAATGGTCGAGTCAAACCGGTTCTGCACCGCACCCAGCTCTGCCCGTTTGCTATCCACGGCCTTTATCATGAAATCAAGGTTGGCCATGGCTGTCTGGGCATCTTTAGCGGTTTTGATACTGCTGACACTAGTTGTAGTAACCGCTGTAGTTGTTTTGCCAATCGTATAAGGTTCACCTGTGGTGGTGGTAGTTACTGTTGCACTCCCTTTTGTCGCAGATGCAATACCCTTGATCGTGAAAGCAGATGTCATCTTGAAGGTAATTGTTTGCCCTGCATCTGCACCGACTTGGAAGGAGCCCTTATAAGTACCATCAAGCAGCTTTTGACCACCAAAAGTGGTATCGCCAGAGATACGATTTATCTCTGTCGTCAGTTGGTCATATTCCTGCTGCAAAGCCACACGATCATCCGAGTTGTTGGAACCGTTCGCTGATTGCTGAGCCAAAGTGCGCATCCGTTGCAACATGGAGGTCACTTCATCCATCGCACCTTCTGCAGTTTGTGCCACAGAAATACCATCGTTAGCGTTACGGTTGCCTTGATCTAAACCGTTAACCTGTGAAGTCAAACGGTTGGAGATCTGCAAGCCGGCAGCATCGTCTTTGGCGGTGTTGATACGAAGGCCGGATGCCAACCTGGTATAGGAGGTATCCAGCGACTTGTTGGTATTCATCAAGTTACGCTGGGCGTTCAGTGATGAAACGTTGGTGTTAATGTACATAGCCATAAAATATTCTCCCGAAGAACATGCAACTGCAGGTTGCGTCGTCCAAACAAAACGACGGCCCACCGTTTGAAGAACAGGTTGAACATGCCTGTCTCTTCAGGCGGGTGTCTGTTTGAACGAACAGGTCACCCGCAGTAGTGCAAACGTTGGATTCCGAACACCCCTCGATTGCTTCACTTTATTTAACGGCAGCACAGAGGCAAGCTTTAGGAAAATTGTTGCCTAAAGCGGCAAGTTTTCTCCGGGAAGCGGCAGCTGAATATGAATTGAGCAGCATCACCATACAACTCACTACTGATGATGACCCTGTTTACAGGAATAAGTATGTTGGCACGGTTCCTGCTAGGTACTGAGAGAGTGACGTCAATTTGGCGGCACAATAAAAAGAGGCCGGTAAACCGGCCTAAAGATGAGCATATGCTCAGGAGAATATGACCAAGCGTGACAGAACTGAACAACTGGACAACACTTGGCATTACTAGTAGAGATTTATATCTCTCCCGATAGAACAGAGTGCGACCCGAACACCCCTTTGTTCCATCTCTTGATCAGGGCGGCCTGAACAACCGCCCTGTTTTCTTTTGTTAGCCTTGCAGAAGTGACAGTGCAGACTGCGGGCGCTGATTTGCCTGAGACAGAATGGTCGATGCTGCTTGCTGCAGAATGTTCTGCTTGGTCAGGTTGGCGGTTTCAGTCGCAAAGTCAGCATCACGGATCCGTGAGCGAGCAGCACTAACGTTCTCAGATACGTTCGCCTGATTGCGAATGGTCGAATCGAAGCGGTTTTGCACTGCACCCAGCTCAGCACGTTTACTGTCCACAACTTTAATCATGTAATCCAAGTTTGCCATAGCCGTTTGAGCATCTTTGGCTGTGGTAATAGTGCTGATGCTTGTTGTTGAGACATTACCAGTGTTGCTTTTAGTCACAGTGTAAGGTTCACCTGTTGTAGTAGTCGCGACTGTAGCATTCCCCTTCGTAGCCGAAGCCATTCCTTTAATAGTAAAAGCCGATGTCATTCTGAATGTAATTGTTTGCCCGGCATCTGCTCCGACTTGAAAGGAGCCCACATAGCCACCATTGAGCAGATTCTGTCCGCCGAATGTGGTATCTTTAGCTACGCGGTTAATTTCTGTAATTAACTGGGTGTACTCTTGTTGCAAGGCGGTACGGTCATCTGAGTTGTTAGAACCGTTGGCTGATTGCTGAGCCAGTGTACGCATACGCTGCAGCATAGAGGTCACTTCCTCCATTGCACCTTCAGCTGTTTGCGCTACAGAAATACCGTCATTGGCGTTACGGTTACCCTGATCCAAACCGTTGATCTGAGAGGTCAAACGGTTGGAAATTTGCAGACCCGCGGCATCATCTTTGGCGCTGTTGATACGCAAACCAGATGCCAGTCGAGTGTAGGAAGTATCCAGTGATTTGGTCGTATTCATCAAGTTACGCTGAGCGTTGAGTGATGAAACGTTTGTGTTGATATAAAGGCCCATGACTATTCTCCTAAGCTATTAAATTTACTCTTCTATTTGCTCTGGCTTTATTATTTTCTATGCCCGATGCATCTTATTTAACGGCTCGTTTTTGGATGTCTTTAGCATTTTTTTCAACGCTTCATCGCATTAACGCCGCTTACCTTATATATCGGCGGGTCAAGGGAAAACTTAAGGAAAAAATGGGGCCTAAACCAGTGACAGACTCAACCTTCTGAAGCCCGCCAACGGACGTTGTTTCCCAAATAGATGCAGCTTGAATGGAACTAACTGAGGACTCGGTGATCTGATCACCACCATCCTCTTCAAATCTGCATCATGGGCACGCAGCTTCAACCCATCACCAACTGGCCTCAATACAACAAATCATTGATTAACCGTGGTTCACTCACCTTCTGGGTTGATGCCGAGGCCATGAGTAACTGGTGTAGTGGTCAACTAAATCCGGACACTTGGTTAGGCCGATCCTCGGCTTTTGCTGGCGGTATCCCGTCATTGTATTGATGTGGACGTCGCCAGTTGTAGTGATCCATCAGGTAATAACTGATATCCCGCTTTGCTTCCCGCAGGCTCATATATCCCCTTGCCGGGAGCCACTCTGACTTCAGGCTTCTGAACAACCGTTCCATCGGGGCGTTATCCCAGCAGTTGCCACGCCGACTCATACTCTGGGTCATGCGATAGCGCCACAGTCGTTGCCGAAATGCCCGGCTGCCATATTGGCTGCCCTGGTCAGAGTGAAACAGCACGCCTGACGGACAACCCCGCTGCTGATACGCCATCTCAAGTGCTTTGATGGCCAGCTCGGCATCTGGTTTATCTGACATCGCCCACCCCACAACCCGCCGGGTATGCAGGTCAAGCACCGCTGCCAGGTAATGCCAACGACCACCTGCCCAGACGTAGGTGATATCGCCACACCACACCTGATTGGGTTGTTGGACATCAAATTCGCGGGCCAGCAGATTGGGAATGTCCGGTCGTTCAGACCGTGCCACCTTATAGCGGTGTGCGCCCGGCTGTTTGGATGCCAGGCCGGCTTCCTTCATCAGGTTACGTACTTTGAATCGACCAATCTGATACCCCAACTCTCGCATCATCGACATCAAGGCGCGGCTGCCAGCCGAATCCCTGCTCTCTTTGAACAAACGGCGCAACTCAGAGCGCTGTTGCATGCGCTCACGGTTAATCGTCCGCCTGCGAGCCAGATAATCGTAAAAACAGGAGGTGGGAACATCGAAGGCGCAGCAGACCAGAGTGATGGGGGCTTGCTCCCTTAATCGGTCTATCAGCGCGTACGTGTGAACTCGTCCGTCATCAAGAGAGCAGTAGCCTTTTTTAGAATGTCCTTCTCACGTTCGAGCCGGTTGATGCGGGCTTCCAGTTCCTGAATTTTTTGCTGCTCCAGAGTCAGTGCTTTGCTGATTGGGGTAGTGCCACTGCGTTCGGATTGCAGTTGCCGAACCCAGCGGCGAAGTATGGTTTCACCGATATCCAGTGAACGACTGGCTTCGGGGACAGAATATCCCTGGTCGAGCACCAGGGATGCGGCTTCGAGTTTGAATTCGGCAGTAAATGAGCGACGTAATCTTGTCATTGAACACCTCAGGTCATGGTGGCGACTGTACCACCTAAAATGGTGTCCGGGATGATTAGACCACTACA
>NZ_JBFODO010000047.1:0-14187 GCF_040908365.1 Aeromonas sp. R2-4
ATGACTGATAAAACCACTACCAGCTAAATATGTGTATCGACCCACTTTAGAGTGTAATATATTTGCGCGACCAAAAAGTATACTTTTACAGTCAAAAATGGATGTTTTATTTTTTATTTTATAAAAATCAGATTTAATTATTATCTTTATCCTTCTAACTTTTATTTTAAATAATGTTAATAATCTTTCGAATATCATACATGATCCTTCGCAAAATAAATACTGCTGGAATGAGGCTCAACAATTGACTAAATAATACTATTTCTGACATGGGGAAATACCCCAAGAAAAAAACACTAGATAGAGAAAGCATTGGTATTATAAAGAACGGCATTGATATTTTCACCATGCTATATCTAAGAGCACTTTCTGATGAAAATTTATATGCATATGCAATCATTAATAAAAGAGCTGAACACATTGTTGAATATGCAATACCTATCGCCCCAAATTCTTTTACAAAGAAGATGGATAGTAATAAGTTAATAATTCCCTCCAAAAGTGGATAATGAGAAATTCTAAGCTGTTTGCCTTCAGCCACAAGTTTCATGCCATAAGGTGACACAACGATCCTTATCGAAAACGCAGCCAGAAGAAAATTGAAAATTTGATTTGTTGGCCCAGCTTTGTCGGCCCCAACCCATAAATTTAATACAAATTCAGATACATTGTGAGATATATTCAGTCCAACGAAAATAAGAACTGACAACAGCAATGATAGCTTTACAACTAAATTATCTACCTCATTATGTAACCCTTTAGCATTTAATTTTACAACGGGTTGTATTATTGGATTGATAATTGCACCAGCTATACCCACAACTGCATTAATTAACGTAAGCGCTAATATATAATATGCTAGATTTTGGAAATCATATTTTCCAACAATAAACGCCCCTGTGCCTGATATAAAAAATTGTGCTAAATTCCATATAGCCAATCCGCCACAAAATGATAATAGAGCTTTCATTCCATCAGATATTTTTAAGAGGATTCTTGATTTTTCTCTCTTTTTGAACTCCAAAAAAATAATTGTATATGAAATGAAATTCACCACAAAATAAGATACGGCCATCGGTAGAAGACCATATCTTGAAGAAAGGATGATAGCAAAGCCAAGAAAAACTCTAGAAAACAAATTAATTGTTGCTATTATATCATTTCTTTCTATACCCGTGAAATACCCAGAAAATATAGATGACAACAATCCGAGAGTAAATGATACACATACGACAATAAAAGAGATCTCATATTCCAGACTACCATCATTTTTCGTAAGAGGAATAAAAAAATCAAAATTTATCACTGCGCATACTATTGCAAAAAATGCAATGCTCATGCTTAAAAAACAAATAACCAATGAATTAGACATTGTATTTCTAAATAATGCATAATCATTATTGAACTTAGCAAGAGATGTAAATCGACCAACAGCAATTTGAGCACCAAATCCAAGGAAACTAATGAAAAGTCCAAATTGTAAAATTAGCGACCAAACAGAAAACTGTTCTAATGTAAGATTATTTAATATAAATGGAGAAACCACTATTCCTAAAATGACATTTGAAAACCCATTTATAATGTTAGAAATTGAATTCTTAATAAGTCGATTAAAACCACTCATTTAAAGATCCATCAGTTTATCTTTAAATTCTACAATCATACTTTCGATGTCGGAAAGAACATTTCTTGGAGAGTAGTCAGGTAAAATAGAAAGTAGAGAACTTATGTTTGTCACAGGAAATACTTCATTGGGATATTCAATTTTGTTCCAATTAATGATACATCCTGTATGTTCTTGCAATACATCTGCAATTTGTTGTGCCGTAACATTAAATCCAGAAGCAATATTTATTATTTTACCAAGGCTAGCTGGATGCTCAGATAAATATATGCATGTAGTTGCCACATCCATCACGGAAACATAGTCTTTGGCATAATCATGGTCAATATACATGTCAACCTTGCCGTGATTGATTGCATTACGGGTGATCGCCGGCAGGAAAAGCGGACTGTGTAGGGCAACACCATAGACATTGCTCGGTCTAACAATGGTAATAGCGCGACCACTCTTCAGACATAGTTCTTCTGATACCAACTTGGTCAGGTTGAACAACCGGCGCTGATCATCAGAACATACCTTCAGGTCATCTCCTTCTGCCGCAGAATCCTGGTTCATGTATACGCGGGTGGAAGAGACATAAAGGAGACGCTCAAACTTGCCTCGTGCCAGCAGATCTGCCAGCAAACGACAATTGGCGTCAAACACACCCAGCGGAGCATTCTTGCAGTCACCCTGTCCCGCACTGTAGATCACAATCCCCAGATCGGTATCGAATACACTTTCATCGTCGCGCTGCGGCACCCAGACATTTTGGCCTGCAGCTTCCAGCATGCTGACGATCTCGCTGCCGATAAAGCCCCGCCCGCCAAAAACTGTGTAACGTTTCATGCTCACCACCCATTCACCAGGTTGTCACGGACCTGGGCCAGCGTGGGTTGCACCCTGTCTTTCGGTGACAACAGCGGCGCCGTCAACGGCCACTCGATCCCCAATGCGGGATCATTCCATAGCAACCCGCTTTCA
The DNA here is from genome assembly GCF_040908365.1 of Aeromonas sp. R2-4. Lineage (NCBI taxonomy): Bacteria > Pseudomonadati > Pseudomonadota > Gammaproteobacteria > Aeromonadales > Aeromonadaceae > Aeromonas > Aeromonas sp. R2-4. The sequence continues at coordinate 2,588 of NZ_JBFODO010000047.1, forward strand.
TCGGTCGGGTCATAGTAATCGGTACATTTGTATTGGAAATCGGCCGTTTCACTCAGTACGCAGAAACCATGGGCAAATCCAGGCGGAATGTAAAACTGAACCTTGTTTTCTCCCGTCAGCAAGACAGATTCATGCTGACCAAAGGTAGGAGAGTCTGGCCGCAAATCGACGGCAACATCAAATACACGCCCCTGGGTCAGGGTAACCAGTTTTCCCTGTGGCTTGGTTTTCTGGAAATGCAGACCGCGCAGTACATTTTGTGTAGAACGCGAGCGATTGTCCTGGACAAAATCCGGCGTGATTCCGGCGGCCTTGTAACGCGCTTCCTGGTAGGTTTCATAAAAGAAACCACGCTCATCACCAAACACTTTCGGCTCAATAATCAGCAGGTCTGCAATTTTTGTTTTGATTACATTCATGTCGGCATCTCTTATTTGATCAGACTCAACAAATACTTGCCATAACCGGTTTTCACCATGCTGCTGCCAATAGCCTTGATTTGGTCACGGTTCAACCAGCCATTGTTAAGCGCAATCTCTTCCAGACAAGCGATCTTGAATCCTTGACGCTTTTCAACGGTTTGTACGAACTGAGAAGCTTCAATCAGAGAATCATGGGTGCCGGTATCAAGCCATGCGAAGCCACGGCCCAACTGTTCTACCTTCAGCTGACTACGATCCAGATATGCTTGGTTAATGCTGGTGATTTCGAGCTCACCACGCTCAGACGGCTTGATGCTCTTGGCGATCTCGATGACGGAATTGTCATAGAAATACAAACCTGTGACAGCCCAGTTCGATTTCGGTTTTACCGGTTTTTCCTCAATGGACTTGGCACGGAATTCTTCATCGAATTCAACGACGCCAAAACGCTCGGGATCCATGACCTTGTAACCGAACACGGTGGCCCCTTCCTGATTGGCAATCGCCTTTTGCAACTGCTTGCCGAAGGCCTGACCAAAAAAGATATTGTCGCCAAGTACCAAGCAGACGCTATCCTGGCCAATGAATTCCTCACCCAGAATAAACGCTTGGGCGAGTCCGTCCGGTGACGGTTGAACCGTGTATTGCAGATTGATGCCGAACTGCTCACCGTTGCCAAGCAGGCGCTGGAAACTTTCTAAATCCTCGGGCGTCGTGATGATCAAGATATCCTTGATGCCAGCCAACATGAGCACCGAGAGGGGATAGTAAATCATCGGCTTGTCATAAATCGGCAGCAGTTGCTTGGAAATGCCACGCGTGATCGGGTGAAGACGAGAGCCTGAACCACCTGCCAGAATAATACCTTTCATTACTTCTTCTCCCCGTACTGCTGATCGATCCAGGACTGATAGGATCCACTCTTCACGTTGTTGACCCACTGCTGGTTATCCAGATACCACTGCACTGTCTTGCGGATACCAGATTCAAAGGTTTCTTGCGGTTGCCAGGCGAGCTCGGCGCTCATCTTGCTGGCGTCAATAGCATAACGGCGGTCATGACCAGGGCGGTCAGCCACGTAGGTGATTTGATCGCGGTAGGAGCCAGCCTTGGGCACCATTTCATCCAGCAGATCGCAGATGGTATGAACGACTTCCAGATTCTGTTTCTCGTTATGACCGCCGATGTTGTAGGTCTCGCCGATGACACCTGTGGTGACCACGGTATAAAGCGCGCGTGCGTGATCTTCCACATAGAGCCAGTCACGGATCTGGTCACCCTTGCCGTACACCGGCAGTGGCTTGCCATCCAGCGCATTGAGGATCACCAACGGGATCAGCTTCTCGGGGAAGTGATATGGCCCGTAGTTGTTGGAGCAGTTGGTGACGATGGTCGGCAGACCGTAAGTACGACGCCAGGCGCGCACCAGATGGTCGCTGGAAGCTTTGGAGGCAGAATAGGGACTGCTGGGGGCATAGGGGGTGGTTTCGGTAAAGAGCGGCAATGCCTCACCGGCAGCCACTTCATCTGGGTGGGGCAGATCGCCATACACCTCATCGGTGGAGATATGGTGGAAGCGGAAAGCCGCCTTGCGCACCTCGTCCAGACCGTTCCAGTAGGCACGAGCCGCTTCCAGCAACATATAGGTGCCGACGATATTGGTCTCGATAAAGTCAGCCGGGCCGGTGATGGAGCGGTCAACATGGCTCTCGGCGGCCAGATGCATCACGGCGTCCGGCTGGTGCAGGGCAAATACCCGATCCAGCTCGGCGCGGTTGCAGATATCCACCTGCTCAAACGCATAACGCTCGCTTGACGATACATCAGCTAGGGATTCCAGATTGCCGGCATAGGTGAGCTTATCGAGGTTAACAACGGAATCTTGGGTATCACGGATGATATGACGCACTACAGCAGAGCCGATAAAGCCTGCGCCACCGGTAACGAGAATTTTCATAGATATATGCTCTCTTGCGAGGTGTTGATATGAATGCGGTTGCGGACTGACCCAGAAATACAAGACCGCGTATGGGGGTCTTTTAACATCATCAGAATGTGTATTGATGAGTACTATTCAATCAAGTTAGCGAAAAATGCTATGGCTACCGCCCCTGAGTTACAGCCCCCAATTTGCTGCTTTTAACCTGATTGTGCTTGCTGTTGGTCATCGTGTCCTCCAGCATTGTTATGTTTTGATGGCGTATAACCATGTTTTCTTTCGAGTAAAACTACGAAACAGAACTTTTCATGGCAAAAAACGCACAGAACCAGCCCGATAGAACGGCAGATTCTATCTCGATTCCAACAAGACTGCACACCAAAAAATGTTTCAGTATCTCGTTTTCAACCAAGATTCGATAGAAAACCAGAAGAGCTGTATGACCCCACCCCAAATGCGATCAAAAATCAACCTGAGCGTACTGATTGGAACAAAAATGGGGCAACCATGCTGGTTGCCCCATTTGCATTACTGGTCAGATTTGGCCTGACACAATCTTCATCTTCTGATAGTGCAAGTTAACTGAGAAAAACACTGCCATCAGTCATGTTTTGACTCATGGGCATGGGTCAGGCGCTCTTCTTTGGTGCTGTTTTTGGTGAAGTAACGCATCACCAACACGAAGAAGAGGGGTACGAAGAAGATGGCCAGTACGGTAGCGCTGATCATCCCCCCCATCACGCCGGTACCGATGGCGTTGCGGCTACTTGCACCTGCGCCGGAGCTGATCACCAGCGGCAGCACCCCGAGGATAAAGGCGAGCGAGGTCATCAGGATCGGACGCAGACGCAGGCGTGCCGCCTCCACCACCGCCTCACCCAAGCCCATCCCTTTGTCGTAGAGCTCTTTGGCAAATTCCACGATCAAAATCGCGTTCTTCGCCGACAAGCCTATGGTGGTGAGCAGGCCTACCTGGAAGTAGACGTCGTTCTCCAGCCCGCGAAGGGTGGCAGCCACAATGGCCCCCAGAACCCCGAGCGGCACCACCAGCATCACCGAGAACGGAATGCTCCAGCTCTCGTAGAGGGCCGCCAGACAGAGGAACACCACCAACAAGGAGATGGCGTAGAGCGCAGGTGCCTGTGAACCGGCCTGACGCTCCTGGAAGGAGAGCCCGGTCCACTCGATGCCCACCCCTTCCGGTAGCTGTTTCACCATCTGCTCGATGGCTGCCATCGCATCACCGGTACTCTTGCCGGGCGCCGCTTCACCGACGATCTCCATCGCCGGTACGCCGTTGTAACGCTCCAGACGAGGCGATCCGAAGCTCCACTCGGTGCTGGCAAAGGCGGAGAAGGGCACCATCTGACCGGCACTGTTGCGCACATACCAGAGTTTCAGATCTTCCGGGTTCATCCGGAAGGGGGCATCCGCCTGCATGTAGACCTTCTTGATCCGGCCACGGTCGACGAAGTCATTGACGTAGGACGAGCCCCAAGCGGTAGCCAGGGTGTTGTTGATATCCGCGATGGATAGCCCCTGCGCCAGCGCCTTCTCGTAGTCGATCTTGATATCGAGCTGCGGCGTATCTTCCATCCCGTTCGGGCGTACCCGTACCAAGGTGGGATCCTGCGCCGCCATGCCGAGCAGCTGGTTGCGCGCCGCCATCAGCTTGTCGTGACCGATACCGCCGCGATCCTGCAGGAAGAAGTCAAAACCGGTCGCCGTACCCAGCTCCGGGATCGGAGGCAGGTTAAAGGCGAACACTTGCGCCTCCTTGATGCTGAACAGATAGCCCATGGCACGACCGATAATGGCATTGGCGCTGCGATCCGGGCTCTTGCGCTCGCTCCAGTCCTTGAGCTTGATAAAGGCCATCCCCGCGTTCTGGCCACTACCGGCGAAGCTGAAGCCGGATACGGTCAGTACGGAGTCAACGTTATCCTTCTCGTTTTTCAGGAAGTAGTCGCGCATGTCTGCCAGCACCACCTCGGTGCGCTGTTTGGTGGCCCCCACCGGCAGTTGCACCATGGACATGATGACTCCCTGATCCTCTTCCGGCAGGAAGGAGGTGGGCATCCGCATAAAGAGCACTGCCAGTACCGCCAGCATGGCACCGTAGATCAGGCTGTAGCGCACGCCCTGCTTGATCACCTTGCGCACACCGCTCTGATAGCGGTTGGTCCCCGCATCAAAGGCGCGGTTGAACCAGCCAAAGAAGCCGCGCTTGGCACCAAACTCGCCATGTTTCATCGGCTTGAGCAGGGTGGCACAGAGCGCCGGGGTCAGGATCAACGCCACCAACACCGACAGCACCATGGCTGAGACGATGGTCAGCGAGAACTGGCGATAGATGGCGCCGGTCGAGCCGCCAAAGAAGGCCATCGGCACGAACACGGCGGAGAGCACCAACGCGATCCCCACCAGCGCGCCGGTGATCTGGGTCATCGACTTGCGGGTCGCTTCCAGCGGGGAGAGATCCTCCTCGCTCATCAGCCGCTCCACGTTCTCCACCACCACGATGGCGTCATCCACCAGCAGGCCGATGGCCAGCACCATACCGAACATGGTGAGGGTATTGATGGAGAAACCAAACGCCGCCATCACCCCGAAGGTACCGAGCAGCACCACAGGCACCGCAATGGTCGGGATCAGGGTGGCGCGGAAGTTCTGCAGGAACAGATACATGACGCAGAACACCAGGAAGATCGCCTCGATCAGGGTCTGCACCACCTCCTCGATGGAGATCTTCACAAACGGCGTGGTGTCGTAGGGGTAGACGATCTCCATGTTGGCCGGGAAGTAATCCGACAGCTCATTGAGCTTGGCACGCACCTTCTCGGCGGTATCCAGCGCATTGGCACCGGTCGCCAGCTTGATGGCAACCGCTGCGGTAGACTGGCCGTTGTAGAGCGCATCGGCGTCATAGCTTTCGCCCGCCAGCTCGACCCGGGCCACATCTTTCAGCCGTACCTTGGAGCCATCCTGATTCACCCGCAGCAGGATGTCGTTGAACTGCTCCACGGTAGAGAGCCGGGTTTGCCCCATGATAGTCGCAGTGAACTGCTGATCTTCCACCGACGGAGTACCACCCAGCTTGCCGAACGCCACCTGGGCGTTCTGCGCCTTGATGGCCGCCTGCACATCACCCGGGGTCATCTGCACCCGGTTGAGTTTGTTGGGATCGAGCCAGACCCGCATGGAGTACTGGCTGCCGAACAAGGTGATATCCCCTACCCCGTCCAGACGACTCAGAGGCTCCTTGATGTTGGAGACCACATAGTCCGCCAGATCGTCGTTGTTCATCGAGCCATCACTGGAGATGAAGGCCGCGACCATCAGGAAGCTGCTGGAGGTCTTCTGCACCCGGATCCCCTGCTGCTGCACCTCTTGCGGCAGCAGCGACATCGCTTGCTGCAGCTTGTTCTGCACCTGCACCTGGGCAATATCGGGATCGGTCCCCGGCTGGAAGGTGAGGGTCACCGACACCCGCCCCGCGGAGTCAGACTGGGAGGACATGTAGAGCAGGTGATCCAGCCCGGTCATGTTCTGTTCGATGATCTGGGTCACCGAGTCTTCCACCGTTTTGGCGGATGCGCCCGGATAGCTGGCAGAAATCCCGACAGCGGGCGGCGCAATGCTCGGATACTGGGCGACCGGCAACTTGATGATGGCCAGGCTGCCCGCCAGCATGATCACCAGCGCGATCACCCAGGCAAAAATGGGTCTGTCTATAAAAAATCGAGCCATGAAGCGACTACTCCATCCTACTTGTTGGCCGGGGTGTTGGGCGCGGCTTGAGCAGACGCTGCATCAGCACCCTGCTCGGCGGGATTGACCACGGCGCCCGGTCGTACTTTCTGCAAGCCAGCCACGATCACCCGCTCGCCGGAGGTGAGGCCTGACTCCACCACCCAGTTGCTGCCGACGACCCGGCTCAGCTGCACGTTGCGCAGCTCCACCTTGTTGTCAGCGGTTACCACCATCACGGTGGCACCGCCATTGGGGGTGCGAGTCACCGCAGTTTGCGGCACCAGCAGCCCTTGCGCCCGCTCCCCCTCTTGCAGGGTGGCGCGCATAAACATGCCGGGCAGCAGCAGTTGGTGAGGGTTGGGCACAATCACCCGCAGGGTCACCATGCCGGAGGTCTCATCCACGGTCACATCGGAGAACTGCAGCGAGCCCTCTTCGCCATAAGTGGAGCCATCTTCCAGCTGGAAGGTCACCTTGGCCCCTTTCTGCTCGTCCTGGGTCAGCTTGCCCTCGGCGACCAGTCGCTTGAGGCGCAGCAGATCGGCAGTGGACTGACGCACATCCACATACATGGGATCGAGCTGCTGAATGGCGGTCAGGCTGTCAGCCTGCTGGGCGGTCACCAGTGCCCCCTCGGTCACCGCGGATTTACCGATGCGGCCACTGATGGGGGCGGTGATGCGGGTGTAACCGAGATTGATCTCGGCAGTGCGCAGGGCCGCCTTGCTCGCCATGATCTCCGCCTTGGCCTGCTTCCAGCTGGCGTCGGCGTCGTCATAGTCCTGACGGCTGATGGATTTGACCTTGAGCAACTCCTGATAGCGCTGCGCCTTGAGGCGGGCACTCTGCTCGTTAGCCTCGGCCTTGGCCAAATTGGCCTTGGCGCTGGCAACCGCCGCCTGATAGACAGCCGGGTCGATCTGATAGAGCAGATCGCCCGCCTTCACATCGCTTCCCTCGGTAAAGAGGCGCTTGAGGATGATGCCGCTCACCTGCGGACGCACTTCGGCCACCCGCAACGGGGCACTGCGACCGGTCAACTCGGTGGTCAACATCAGCGGACCGCTCTGCAGAGTCACCACGTTGACCGCCGCAGGGGGCATACCGCCCTGTCCCTGGGGTGCGCCCCCCTTGTCACCACAACCTGCCAGCAAGCCTGTAGCCAGCAAGGCAAGACCAACTGAACGAGCAAGAATATGTTTATGCATGAAACACCTGAGCCTTTGCCAGTCAATGAACAATCAGGGCCGCATGGGCCCTGTTGGTAAATAGTCGAAAGATGAGGCAATATACATACATTCATAAATGTATGTAAGTGACTTTTTGCTTGCATGAGGCACAAATTTCGATGGCCAGACGAACCAAAGAAGAGGCGCAGCAAACCCGCTGCCACATCATGAGCACGGCGCTGGATCTGTTCTGCTCTCAGGGCCTGGCCAAGACCAGCCTGACCGACATCGCCAGGGCGGCAGACCTGACCCGCGGGGCCATCTATTGGCACTTCAAGAACAAGGATGAACTCTTCATTTCGCTCTGGCAGGAGCTCTGCAGCCCCCTCGCCCACCAGCTCGATGCCTGCCTCAACCCAGATGAGCCGGATCCGCTGGGGCAACTGCGCCTCTTCTTCGAAGGGGTGCTCCACAGCTTCATTCACAATCCGGCCCAGCGGCAGATGTTCACCATACTGTTCAATCTCGAATCGCTGGAGGGGGAAGCCATCTCACTGCGCGAGCATATCCGCAGCCAGTCCGCCAACTTCTTTCGGGACCTGGAGACCACCCTGGCCAATGCGGTACGGCGGGGCCAACTGCCCGCCAACCTCAACCTGCAGCGCGCCGCCACCCTGCTCCACTGCACTCTGGATGGCTACATCATCAATTGGCTCCACTTTCCGGGGCGGATAGACCTGCAGGGCGAATCAGCCTTTATGATAGAGAGCATGTTCACCATGCTGGCCCAGCCCCACGGGCCTGCCTGCGGCCGCTAACCGGCTCCGGCAACTTCCTCACATCCAAATCGGGGCCTGACCGCGCGCTTTGGCAGTCAGGCCCCGATTTGTTACCCTGTGCGCCCCCTGCTTGAGGTAACCCCTGTGCCACACTCTGACGCCACCCCCGCTTCCCGGCCATCTAACGACCAGCACGCTCACGTTCGAGCTGCCTTTGTGGCACGTCTCAAACCCGGTGCTCACCTGCTCAATGGTCAATGCGGTACGGGGGAGGATCTGTGCTGGCTGCGTGCGGAAGGGTATGTGGTCACCGCCTGTGAAGCGGTACTGGCCGACGCCAAAGTCGCCTCGCAGCAATCCGGGCAAGCGGTGCGGGTCTGCCCGCTGGCGAAGATGCACTCGGTGCTCCCTTACGATGGCATCTGGCTGAGCCGCCCGCTTGATAGCGACGCGGCCACCCTTGTCCCCCTGTTGCAACAGCTGGCGACCCTGCTCAAAGCGGGTGCTCCGCTCTGCTTCCCCCTGCCGCCAAGCGGCAAGATAAGTCACCATCAGCTACAGCAACTGGTCACCACATCCGGGATAGCACTGCAACTGGCGCCGATGGAAGCCGTATCAGCCAGTACGTCAGATTCCGCAAGTCAACACGCCAGCCAGTACGTCATGTTGCTGCGTGGCGATCATCAGGCCACCTAACGGGCTAATTCATCACGGATTTTCCAGTTCAACGCCAAGCCGACAGCTAGTCGGCGATCTTGGCTTTCGACAATATTTAACTCGGCATTAACGCAGAAAAGGCAGACATAACACGGCTTACGTGTTAAAAAGTGTGATTAATATCAAAATTTAATAACAAAACAGACAATACAACCAACTCCGGATTTCCTTATGAAACTTGTCCTGAAACTCATTGCTGGCATCCTTGCCGGTCTCTTGCTCGGTCTCTACGCCCCTGAGTGGGTGGCGCGCGTGCTGTTTACGGCCAAGACAGTGATAGGTCAGCTGATCACCTTCACCATTCCGCTCATCATTCTGTTCTTTATCATGAGCGGCATCGCCAGCCTGCCGAAAAACTCCGGCAAGCTGCTGGGCAAAACCGTGGCCCTCTCATATTGCTCCACCATTCTGGCGGGGCTGTTCGCCTTTACCGTGGCGAGCCACCTGATCCCGCAGTTCACCACCGCCGCCGAGCCCACCACGGCCACGGCCATCAAACTCGCCTCCTACGTCAATCTGGAGATCCCGCCGCTGTTTGGCGTGATGTCGGCACTGGCCGCCGCCTTCGTGTTCGGCATCGGCATCAGCGCCACCCAGGCCACCGATCTGCGCCGGGTCGCCGATCAGGGTCGTGACATCATCGACCGCCTGCTGGCCAAGGTGATCATCCCGCTGCTGCCGTTCTACATCGCCGGGGTCTTTGTCGAGATGACGGTAGAAGGCACCGTATTCGCCACCCTGAAAACCTTCGGCGTGGTACTGGTGATGGCGATCCTGATGCACTGGGTCTGGCTATCCGTGCTGTTCGTGGGTACCGGTCTGGCCCTTGGCCGCTCACCGACCCAGCTCATCAAGAACATGCTGCCCGCCTACTTTACCGCGCTGGGGACCATGTCGAGCGCCGCCACCATTCCGGTCGCCCTGCAATCGAGCAAGAACAACGGGGTGAGCGACGGCATCGCCAACTTTACTGTGCCCCTGTGCGCCACCATTCACCTCTGTGGCTCCACCATTACCCTGGTCACCTGTGCCACCGCGGTGATGTTCCTCTCCGAGCATCTGGCCATTCCGGGCATCGAGACCATGCTCCCCTTCATCATGATGCTGGGGGTGATCATGATCGCCGCCCCGGGCGCCCCGGGTGGTGGCGTGATGTCGGCGCTGGGCCTGCTCACCTCCATGCTCGGTTTCGGTGAAGCCTCCATCGCCCTGATGATCGCCCTCTATCTGGCGCAAGACAGCTTCGGCACCGCCTGCAACGTCACCGGTGACGGCGTGATTGCCCTGTGGGCGGATCGCTTCGCCAAAGGTAGCGAGAGCGCAGCCCCCGTGGCCGAGGCCGAACAGGCGTAAACTCGCCGGGATTGCCCGACCATCCTCTGCAAAACCGCAGGCCCGAACCATGTTCGGGCCTGCGTCGTTTCTGCCACCTTCACTGCTTTTGTATGTCTTTCTCTTTACCCCCCTCTGCCGTAAACAGCACTGGCGCTACCCTCTGCATCAGACAAAATTATTGGCATATGCTACATATGAGCGTATAAATGGCTTATGCCAATTAGGAGCCACCATGCCAAGACCCAAGATTGCCCGCCAGATCTGTGGCCGCCCCGCCAACAGCTGCTTCAAACCCAACGGCCGCCCCATGCATCAGCTGGAACAGGTCACGCTGGCCCCTGACGAGTTCGAGGCACTGCGCCTCGTCGACCTTCAAGGAATGCAGCAGCAGGAGGCCGCCCTGGTGATGGGGGTTTCCCGCCAGACCCTGGCCAATATCCTGAAAAAAGGGCGCTACAAGGTGGTGGAGTGTCTGAGTCTGGGCAAAGCATTGATGATGCAACCCGCCGAGCCCGACCACCCAACCAGTGGAGAAGAGCCGACATGAATGCTGTCACAACCATGACCACCAACCCCAGCAACAGCGCCCTGATGCTGAGTCAGGGGCTGCTGGCTGGCCACTTTACCCGTGCCGAGCAGCTGCAAATTCTTAACCCCGAAGGGAACGTCATCGCCACCCTGACCAACCCGGCCGTCGCCGAAGGCTGCCACGGCAAGCAAGCGCTGCTCGACGCCCTCGCCCATTATCAGGTGGGTCAGGTGGTAGTGCGCAATATCGGCGAGCGAATGCTGGGGCGCCTGCTGGCGGCCAATATCCGGGTGCTGCAGTGTCGCTCTGCCCGCCTGCCGCTGCCCGCGCTGCTGACCCCCGCCAATCTGCAACCTCTAACCGAGTCCAGTCAGGGGCGTCCGTCTCGCCGTCATCAGAGCAAGGCGACTATCCGTGCCATCCAGCCCGTCGGCGCAGACCACAGCCATGCCAATTGTCATGGTGGTTGCAACAGTGGCTCCAATCACTGTTGCGCCAGTAGTGGCAATCCGGCAGAGAGCCCACTGCAAGGCCATACTTGTTGTCACGGCAGTGAAGGCGCCAACCAGCAGGGCGGTTGCTGCCATCATCACTGATGCCATCGCTGTGCATGTCATCACCATCAAGGAGAAGAGATCATGTCCATCTGGTTGTTGAGCCTGCTCGCCTCGTTCGTGTTGATCCTGGCCATGGGCACCATCATCTGGTGGCGCCAATACCAGCTTGCCCAGAAGCGGGAAGATAAAGAGGTGCGCCCCTGTGGCTGCTCCAGCGCCTGCGCGGATCACCTCTACCAGATCAACGAGCCGACGCCCAAAAAGTAACCTGACCGCAGCCGCCATAGCCGCAGAGATAAGGTCGGCAAAATAAGGGCGCGTGGAATCGAGAAGAGCATAAAAGAGAGGGGGCACCTGCTGGTGCCCCCCTCTCTATATTTATTCCTCGTCATGTTTGATC
>NZ_JBFODO010000048.1:0-15505 GCF_040908365.1 Aeromonas sp. R2-4
ACGATAAGTCGGCCGAGGCCTTGTTGCAGCAGATGCAGAGTGCCGTGCAGCAACAGAATTTCGAGTTGTCCATGGTCAAGGCCCGTCAGGGGCGTCTTGAACCGATCCGGATCAGCCATGCCGTCATCAACGGCAAGGAAGTGGCCCACCTCAGTTATCTTGACGGCAAGGCGATCGAGTATCTCCAGCGCCAGAACGAATACACCTTCTTTGAAAACAGCCACGATCCCTACACCCTGAAGGATGCCCGCTTCCCCGGCATCTGGTCGACCTTGGTGAAGATGCCGCTGGCACAGGTGCTGGAGAGCTATGATCCTGTGCTGGCCGGCCGCAGCCGGGTCGCCGGTGTGGTGGCTCAGGTGGTGAGGCTGGTGCCTAAAGAGGCCGATAAATATGGTTTCGTGCTCTGGATTGACGAGCAGAGCCACTTGCTGCTGCGGATCGACATGGTCGAGCGGGAAGGCAATCTGGTGGAGCAGGTACTTGGTGTCGAACTGGATCTGCAGAGCAAACCGGCCCCCTGGCTGGTGAAGCTGGCCAACAGCAAGCAGCCTCCGGCGCTGGCGCTGGAGGATGCCTATCCGGCGCCGCAACAGCAGTTGAACTGGCAGATCACCTGGTTGCCCGATGGCTTCAAGGTGCTGTCGCAAGACCGGCACCAGCTGGTGACCACCAGTATGCCGGTGGATTACATGATGCTCTCCGACGGGCTGGTGGATCTCTCGGTCTACGTCTCCCGGGTCGATCCCAAGCAGGCGGTGCGCCAGCAGCTGATCCGCCAGGGGGCGACCTCGCTGGTGAGCTATGTCAACGAGGTAGGGGTCGAGATCACCGTGGTCGGCGAGGTGCCTGCCGAAACCGCCAAGCGCATCGCCGAGTCGGTCCAGCCGCTGGCCCGCAACGAAGCGGTGCAGTAACGGGGGATGCGGGGTTCTTCCCCGCTTGCCGAGCGTGGTGAGTCGTGGTCAGATCCCCTGATTGTGTGAACCCGAGGTGTTGCCGTGAATGAGATGAGTGAAGAGCTGGCGACCGTGGTGGCCATTGAGGGTGCCCATGCCTGGGTGGAGTGCGAGCGTCGCTCCGCCTGCAGTGGTTGTCAGCAGCAATCCAACTGCGGTACCGGCACCGTGGCGAAGGCGTTTCCCCTGAAAGCTCCCCGCTTGCGGGTCAGGCTGACCGCCGAGGTGCGGGTTGGCCAGCAAGTGAGGCTCGGTATCCCGCAGGAGAGTCTGCTGCGCGGGGCTGCGCTGGTCTATGTGCTGCCGCTTTTCTGTCTGTTGGCCGGCGCCTTGCTGGGGCAGCTCTGGCTGGCGCCGCTGCTCTCGGGCGGGGAGGGAATTACCATTCTCTGCTGCCTGCTGGGGGGCGTGCTGGGCTTTTTACTGGTTCGTTACTTTTCCAACCGCCTGGATCAGGGGCGCTACGGCCCGCAGATGCTCGGCGTGGTAGTCCCTGTCCGCATCCTCCCCTGACCGAACAGGCGCTATTTCACTGGCGCTGGCGACTAAAGAATGGCCGTCAGCCGGGTTATCCAGTAAAATCGCGCCTCCATAACTGACCTTAACTAATTTTGAGTGACTCTTGCTCGATGAAACACATTCGTAACTTTTCGATTATTGCGCACATCGACCACGGTAAATCGACCCTGTCGGACCGTCTGATCCAGACTTGCGGTGGCTTGTCCGACCGCGAGATGCAGGCTCAGGTGCTTGACTCCATGGATCTGGAGCGCGAGCGCGGCATTACCATCAAAGCACAGAGTGTGACCCTGAACTACCAGGCACAAGACGGTAACACCTACCAGCTGAACTTTATCGACACCCCGGGCCACGTGGATTTCTCCTACGAGGTCTCCCGCTCTTTGGCGGCCTGTGAAGGGGCGCTGCTGGTGGTGGATGCCGGCCAGGGGGTTGAGGCACAGACTCTGGCCAACTGCTATACCGCCATGGAAATGGATCTGGAAGTGGTGCCGGTGCTGAACAAGATTGACCTGCCGGCCGCAGAACCCGAGCGGGTTGCCGAGGAGATCGAAGACATCGTCGGTATCGACGCAGTCGATGCGGTGCGCTGCTCTGCCAAGACCGGCCTGGGTGTTGACCTGGTGCTGGAAGAGATCGTCGCCAAGATCCCGGCGCCGGAAGGTGACCCGGATGCCCCGTTGCAGGCGCTGATCATCGACTCCTGGTTCGACTCCTATCTGGGCGTTGTCTCTTTGGTGCGGATCAAGAACGGTTCTTTGAAGAAGAACGACAAGATCAAGGTGATGAGCACCGGTCAGGTGTGGGGGGTCGATCGTATCGGTATCTTCACGCCCAAGCAGGTGGATACCCAGGGGCTGGGCTGTGGCGAGGTAGGTTGGGTTGTCTGCGGTATCAAGGATATCCACGGCGCGCCGGTGGGCGATACCCTGACTCAGGCCAAGAACGGTGCCGACAAGGCGCTGGCTGGCTTCAAGAAGGTGAAGCCGCAGGTTTATGCGGGTCTGTTCCCTATCTCCAGCGATGACTACGAGTCGTTCCGTGACGCCCTCGACAAGCTCTCCCTGAACGATGCCTCCCTGTTCTTCGAACCGGAGAGCTCCACTGCACTGGGCTTCGGCTTCCGTTGCGGCTTCCTCGGTATGCTGCACATGGAGATCATTCAGGAGCGTCTGGAGCGTGAATACGATCTGGATCTGATCACCACGGCGCCGACCGTAGTGTACGAGATCGAGCTGACCGACGGTTCCACCATCCACATCGACAGCCCGGCCCAGATGCCCGCCATCACCAGCATCAAGGAGATGCGCGAGCCGATCGCCGAGTGTCATATCCTGCTGCCGCAGGAGTACATGGGCAACGTGATCACCCTCTGTATCGAGAAGCGTGGCGTGCAGACCAACATGGTCTATCACGGCAAGCAGGTGGCGCTGACCTATGAAATCCCGATGGCGGAAGTGGTGCTCGACTTCTTCGATCGTCTGAAATCCACCAGTCGCGGTTACGCCTCGCTGGACTACGGCTTCAAGCGTTTCGAAACCTCCGACATGGTCCGTCTGGATATCATGATCAACGGTGAGCGCGTCGATGCCCTGGCCATCATCACCCACAAGGACAACGCCCAGTATCGCGGTCGTCAGGTGGTGGAGAAGATGCGTGAGCTGATCCCGCGCCAGATGTTCGATATCGCGATTCAGGCGGCCATCGGCAACCAGATCATCGCTCGCAGCACCGTCAAGGCTCTGCGTAAAGACGTAACCGCCAAGTGTTACGGTGGTGACGTGAGTCGTAAGAAGAAACTGCTGAACAAGCAGAAAGAAGGTAAGAAGCGGATGAAGTCCCTCGGCCGTGTCGACGTGCCGCAGGAAGCCTTCCTCGCGATTCTCCACGTCGGAAAGGATTAATAGATGGCAAGCACGTTTTCCCTGATCCTGGTGGTGGTCTGCGCGATCACCGGTGTTATCTGGTGTCTGGACAAGATGATTTGGTCCAAGCAGCGCGCCGCCAAGATTGCCGTGGCTCGTGCCCATGGCGGTGCCCACCTGGATGAGAAGACCCTGGCCAAGGTCGCCCCCGTACCGGTCTGGATTGAACAGACCGCCGGGGTCTTCCCGGTCATCACCTTTGTGCTGATCCTGCGTTCGTTCATTTTTGAACCGTTCCAGATCCCGTCAGGTTCCATGATGCCCACCCTGCTGGTGGGCGACTTCATCCTGGTGGAAAAATTTGCCTATGGTCTGCGGGACCCGGTGACCAACACCAAGTTCCTCGAGACTGGCGAGCCCAAGCGTGGCGACGTGGTGGTGTTCAAGTATCCCCTTGAACCGCGCGTTGACTACATCAAGCGGGTGGTCGGCATGCCGGGTGATCGGGTCATCTATCGCAACAAGGAGCTGATGATCCGGCCCAAGTGCGAAGAGCAGGAAGGGAAAACGTGCCCGGGCTTCAAGAAGCTCGACGTCAAGTTTGAACAAAGAGGCGAATTTACCCAGATGGGGATCCCCCTTGACCGCTATACCGAGCAGTTGGGTGATGTCTCCCACGAGACCCTGCGCAATCCACTGATGCCCGACATGGTTGGTCGTTACTATCGCCAGCCCGGCACCTACCCCGACGAGTGGGTGGTACCAGAAGGCCAGTATTTCGTGATGGGCGACAACCGCGACAACAGCACCGATAGCCGCTTCTGGGGCTTTGTGCCCGAGCAGAATCTGGTCGGCAAGGCGGTCGCTATCTGGATAAGTTTTGAATTCGAGCGCGAAGAAGGCTCCCTGCTGCCAAGTTGGGTACCGACAGGTGTGCGCTTCAACCGCATTGGCGGAATCAAGTAAATGAATATCAAGATGAACAGACTGCAGTCCCGTCTCGGGCATGTTTTTGCGGATCTGGAACTGCTGACCCGCGCGCTGACTCACCGCAGCGCCGGTTCCCGTCACAATGAGCGACTGGAATTTCTGGGTGACTCCATTTTGAGTCTGGTGATTGCCGATGATCTGTTCCACCGCTTCCCGCAAGCGGCGGAAGGGGATCTCAGCCGGATGCGCGCCACCTTGGTGCGCGAGAAGACCCTGGCCGAACTGGGCCGGGAGTTTGATCTCGGGGATCACCTGATCCTCGGCCCCGGCGAACTCAAGAGCGGCGGTTTTCGCCGCGAATCCATTCTGGCCGACACGGTCGAGGCGGTGATCGGTGCCGTCTATCTGGATACCAATCTTGAGACGGTGCGGACACTGCTGCTGAGCTGGTATGCCAGCCGCCTAGAAGAGATCAAGCCGGGCATCGAGCAGAAGGATCCCAAGACCCGTCTGCAAGAAATTTTGCAGGGAAGCCGCAAATCCTTACCGACCTACACTGTGACCAACGTCAAGGGCGAGGCACACAACCAGGAGTTCACTGTCCAGTGTGACGTGGAAGGTCTGGATGGCCCGATCAAAGGGGTCGGCACCAGCCGTCGCAAGGCCGAACAGGCCGCGGCGCAGCAAGCATTGGAAAAACTGTCATGACAGATACCACCTACTGCGGCTTTGTCGCCATCGTGGGCCGCCCGAATGTGGGCAAGTCCACCCTGCTCAACAAGCTGCTTGGCCAGAAGGTCAGCATCACCTCGAAGAAGCCCCAGACCACCCGTCACCGGATTTTGGGGATCGATACCGAGGATAACTACCAGACCATCTATGTGGATACCCCGGGTCTGCACATTGAAGAGAAACGGGCCATCAACCGTCTGATGAACCGTGCCGCCACCAGTTCGCTGGGGGATGTGGCCATGGTGGTGTTCATGGTGGACGGTACCCACTGGACCAAAGATGACGAGATGGTGCTGGGCAAGCTGCGCAATCTCAAGTGCCCGGTGGTGCTGGCGGTCAACAAGATCGACAACGTCAAAGAGAAAGAAGATCTGCTGCCCCACCTCGAGTGGCTGGGCCAACAGATGAACTTCGCCCATATTCTGCCCATCAGTGCCGAAAAGGGCACCAACGTGGAGAAGATCCGCGAGTGGGCCAAGGATCTGCTGCCGGAAAACGTCCACTTCTTCCCGGAAGATTACGTGACCGACCGCTCCTCCCGCTTTATGGCCTCCGAAATCATCCGCGAGAAGCTGATGCGCTTCACCGGTGAGGAGTTGCCCTACTCGGTGACGGTGGAGATCGAGCGCTTCAAGGTGGAAGAGAACGGTCTCTACCACATCCACGGCCTGATCCTGGTCGAGCGCGATGGCCAGAAGAAGATGGTCATCGGCAACAAGGGTGAGAAGATCAAGACCATCGGCACCGAGGCGCGCCTCGATATGGAGCGTCTGTTCCAGAACAAGGTGCACCTCGAGCTGTGGGTCAAGGTCAAGTCGGGCTGGGCTGATGATGAGCGCGCCCTGCGTAGCCTCGGGTATGGTGACGACTGATTGCTGACCCCGGCTTTCGTCATCCACAGTCGGCCCTATCGGGAGACCAGCCAGCTGGTCGAGGTCTTCACCCAGGATAGTGGCCGATTTACTCTGGTGGCTCGCGGTTCTCGCGGGCCACGCTCCCCTCTCAAGGGGCTGCTGCAACCCTTTACCCTGCTCACCATCGCCTGGCGCGGTAAGGGCGATCTCAAGAACCTCACCCAGGTCGAATGCCCGGATCACTCCCTGCGACTCGGGGGCGATCGCCTCTTCTACGGCCTCTATCTCAACGAGCTGGTCTACTACCTGCTGGAAGCGCACACCCCGTTCCCCGAAGTGTTCGATGCCTATGCCCGTGCCATCATGGCGCTGGCCGATGGCGAGACGCCGGAGCTGCCGCTGCGTCGCTTCGAGTTCCTGCTGTTGCAGGCGCTCGGTTATGCGGTGGATTTCGAATACACGGCGGACGACGAGTCGCCCATCGAGCCGACCCTGCTCTATGGCTTCGAGCGTGAATTGGGCTTTGTTGCTTGCGAGCGGGCGCCGGATCCCCGTACCCTGTTTCTCGGTGCCCACCTGCTCGCCTTTGCCGAGGGACGTTTCGATACCCCTCCCTTGCTGCAGGCGGCCAAACGTTTCAGCCGATTGGCACTGCAACCCTATCTGGGCAAGCGTCAGCTAAAGAGTCGGGAGCTGTTTTTAAAACGCAAAGCCAGTATGCAAGGCTGACACAGATTACAGACATACGGATATTGGCGCGGTGTGATTCGCTGACCGCGCAGTCAACAGATGAAGCCTTTCAAGGAGTTCTCAATGAGTGAAATCTATCTGGGTGTGAACATCGACCATATCGCCACCCTGCGCAACGCCCGTGGCACCCAGTATCCGGATCCGGTACAGGCCGCGTTCGTGGCCGAACAGGCAGGTGCCGATGGCATTACCGTGCATCTGCGTGAAGATCGCCGCCACATCACCGACCGCGATGTGGAGATCCTGCGCCAGACTATCCAGACCAGAATGAACCTGGAGATGGCAGTGACCGAAGAGATGATCGGCATCGCCTGCCGCATCAAGCCCCACTTCGTCTGTCTGGTGCCGGAGAAGCGCACCGAAGTGACCACCGAAGGCGGTCTGGACGTGGCCGGTCAGCTGGACAAGGTGACTGATGCCGTTGCCCGCCTCTCCGCTGTGGGGGCCCAGGTATCCCTCTTTATCGACGCCGATCCCATCCAGATCGATGCGGCTGCCGAGAGTGGCGCCCCCTTTATCGAGATCCACACTGGCCGTTACGCCGATGCCACCACAGATGCCGAGCGCAACGCCGAGTTCAAGCGTATCGCCGCCGGCGCCTCCTATGCCGCTGGCAAGGGGCTCAAGGTCAATGCCGGCCACGGCCTGCACTACCACAACGTCAAGGCCATCGCCGCCATCCCCGAGCTCTATGAGCTCAACATCGGCCACGCCATCATCGGCCGCGCCGCCTTCGATGGTCTGGCCAAAGCCGTGAGCGACATGCGCCTGCTGATGCAGGAAGCCCGTCAGGGGATCTGACCCATCAGACAGGCGGCCTGATACAGGCTGCCAAAAATAACAAGGGACGCCACGGCGTCCTTTGTTATTTCAGGCCCTGTTCAAGCGAGGGCGGCACCCGCGCAGTAATAACCCAGCACAATCGGCTATAAGCAGTTGATGTCAAAAGGGTTACACTGGTTGACCCTGTGAGCTGGACGAGATTGTTATGGATCATCCCTTGTACCACCCCGATATCACCGAACTTGAACCTGTCGCCCGCGCGGCGGGGGCGGCCATCATGGCCATCTACAGCCAGCCCTTCGCGGTGGAGTACAAGAGCGACGAGAGCCCGCTTACCGCGGCCGACAAGGGGGCTCATGAGGTGATAGTGCAGGGGTTGGCACAACTGACTCCGGATATTCCCGTATTGTCCGAGGAGTCTGGGTCCGAGGTGATGGCGGCGCGCCACGGCTGGTCCCGCTACTGGCTGGTGGATCCCCTCGACGGCACCAAGGAGTTTGTCTCCCGCAACGGCGAGTTCACCGTCAATATCGCACTGATTGAAGGGGGGGCGCCGCGCTGGGGGCTGGTCTATGCCCCTGTGCTGGACAAGCTCTGGTATGGCGGAAAGGGGCTCGGTGCCTGGCGCATCGCCGATGGCAAGCGCGAGCCTATCCAGACCCGGCCTCATCGTGAAGGCGAGGCGTGGCGAGTGGTGGGCAGTCGCAACCACCTGTCGCAGGAGACCCTCGACTTTTTGGCTCCTTTTGGTGAGATCGAGCTGGTCTCCATGGGCAGCTCCCTCAAGTTCTGCATCATTGCCGAGGGGGGCGCCGAGCTCTATCCGCGCCTTGCTCCTACCTGCGAGTGGGACACCGGTGCGGCGCAGGCTGTGCTGGAGGGGGCGGGTGGCAGCGTCACCCAGCTCGATGGCTCACCCCTTGCCTACAACAAGCCCGACATCCTTAACCCCTGGTTTGTCGCCAAGGCATAAACGAGATATCGGGATGCAAAAAGGCCGGACTGGAATGAACTTCCAGTCCGGCCTTTTTTATTTCGCTATGCGCTATGCGCTTTGCGGTCAGAAGACCTTTTTGAACGGCTTGATGGTCACTTTGGCATAGACACCGGCGGCCACATAAGGGTCGGCATCGGCCCAGGCTTTGGCGTCCGCCTGCGAGGCAAACTCGGCGATGACGGTGCTGCCGGTAAAACCTGCATCTGCCGGATCCTCTGCATCGATGGTAGGATTAGGACCGGCGGTCAGCAGGCGACCTTCATCCTGCAGGGCTTGCAGCCGAGCCAGATGGGCAGGGCGAACTTGCTTGCGCAGTGGCAGGCTATCGGGGACATCTTCGGAGTAGATGAGATACCACATGAGACAATCCTTTTCTGATGAGGGTTACTTTTTGGGTTCGTCTTTTTGCTGGGACAACTGCTCGGCAGGGATGTGGCGGTAGAGATAGACGCCGCTCAGCAGGGTAAAGACCAGCGTCATCCCAAGCAGACCGAACACCTTGAAGTTGACCCACATCTCTTGCGGGAGGTTGAACGCCACGTAGAGGTTGAGCAGGCCACAGACGGTAAAGAAGCCGACCCAGCCGAGATTGACCTTGTCCCAGACTGCATCGGGCGCTTGCAGCTCCTTGGCCAGCATCTGTTTGATCAGGTTCTTGCCAAAGCCGTAGCGGCTGATGAGCAGACCCAGTGCGAACAGTACGTTGATGACAGTCACTTTCCACTTGATGAAGGCGTCATCGTGGAAGAAAACCGTGAGGCCGCCAAAGAAGCCAACCAGCAGGAAGGTAAAGAGCTGCATCTTCTCGACTTTGCGATAGCGGATCCAGCTATAGGCGAGCTGCAGACCGGTGACCACTACCAGTGCGCCGGTAGCCATGTAGATGTCGTAGAACTTGTAGACCGCGAAGAAAACGATAAGTGGAATAAATTCAATAAATTGCTTCATTGTTGGCGCCTAGTCCTCAAAAATGGCCTGCAAATTTCGCCCAGTCTACCTGTACAGCAGACAACGGCAAATGAATAAGACCGCTCATTTTTACGCCGGTTCCGCGCTGTCGCCAAACAGTTGGCGAGCAATGGTGAGCCCCAGTCGCTGCTGATCGGCCAGCAGGTCGCGGATATGGCGCTCTTCAATCAGTGGATTGAGCAGCACGGCGCGCAGCAGGGTGAGCGGCTGGGCGCCGTAGCGCACTACGGCGCGCTGGGTGCGGGAGACAAAGCTGTGCCCCTCGGCGCGCTGGGCTTTTTGTAGCGCCACGTTGAAGGCGTTGATCTGCTCGTTGGCCGCTTCGTCCAGCACCTTGCCCTGCAGATGGGGCGGGATGCAGCGGTAGGAGAGCAGGTTCATCACCGGTGCCGACATCAGCTCGAAGGCGGGGTCACTTTCGATGAGATCTGCCATCAGCCGGGCGCGGTCGTAGTTGGCTTCGATAAGCTCGGCGTAGCCTTGCTGGCCGAAGAGTTGGAAAGCGGCATCCAGATAGAGGGCATTGGCCGGGCGGGTGCCCTCCAGGGTAAAGCGACCCTGATCGAACGAGGTGGCGCGAATGGCATAGGGCGCCTCTCGCTTGACTGCCATCATCAGGTCGGGCTGGCGGCAGAGCAGCATGCCGGTACCAAGCGGCACCAGCAGCTGTTTGTGGCCATCGAGGGTGACGGTGTCGGCCTGCTCTATTCCGGCAAGCAGACCTTGATAGCGGGGAGAGAAGAGGGTCGGGCCGCCCCAGGCGGCATCCACGTGGAAGTGGATCTGCTCGCGCTCGGCGATGGCGGCCAGCTCCGGCAGGGGGTCGATTGAGCCAAAGTCGGTACTGCCTGCCACGCCGACCAGCGCCAGTACTTTCAATTTCTGCTCTCTGCACTGGAGCAGCGCCTGCTCCAGCGCAGCCAGACTGAGCCGGTTCTGCTCGTCGGTCTCAAGGCGCCAGACGCTGCGGGCGCCCAGTCCCAGCAGATCCATTCCCTTGTCGAAGGAGTAGTGCATCAGGCGTGAACCGAGAATGACGGCGCCCCGATAGCCCTGCTCATAGAGGGCGAACAGGTTGTCGCCACAGGCGCGGTTGCGGGCCAGCCACAGTGCCGTGACGTTGGCGATGGTGCCGCCGCTGGTCATGACGCCG
The DNA here is from genome assembly GCF_040908365.1 of Aeromonas sp. R2-4. Lineage (NCBI taxonomy): Bacteria > Pseudomonadati > Pseudomonadota > Gammaproteobacteria > Aeromonadales > Aeromonadaceae > Aeromonas > Aeromonas sp. R2-4. The sequence continues at coordinate 10,512 of NZ_JBFODO010000048.1, forward strand.
AGGGCGGCATCCTTGGCATGCATCTGCTCGCCGTAGAAGGCATCGTCCCGGCCATAGATGAGGCGGTGCAGCTTGGCCAGCACCTCTCGCTCCAGAAAGCTGAGCAGGCGGGAGGACTCCATCTTCATCGGATTCTGGTTGAGCATCACCAGCAGGCGCGACAGCTCGGCGGTATAGGCTGGCAGTGGCGCCGTCATATGGCCCATGTAGCGTGGCGAGGTGAGGTGCGAGGCACCGGGCACCAGAGTAGCCAGCCGCGCCAGATACTCCTCAATAGATTGGCCGACTGCAGGCATGCGGGATTGATCGAGCTGGTGGGTGAACAGGTCGCGCTGATAGGGGGCCTGACTGTCGTCGGAGTGGTGGAAGCTCTCCAGCAAGGTGTTCATCGCCTCGCCAAAGGCGGGATCCGCTTGTGCAAACAACTCAGTCAACTTCATCAGGTTCTCCAGACCAGGTCACCGGGGTAGGCGTCTATGCCGCTTGTCTCGGGCATCGGCGGCAGAGCATACACCAAAGGGGGGCGGGTGACAGCCACCCCATTTTTTAAGCGAACACTTGTACTCCGAAATGGTGCTGGGTAGAGTGAGCCACAGTTATTGTGGAGTCGATGTTATGAGTGGTGTGATGGATTACTCCCCCCGGGAGGAGCTGGCAAACCGGCTGAGTCACGGTGCGGGATTGTTGCTGGGGATTGTCGGGCTGGTGTTGTTGCTCATCAAAGGATGGGGGCAGGGTACGCAGGCGCTGGTGAGTTACAGCCTTTATGGCGGCAGTCTGGTGCTGCTCTATCTCGCCTCGACCCTCTATCACAGCATGGCGGAAGGGCGAGCCAGACGCTGGTGCAAGGTGTTTGATCACTGTGCCATCTATCTGCTGATCGCCGGCACCTATACCCCCTTCCTGCTGGTGGCGCTCGCCACGCCGCTGGCGAAGGGCTTGATGGTGGTGATCTGGGCCCTGGCGCTGGCTGGTGTGGTGTTCAAGCTGGTGTTTATCAATCGCTTCAAGAAGTTGTCGCTCTTTACCTACCTGATGCAGGGCTGGCTGTCGCTGGTGGTCATCTATCAGCTCTACATCCATCTGGCCGGTGAGGGGTTGCTGCTGCTCGGGCTTGGCGGCCTTATCTACAGTCTCGGGGTCATTTTTTATGTGGCCAAGCAGATCCCCTATAACCACGCCATTTGGCATCTCTTTGTGCTGGGTGGCAGCGTTTGTCACTTTATGGCCATTTACGGCTACGTCGCCTAACGTCTTGCAACTAGCCCTTAATTGGTATTTTTAGCGCGTAAAAGGATAAATTCGTGCGGTATCACACAGTTGGCATCAGCGTTTGCTGACAAGCTAGGGCCAGTTCAATTCGCAAAGGATGCACGAAATGAGTGAAATCGCGCTTTCCATCAGCATGCTGTCGCTGGTGGCAGTGCTAGGACTCTGGCTGGGAAACTGGCGAGTCTATGGCGTTGGCTTGGGAATAGGGGGGGTGCTGTTCGGCGGCATCATAGTGGGTCACTTTGCAGGCGCCTCCGATCTCGCGCTGGATGCACAAACGCTTCACTTTATTCAAGAATTTGGCCTGATCCTGTTTGTCTATACCATCGGCATCCAGGTTGGGCCGGGTTTCTTCTCGTCATTGCGCAGTTCGGGTCTCAAACTCAACGCCTTTGCCGCTTTGCTGGTCATCCTTGGCTGCGTGGTGGCCGCTGGCTTGCATCAATTTTTCGATGTGCCGTTGCCGGTCATTCTGGGGGTCTTCTCCGGTGCCGTCACCAATACGCCATCCCTCGGTGCGGGCCAGCAGATCCTCGCCGAGCTGGGCGCCGCGCCCGGTTCGACTGGCCTGATGGGGATGGGATATGCGGTTGCCTATCCGTTTGGCATCTGTGGCATTTTGCTCACCATGTGGCTGGTCAGGGTCTTCTTTCGCATCAAGATCGACGATGAAGCCGCCCAGTTCGAGCTGCAAACCGGTAAAACCAAAGAGAGCTTGCAGACCATCAACATCGCGGTGCGCAACCCCAATATGCACGGCCTGATGCTGAGCGAGATCCCGAGTCTCGACGAGTCTGATGTCATCTGTTCACGGCTCAAGCGTGGCGACGAGCTGATGGTGCCACGGCCGGAATCCCGTATCGAACTGGGTGACTTGCTGCATCTGGTCGGTGAGCGTCACGCGCTGCACAAGGTGTTACTGGTGTTGGGGGAGGAGGTGGAGACCTCGCTCTCGACTCGTGGTACCGACCTGCGCGTCGAGCGGGTGGTGGTGACCAACGAGCAGGTTCTTGGCAAGAAGATCCGCGATCTGGATATCAAACAACGCTATGACGTGGTGATCTCGCGCCTCAACCGAGCTGGTATCGAACTGGTGCCGACCAGCCAGACCAGCCTGCAGTTTGGCGATATTCTCAACCTGGTGGGGCGTCTCGACGCCATCGAGGCCGTGACCAATGTGGTCGGCAACGTGCAGCAAAAGCTGCAGCAGGTGCAGATGTTGCCGGTATTTATCGGGATCGGCCTTGGCGTATTGCTCGGCTCCATCCCCTTCTACCTGCCCGGTTTCCCGGCCGCGCTCAAATTGGGTCTGGCGGGTGGGCCGCTGGTAGTGGCGCTGATCCTGTCGCGGATCGGCAGCATCGGCAAGCTTTACTGGTTTATGCCCCCCAGTGCCAACCTGGCGCTGCGGGAGATCGGGATTGTGCTGTTTCTGGCGGTGGTCGGATTCAAGTCCGGTGCCGGTTTCGTCGATACCCTGATCAACGGTGATGGCCCAGCCTGGATGCTCTACGGCATGGCGATAACCCTGATCCCGCTGCTGGTGGTCGGTGTGCTGGCGCGCCTCTACGGCAAGATGAACTACCTCACCCTATGCGGTTTACTGGCCGGCTCCATGACAGATCCTCCCGCGCTGGCCTTTGCCAACGCAATGCACCCGACCAGTGGCGCCAGTGCGCTCTCATATGCCACTGTCTACCCGCTGGTGATGTTCCTGCGGATCATCTCGCCACAGTTGCTGGCTATCATCCTCTGGGCGGGAGCCTAGGGTTAATCCTGACGGGAGCATGCTTTGTCATGCTCCCGTCATCATTCTGTAATTTATTGATAATTTTGGTTTTTGCTATTCTCGTAACCTCGCTTTATACACTTCTGTCTGGCTGAACAGTTCAGCCTCAAATCGGTCTATCCTTTCGAATTTTCGAGCTGGTTATTTTTCCCCTCAGTCTGCAAAGTAGGCTGTGGCTTATTGCATTCAAATCAGGATTCAGGAGAGAACATGATCACCAATGCCGTTACCTTGGAACAGGGCGTAACCGTAACCCAACTCAAAGGACAAATTTATCTGGTTGCCGCAGATGGCAGCCGGAAGCTGTTGGCTGAAGGTGATGTGCTGCCGAAAGGGGCGGTGATCATGTCGCCGGATGGCGCCAGTTTCATGGGCGGCGGACAGTCGTTCAATGTGCAACCAGCCAGCGAGCAGAGTGAGCCTGCCGAAGAGGGGGATGCTCCCCAGCTGGCGCAAAACGGCGCTGCAGGTACTCCTGATGATATCAATGCCTTGCAACAGGCGATCTTGGGTGGGGCTGACCCGACTCAGGCCTTTGAAGCCTCTGCAGCCGGCGGTGCACCTGCCGCCGGCGGTGGCGGTATTGGGGGCGTCGCCGGTGCCAGTGGCAACGGCGGTTTTGTCACCATCGACCGTACCGGTTCCGCAACCATTGCTGAAGCCACCTTCGATACCACCTACAACGCCAATGGTGAGCTACCGCTTGGTGCTGCTGGCGAAGATGAGGTATTTGACCTGACTCCGCCCACCATCTCCGTCGTTGCGCCAGATAACACCAATGACACCACTCCGACCCTGACCGGAACCACGGATGCTCCTGCTGGCAGCACTGTGACCTTGCTGGTCACCGACGCAAACGGTAATCAACAAACCCTGACCGCGATCGTCACACCCACTGGCACCTTCACTGTGGATGTGGTTACCCCCTTGGCTGAAGGCTCTTATACCGTCACTGCCACAGTGACCGATCCGGCGGGGAATACAGGTAGTGCTACTGATTCAGGGAGTGTGGATGTAACCGCTCCAGTGATCACCGTCGATGCGCCGGACAACAGCAACGACACCACCCCGACCATTACCGGTACGACGGATGCCCCGGCGGGCAGCACTGTTACCTTGGTCGTGACCGATGCCAATGGCACTCAACAAACCCTGACTGCCACCGTGCAACCGGGTGGTGGTTACAGCGTGGATGTCACCACCCCGTTGGCGGAAGGCAGCTATCAGGTGACGGCCAGCGTCACCGACCCGGCCGGCAACACCGGCACCGCGACCGACGATGGCAGCGTGAATATTGATGAGTCGGTCGATGCAGTCAATGACGAGTACGAGGTCAACGAAGATGGCTCGGTGAGCCTGAACCTGCTGGCCAACGACAAGGCGCCGGATGGCGGGCTAGCAATTCAGTCCATCAACGGCGTCGAGCTGACCGGACTGGCGCAGACCATAGCGGTACAGGGTGGCAATGTCGTGATTGCGGCGGATGGCAGCATCAGCTTTGTGCCGGGCAAGGACTTCAACGGTGAGATCAGCTTTAACTATGTGGCCGAAGACGTTGACGGCGATACCGACAGTGCCAAAGTCAACATCACCGTCAAGCCGGTGGACGACGCGACGGTTGTGGCGCCGGACAGCAACACGGTGACCGAAGACACCCCGCTGGTGGTGGGCAAGGCTGGTGGTCTGCTGGCGAACGACAGTGACGTGGACAACACGCTGACGGTGAGCAAGATCACCGTGAACGGTACCGACTACACCGTGGGTGCCAACGGTGCGACCGTGGAGCTGGCGGGCAAGGGCACCCTGGTGGTGAACAGTGATGGCAGCTACAGCTTCACGCCGGTGAAAGACTTCGCCGGAGCCCTGCCGGTGGTGGGTTACACCACCAACACCGGCGCGAGCTCGACACTGACGCTGACCATGACGCCGGTGG
>NZ_JBFODO010000049.1:0-46982 GCF_040908365.1 Aeromonas sp. R2-4
AGGCTTTTCGAGGTTATCGACGAGGTTGTTTGCGTTGCCGCTTGCCCTGTCGATGGAGGCGCATTATAGGGAACAGATTCTTTCTGGCAACCCCTCATCGGCAATAAAATTGCAAAAAACCGCACTTTTTTAGTTATTCATATCCAAACACAGCTTTTATACAAACTTATCCACAGAAACCGATTCCGGATTGCTAGAATGGCCGAAAACAAGGAGGCCAAGATGGACTTGCGACTGAGACCCTATAAGGGAAAATGCCCGCAACTGGGCAAACGGGTGTATGTAGATCCCTGCGCGACACTGGTGGGCGATATCGAACTTGCCGACGACGCCAGCATCTGGCCCATGGTGGCGGCACGGGGAGATGTGAACCATATCCGCATCGGCGCCCGCAGCAATATTCAGGACGGCACTGTGCTGCACCTGACTCGCAAGAGCGCCAGCAACCCGACCGGCTATCCGCTGCTGATCGGTGAAGATGTCACTGTGGGTCACAAGGCGATGCTTCACGGCTGCACCATCGGCAACCGGGTGCTGGTCGGCATGGGTGCCATTCTGCTTGATGGCGTCGTGGTTGAAGATGATGTGATGATCGGCGCAGGTTCGCTGGTGCCACCGGGCAAGCGACTCGAATCGGGCTTTCTATATATAGGTAATCCCGTCAAACAGGCTCGCCCGCTCAAACCTGCCGAGATCGCCTTTCTCAAAACCTCGGCTGACAACTATGTCCTGCTCAAGGATGAGTATCTGCAAGAGACCTCATAGGGCAGGCAGAAACAGGAAGCCCGGCATGATGCCGGGCTTCGCTTCTTATATAGCTATATAGCCGTGCAGAACGGCTGACCGGAAATCAGTGGGCCTGATCCCAGTTGTCACCGGTACCCGCTTCCACCAGCAGCGGCACATGCAGTTCGGCAGCGGCCGACATCTTCTCCTTGATGATGGCGATGTACTCCTCCAGCTTCTCTTCACGGATCTCGAACACCAGTTCATCGTGTACCTGCATCAGCATGCGGATCGACTCATCCTCGATACCGCGGATCCAGCTATCCACGGTGATCATGGCGCGCTTGATGATATCGGCGGCCGTGCCCTGCATAGGCGCGTTGATGGCGGCCCGCTCGGCTGCCTTGCGCAGACCGGCGTTGCGGGACTTGATATCCGGCAGATAGAGGCGACGGCCAAACAGGGTCTCGACATAACCCTGGGCTTCCGCCTGCTGGCGGGTACGCTCCATATACTCCAGCACGCCCGGGTAGCGTTCGAAGTAGAGATCCATGTACTTCTGCGCTTCGGCACGACCGATCCCCAGCTGCTTGGCCAAACCGAAGGCACTCATGCCGTAGATAAGGCCGAAGTTGATCGCCTTGGCGCTGCGGCGCATGTCGGTGGTGACCGCATCGAGCGCCACGCCGAACACCTCGGCGGCAGTCGCCTTGTGGATGTCCTTGCCCTCGGCAAAGGCGGTCAGCAGCCCCTTGTCACCGGAAAGGTGCGCCATGATGCGCAGCTCGATCTGGGAGTAGTCCGCCGCTACCAGCTTATAACCGGCGCTCGGAATAAAGGCCTGACGGATCCGGCGCCCCTGCTCGTTGCGCACCGGGATGTTCTGCAGGTTGGGATCAGATGATGACAAACGGCCCGTAGCCGCTACCGCCTGATGATAGGAGGTGTGTACCCGCCCGGTCTGCGGCTTGATCATCAGCGGCAACTTGTCGGTGTAAGTGGACTTGAGCTTGGCCAGACCGCGATGTTCCATCAGCAGTTGCGGCAGCTCATAGGTCTCCGCCAGCTCGGCCAGCACCTCTTCTGCGGTGGACGGCGCCCCCTTCGGAGTCTTTTTGATGATCGGCAGCCCCAGCTTGGTGAAGAGGATCTCCCCCAGTTGCTTGGGCGAGGAGAGGTTGAACTCCTGCCCGGCCAGCTCGTGAGCCTGCTTCTCCAGCTCCGCCAACCGCAGCTCGATCTCCTGGCTCTGCTGGTGCAGCAGCTTGGGATCGATGGTGGTACCGAGCAACTCCATCCGCGCTAGTACCGGTAACAGCGGCAGCTCGATCTCGCTGAATACCTTGGCGAGACCCGGCACAGCCTCCAGCTGACCCCACAGCGCCTGATGAAGACGCAGGGTGATGTCGGCATCTTCCGCCGCATAAGGGGCCGCCTGCTCCAGCTCGATCTGGTTGAAGGTGAGCTGTTTCACCCCTTTGCCCGCGATATCTTCAAACGAGGTGGTCTCGACCCCGAGGTAACGCTTGGCCAACGAATCCATGTCGTGGCGGCTGGCGGTGGAGTTGAGCACGTAGGACTCGAGCATGGTGTCGTAGGCGATGCCCTGCAGGTCGATGTCATGGTTAAGCAGCACGTTGCGATCGTACTTGAGGTTCTGTCCCACCTTGAGACGGGTCGGATCTTCCAGCAGCGGTTTGAGCTTGCCCAACACCACGGCCTCGCTCAGCTGTACCGGCGCCCCCAGATAGTCATGGCCAAACGGCACATAAGCAGCCTTGCCCGCTTCAACCGCGAAGGAGACGCCGACGATCCGCGCCTCCATATAGTCGAGACTGGTGGTTTCGGTATCGAAGGCAAACAACGGTGCCGCTTTCAGCTGTTCCAGCCAGCCGTCAAACTCGGCTTCGTCCAGAATGCAGCGGTAGTCGGTTTCGATGGGGGCAACCGGAGTGGTGTTGTCATCGCCAGCGTCGCCCTGTCCGGCGCTCTCGCTGCCCTCTTCACCACCGGATTCCAGCTCCTTGATCAGGTTGCGCAGCTCGTATTCGCGATAGACCGCCAGCAGGGACTCCTTGTCGACCGGCTTGAGCAACAGCTCTTCCAGACTCTGTTCCAGCTCGACATCAGTCTTGATGGTCGCCAGTCGATAGGAGAGACGAACCTGCTCCTCCTGCTCGCGGAACTTGTCGGCAAAGGCCTTGGAGCCACGAAAGCCGAGGGCGGCGACCTTGTCGAGGTTGGCGGCAATCTCGTCGATGCTGCCAATCCCCTGCAGCAGGGCCAGTGCGGTCTTCTCGCCGACACCGGTCATGCCGGGAATGTTGTCGACCTTGTCACCCATCAGGGCCAGATAGTCGATGATGAGCTCGGGCGGTACGCCGAACTTCTCGATCACCCCTTCCCGATCGGTCTTCACATCTTTCATGGTGTCGATCAGGGTGACATGGTCGGAGACCAGCTGTGCCATATCCTTGTCACCGGTGCTGATCAGGACCGGCAGCTGCTTCTCGGTCGCCTGGCGGGCCAGGGTGCCGATCACGTCGTCGGCCTCCACCCCTTCCACCATCAGGAAGGGGAAGCCCATCGCCTTGATCATCTGGTGGATAGGGGCGACCTGGCTGCGCAGATCGTCCGGCATGCTGGCGCGGGTCGCCTTGTACTCGGGATAGATGTCGTCGCGGAAGGTCTTACCCTTGGCATCAAACACCACGGCCACATGACAGTCAGGATATTGCTTGCGCAGGCTGCGCATCATGTTGGCCATGACACGGACGGCGCCGCTCGGCAAACCGGTCGATGTGCGCAGATCGGCCTGCTGGGAGGCGAAGAAGGCGCGGTAAAGATAAGAGGAGCCGTCGACCAGAATAAGGGGGTTGCTAGGGGCCATGAAATCGTCCTGCCAGAGATAAACAGCCGCTAGGATGCCACAGGGCCCCCCTCACACCAAGGGGCGAAACAACAGCACACAGCGCCTGATAAAGGGACTCAATCTGTGGATAACTCTGTGTTCAAAAATGGGGCGCATCAGGGCACACAGTGATAAAACTGTGCATAAGAATATAAAAAGCCATTAAAAACAATGTATTGAGATCGTAAAAACCGATCGTGAGACAGTTAGAATGATCTCGATCAATGTGGAAAAAGATTTAAGGGAGTAGGTACGGCAGGATCCAAAACGAAACAATCCTAGCACAGCAAGATGACTTGACCAGCGGAGGGCGAGCGATAACCATACAAAAGTACAACAATCCATCCTGGCTCACATTTTCAACAACGAGGAGTTTGCCATGAAACAAGTGGCCGTGATTTTGAGTGGCTGCGGTGTCTTTGACGGGGCCGAAATCCACGAAGCCGTCATCAGCCTGCTGGCGTTGGCCCGTCAGGGAGCCGCCGTCCAGTGCTTCGCCCCGAACGTGGCACAGCTCCATGTCATCAATCACCTGACCGGTGAAGTGAGCGAGGGAGAGAGCCGCAATGTGCTGGTCGAAGCGGCCCGTATCTGCCGTGGCCAGATAAAGGATGTGGCCGAGCTGGATGCGGCCGATTACGACGCACTTCTGGTACCCGGCGGCTTTGGCGCGGCCAAGAACCTGTGCGACTTCGCTATCAAAGGGGCCGAGAGCCAGATCCAGCCCGATGTGCTGAAAGCGTGCCAGAGCTTTGCCAAAGCCAACAAACCGGCCGCCTATATCTGCATCGCGCCCGCCATGATCCCGCTGATCTATGGCGCCGGGACGCTGGCGACCATCGGCCATGACGAGGGTACCGCCAACGCCATCGAGGCAATGGGTGGCAGCCATCTCAACTGCCCGGTCAACGAATTCGTGGTGGATCAGGATCGCAAGGTAATCTCCACCCCCGCCTACATGCTGGCCAACAACATAGTCGAAGCAGCAGACGGCATCGAGAAGACAGTCAAGCAACTGCTGGCGCTGTAATCCTCACCCTGCCAAAAACAGACGGGCCGCTCATGGAGCGGCCCGTTTTCAATTCTGCCTGAGGGCGATGAATTAGATGGTTTCGCCCATCTGATCCATCTTGCCCAGCAGGGCACGCAGACGCTCCTGCCATGCAGTGTGCTCGTTGCGCAGCTGATGGTTCTCGTCTTGCAGCTTGCTGTTCTGCTCTTTCAGCTCGTCCAGCTCCATCTTCAGCAAGGAGATGTTGTCGACGGCGGATTGTACTTTGGATTCGAGTTGCTCAAGGACTTCTAGTGACATATGCATACCTGTTTGTTCAATTGCGATGCCCCACAGAGGGCGATTCAAGCGCGTGAAGCCAGCATACCCCGAGCGCATCGGCACAAACAAGCCAGTGCGCTGTAAAATGCGCCTTCCATAGATGTATTGTCTAAATATGCGTCTATTTTTCTCGCATCCTGCGCCCGAGCCGCGACAACACACTGAACCATGCGTAAAAGACCCCGCCGCCCGCGCATCATTTGCACCCTCCTGACGGCGCCGCCGTTATCCATGCAAGGCGATATAAGCCCCCAGCAACAGACAGGCGACGACATACATCAGCAGGCCGTAGAGCAGGTTCCAGCGCAGGATCAGCCCGGCACTGAGGTTGTAGCGGGAGGCCAGCGCCAGATTGGATCCGGAGAGCGGACTGGTGCCGGTGGCAAGCCCCCATCCCAGCAGGAAACACATGCCGAGCAGGCTGGGATCCGGCGCCAGCGGCCAGAGCAGTGGCGCCAGCCCGGAGATACTGATGAGCGGATGCACCCCGACGATGGCCACCAGCAAAATCAATAGCAGGGTGACGGATGCCTCAAGCCAGCCAAAGTGGTTGAACAGTGGCAGGCCATGACCAGCACCGAGATCGATGACCGACAACGCACTGTTGATGCCTGCCGCCAGCAAACCGGCCCCCAGAAACAGCACCAGCTGGCCACCGATGGCGGGGAAGCGCTCCACCACCTGCCGCTTGAGGGCCGCCTTGCGCCCAACCCTCGGCATAAAGAGCAGCGCCAGCAGCGGGGCCACCAGCGCGATCACCGCCAGAATGCCGAGCTGGGGCCAAATCTGCTTGATGAGCAGCACCAGCAGCGCCAGCGTGACCGGCAACCCCAGAGTCTGCAGCCGCAGCGGATAACCGGCAAAGTCGGCCACCCCGATCCGCTCCACCTGCCAGGCAGTCAGCCCCATCGCCAGCAAGGCGGCGAGGATCCCGAACGGCAGAATATGAGAGAGCTGCAAGCCCGGCGCATAGGTAAGCGCCACCGCCATGGCGACAAAGAAGGGTGACCAGAAGGCGGCAGCACAGAAGACCCGGCTCAGCACCATCACCTGACGCCGCTCCAGGGTGCCATTGCGCTCCAGCCGATCGCCGATGATAAACAGCACCGAGAGGTTGATGACCGCCCCCAACAGATTGAGGCTGGCCATGGTGCTCCACAGCCCCTTGCGCCCGGCCCAGGAGGTGGTGCCGGTCAGCAAGCCGGAGGTGGCAAGGTTGAGGGTGCTCACCGCGGCAAACATGGTGAGCATATTGATGTTGGGCAGCAGCCAGTCACCGGCGCTGAGGGTCGCACCCTGCCACCAGGAGAAGATGAGCAGCAACAGCGCCGCGCCATACAGGGCCAGCACCTGCCGCTTGGCGGCCCCCACCAGCCAGGGCCAGGTGAGCAGTGACGCCCCCCAGGCCGCAATGGCCGCGGGCCAGGGGGAGAGTCCCAGATAGAGATGGAGCAGGTTGAGCAGCCACATCCCCAAAATCAGATAACCCGACCAGCGTTTGGCCATCGACTACTCCGGCCGGGAGATCAGAGACACTGATCCATATCCAGTGAAGGCTTGTCGCACTCCGGACGGCCGACGATCTTGGCAGGTACGCCAGCGACTGTGGTATGAGGCGGCACCGGATTGATCACCACGCTGCCCGCGCCGATTTTGGCGCCCACGCCCACTTCGATATTGCCGAGCACCTTGGCGCCCGCCCCTATCATCACCCCTTCGCGGATCTTGGGATGACGATCGCCGCTCTCCTTGCCGGTACCACCGAGGGTCACGCTCTGCAGGATGGAGACATCATCTTCAATCACTGCCGTCTCGCCCACCACTATGCCGGTGGCATGGTCAAACATGATCCCCTTGCCGATGCGGGCGGCCGGATGCACATCCACCCCGAACACCACCGAGATCTGGTTTTGCAGATAAAGGGCCAGCGAGCGGCGCCCCTGACGCCACAGCCAGTTGGCGACCCGATACCCCTGCAGGGCATGGAACCCCTTGAGATAGAGCAGCGGGGTGGAGAAGAGGTCGACCGCCGGATCCCGCTCCTGCACGGCGCAGATGTCGGCCGCCACTACCGTCAGCAGCTCGGGCTCGCTGCGCAGGGCCAGCTCGATCACCTCGCGCAGGGCGATGGCGGGCATGGTGGCGCTGTCGAGCTTGTTGGCCAGCTGGAAGCTGAGGGCCGAACGCAGATTCTTGTGATTGAGAATGGTGGAGTGGAAGAAGCTGGCCAGCATCGGCTCCTGGGCCGCCATGCACTCCGCTTCTTGCTGAATTTTGTGCCAGGTTTTGGCAACCAGTTCATCCATGTTGCAGCCTACTGTTGTTCTGGGTGAGGGCTCTGTTGTTCTTTTGTCAGCACCGAGATGGGGTCCATGTGGATGATGACATCCATCCGCTCGAATGCCTGGCGTACCGCCAGCTCGGCTTCATCGGCGATCTGATGGGCCTTGACCAGGGGGATCTGATCATCCAGTTCAAGATGCAACTGTACGAATCGGGTCGGCCCGGATTGACGGGTGCGCAGGTCATGTACGCCGTGTACACCTTCTACGGCACAGCAGAGCGCCATTATTCTCGCTTGTTCTTCCGCTGGCAACTGACGATCGAGCAGGGCCTGCACCGACTCGTAGCCGATGTGTCCCGCCCCCCACAACAGGAATAGCCCGATCAGGATGGCAAACAGGCCGTCGGCCCAGTACCACCCCTGCCCCGCCAGCACCAGCGCCAACAAGACACCGGCATTGAGCAGCAGATCGGAACGGTAGTGCAGCATGTCAGCCTTGATCGCCACACTGTTGGTCTTGCGAATGACAAAGCTCTGGAAGCTGACCAGCAGCAGGGTCAGCACGATGGATCCGCCGCTGACCCAGAGACCCGCCTCCAGCCGCAGAATAGGCGCCTGATTGAGCAGGGATGAAATTCCGTGCATCACCAGCAGCAGGGCGGAGCCGGAGATAAAGGCCGACTGGATGAGGCCAGCCAGCGACTCCGCCTTGCCGTGACCGAAACGGTGTTCGTCATCGGCCGGGGCAAGCGCATAGCGAATGGCCAGCAGGTTGATGATGGAGGCACTCACATCCATGAAGGAGTCGGTGAGCGATGCCAGCAGGGTCGACGAGTCGGTCATCAGCCAGGCGATCAGTTTGCCGATGATCAGCAGGGTAGCGGTGGTGACCGCCGCTATGCTGGCAAAGGTCACCCAACGGGAATATTGTTGATGGCTCAAAACCGGCTTTCCTCTGGCGATGAAAAACTTATTATACCCTGACCCCGGCGTCAGTTTGGCGCGAAAATCTGCGGAATAACACCAGATGAACAGAATACTCCTGGTCGACGACGATCTTGAATTGACCCAACTGCTCACCGAAATTCTGACCCTGGAGGGATTTCAGGTCACGGTCGCCGAGGATGGTGAAGAGGGGCTGCAACGGCTGGCGGAGCAGAGCTTCGATCTGGTGCTGCTGGATGTGATGATGCCCAAGCTCAACGGCTTTGCCATGCTGACCAAGCTGCGCAAGACCCACGACACCCCGGTGCTGATGCTGACCGCCCGCGGCGACAGCCAGGATCGGGTCAACGGTCTGGAAGCGGGTGCCGACGACTATCTGGCCAAGCCATTCGATGACAGGGAGCTGCTGGCCCGGGTACGCGCCATCCTGCGCCGTACCCAGAGCGCCCCGCCCCAGCGCGGCAACTCCTCCGACGAAGTGCACTTCATGGATATCGTGCTGCAACCCGGCCTGCAGCAGGCCCGCTGCGGCGAACAGCTGCTGGAGCTGACCGCCACCGAATTCGGGCTGCTGGAGTGCCTGCTGCGTAATCCCGGCCAGATCGTCAGCAAGAGCCACCTCTCCGAGCAGGTGCTGGGCAAGAAGCTGGAACCCTTCGATCGGGCCATCGACATGCACCTGAGCAACCTGCGCAAGAAGCTGCCGGACCGCACCGATGGCCAGCCCCGCTTCAAAACCGTACGGGGGCGCGGGTACCTGTGGCTAGAGCAAGAATAGAGCGCATCAACTCCCTCAACGGGATCTCGACCCACATCTTCCTCTGGTTCTGGTTCATGCTGCTGGTGATGCTGGCCGCCGTGATCAGCCTGCCGACCTTGGATCCCCGCAACCAGATCCCGCTGCCGACCCATGAAGTGGCGCGGATGCAGAACAACGTGCAGGCCCTGCTCAACGCCGCCGAGCCGGATCAGGATTTCGATCTGGCCAAGGCGATGGACAAGATCGCCATGCTGCCGGTGGACAACGTCTACCTGCGCGACGAGAAGGGGCAGATCCAGTCCACCACCCATCCGCGCAAGTTCGTGGTGCGCTTTATGGTGGATGCCGATGACCCGGCCAACCCCATGCTGGGCAACGAGGATCGCAAGGCGATCGCCGGCCCCTTCCTGATGGAGCACCACGGCCATCGCTATCACGTCTATTTCGGCCTCAATGCCGAGAATCCCTACCTGTTCCTGTTTATTCAGGTGCTGGATCACCCGATCCGCATTCTGGGCATCTCGATGCTGGTCAGCACCCCGCTCTGCCTGCTGCTCGCCTGGCGGCTGACCCGCCCCATCCTGCAGTTGCAGAAATCGGTTTCCCAACTGGCGGCCGGCAATCTGGAGGTGCAGATCCCCAACCTGGGACGGGGCGACGAGATTGGCCAGCTGGCGGATAACGTCAGCCGCATGGTGGAGACGCTCAAGAGCATGATCCAGAAGCAGAAACAGCTGCTTTCCGATATCTCCCACGAACTGCGCAGCCCCCTCACCCGGATGCAACTGGCGCAGGCGCTGATCCGCCGCAAACAGGGTGACAGCGCCGAGCTGGCGCGGATCGAGTCGGAGATCGGACGGCTGGACAAGCTGATCGGCGATCTGCTGGATCTGTCGCGAGTGCAGCAGCATGTGGAGGCGCCGGTGGTACATCCGCTGGCCGACCTGCTGGAGCCCATCCTCGAAGATGCCATGTTCGAAGCGAATCAGAGCGGCAAACAGCTCAGACTGCCGCCGCTACCTGCCGAGTCGATCCAGATGTGGCCCGAGCTGCTGGCCCGGGCCGTGGAGAACCCCCTGCGCAACGCCCTCAAATATGCCCGCGAGTTCATCAAGGTGGACTGGTATCGGGAGGGGCAGGAGTGGGTGATGACCATTCGGGATGACGGCCCCGGGGTGCCTGACGAGCAGCAGGCGCTGCTGTTCCAGCCCTTCTTCCGGGTCGATGATGCCCGCAACGCCAAGACCGGCGGCACCGGGCTGGGGCTGGCCATCGCCTCGGAGGCAATACAGCGCCACGGCGGCACCATTGCGGCCAGCAACAATCATCCGACCGGGCTGACCATCACCATCCGCTTGCCCATCGCCTGATCCTTTTCATCCGGACGGGCGCTGGGTATGCTGGCGCCCCTTCTTGGCTTTACATCTCTTTGCAGGAGCTCGTCATGCTCGATATCGTCCTCTACCAGCCGGAAATTCCGCCCAACACCGGCAATATCATCCGGCTTTGCGCCAATACCGGTTACCGGCTCCATCTGATCGAGCCGCTGGGATTTGAGTGGGATGACAAGCGGGTAAAGCGGGCGGGACTCGACTATCACGAATTTGCCGAGGTGAAGCGCTGGCCGAGCTATGAGGCATTTCTGGCAGCCGTAGCGCCCAAGCGGGTGTTCGCCTGCACCACCAAGGGCCGCACCGCACACTCGGCGGCCCAGTATGCCCTTGGCGACGCCCTGCTGTTTGGCCCGGAGAGTCGCGGCCTGCCCATCGAGATCATCGAGAGTCTGCCATTCGAGCAGCGGCTACGCATCCCTATGGTGCCCCAGAGCCGCAGCATGAACCTATCCAACGCGGTGTCTGTCTTTGTCTACGAGAGCTGGCGCCAGCTCGGCTACGGCGGTGCCATGTAAGCGCCACCGATGATCAGTGGCGGGCGTCGAGCAGATGCCCGCTGCGCTCCAGCCGCCAGCAAGTGATCCCCAGCGACAGACCGCGCCCCACCATCAGCGCTGCCATCGCCGCCCATAACGCGGCCACGCCCCACGACTGACAGAGCCACCAGATCGGGAAGAAGCCGCCAAACGCGGCCAGCAACATGCTGTTGCGCATCTCCCGCGCCCGGGTCGCCCCGATGAATACGCCATCCAGCAGGAAGCACCAGACCGCCAGCAACGGCATGGCGATCAGCCAGGGAAGCTGACGATTTGCCTCCGCCACCACGGCCGGAATATCGGTGATATAGCCGATAAGGTGGGCACCAAAGAGGGCAAACACCAGGGTAAAACCACTGGCGATGAGGGCGGCCCAGCCCAGATTGAGCACGATGGCCTCCCGCAGTTTCTGCCGATCCCGCTGACCGATGGCTCGCCCTACCATGGCCTCCACCGCATAGGCAAAACCATCGAGTCCGTAGGAGATAAGCATCAGGAAGTTGAGCAGCACCGCATTGGCGGCCACCGCCACATCCCCCAGTCGTGCCCCTTGCAGAGTCATGAAGGCGAAACAGAGCTGCAAACAGAGGGAGCGCAGGAAGATATCGCGGTTGAGGCCGAGCAACCGCACCATGGGCGCGAGCTGCCGCCAGCGCTGCCAACCATCCTGCCACACCGTCGGCGCCAGTTGCCCCAGCTGACGGCGTACCAGCCAGATACCGACTGCCAGCGCGCAGTAGTCCGCCATGACCGAGGCTGCCGCCACACCCCGCACCTGCCAGCCGAGTCCCAGCACAAACAGGGCATCGAGCGCCATGTTGACCAGATTGGTGAGGATCAGCATCACCATGGGGCTGCGGGCATCCTGCATCCCCAACAGCCAGCCCATGATCACCAGATTGCAGAGCGCCGCCGGGGCGCTCCAGATCCGCACCGCCACATATTGGCCCGCATAAAGCTGCACCTCGGGCGAGCCGCCACTCAGGGCGATCAGCCGTGGCAACAGCGGGAAGAGCAACAGCAGCAGCGTCAGGCCGAGAGCAATGGCCAGCCCCAGCGCCCGCAGCAGGGTATCGAGCTGGGCACGACCGTCGGCGGCGCCGTGCGCCTGCGCCGTCAGGCCGGTGGTCGACATCCGCAAGAAGCCGAGCAGCCAGAAGATGAGGTTGATCAGGGTCGCACCGACCGACACGCCCCCCAGAAACCAGGCCTGACCGAGATGACCGATCACCCAGGTGTCCACCAGCCCCAGCAAGGGGGTGGTGATATTGGAAAAAACCATGGGCAGGGCGAGCGCAAAGACAGCGCGGTGGCGAGAGGGGTCTCGCCACCAGGGGGCAACAGCTGGGGTCACGCTCAGTGGCCTGCCAGCTTCAGAATGCGGACGAAGTCAGAGAGCATGGTGGCCATCTGCACCCGGGGCACCTGACCCGGCGCCACTTGCGGACGGAATACCGCCTGCAGCTTGCCCTTGGGATTGATGAGCACGATGGAGGCGGAGTGATCGATCAGGTAATCCTTCTCCCCCTGATTAGCGATGGAGTAGATGAGCCCCAGATTGCGCACGAACGGGAACAGCTTGTCGTGGGGGGCAGTGGCCGCCTTGAATTCGGGATTGAAGAAGGCGGTATAGGTCTTGAGGCGTGGAATATCGTCACGCTGGGGATCCGCCGAGATAAACACCACCTGACTGTCGGGCGCCATCTTCTTCAGCTGGTCATAGGCGGAACGCATATCTGCCAGCGTGGTGGGGCAGATATCGGGGCAGAAGGTGTAGCCGACGAACAGGAAGGTCCAGTGCCCCTTCAGGTTGGCAGGAGTGAACGGCTGGTTGTCCGCATCGGTAAAGGCGAAATCATTGATGTCCCGCCCCGCCGGATAATAATCGGCCTGTTCCGGCTGCTCTGGCTGCGTGGCGTAGAACACCAGGATCAGGCAGGCTGTCAGCAGCAGAAAGAGCAGGGGATAGCGGAGCTTCATCATAACAAGAGACCCTTTCAGTTCGAGGCAGATAGCCAGCAGTGACCGGACAAGAGGGGGCATTGTACCCCAGCGAGCCGCCAAGGTGGTTCAACCTTGTGCAACGCCCTGTCAGGAGTCGACCATTTGGCATAATTAATCGCCAGTTGCGGCCATAAAAAAACCGGCCCCCTCGGGTGCCGGTTATGGATGGATTTGTTGGTCTCTTCTGCTCAGGGGCGAGCGTTACGCCCCTGCTGCAACATCTTGCCGATGGCCCGCACGCCGATGGGAATCACGGGGGCCAGCCACCCCTCTTCCCCCTGGCGATCACCGTGACCCCGTTTGAACAGCAGCACCAGACGCACCACCTTCTCTTTCGGGCATCCCAGCCAGAGCGTCCAGTGCGAACCACGATGGTGCAGCCAGAGACCGTAAAACCAGGTCATCCGGCTACCTTTGACGAAACGGGTGATTGACGATTCCGCTGGCGCAGCCCCAGCCTCTGAATCCCATGGCGATCTTGATGCCATACCAGTCCTCCTTGACCGACAGGTCATGTTGCTTCGTCGGCCTGAACTGGGAACAGGCCCGTCACGACTATCTGCAACCATTACAAGTGGTCCCCTTTGCCTGACAAGGCTCGGGATCTCCCCACTCCCCCTTCATATCCCGTGAAGGTGTACAGCCCGATTCTCGTTGTTACCGGCCCTCCCGTACCGACGCATTGTGATGGTCAGAGGGAGGTGCCAAGCCCTGTCTCGGCGACAGGGCACTGATCTGAGCATATATCTGAAATGGATGATTGGTAGCCGGTCGCGCAGGACAAAAATGCCGCCGCCGATGATCTGTTTGATATGACAGGGAAAGTGCGCCAGAAACAGCACGGCCTCCCGAAGGAGGCCGTGTGGCAAACGCAGTTGGCGGGGATGATTACATCCAGTCAGCGTTGCGGATTACCCCGACAGCCAGTCCTTCGATGGTGAGCTGCTGGCAGGAGAGGTCCACCTCGATGGGGGAGAGCTCTTCATTCTCCGGCAGCAGCCATACCTGACTGCCCTTGCGCTGGAAGCGCTTGACGGTGACATCCTCATCGAGACGGGCGACCACCACCTGACCGTTGCGCACCTCCTGGGTCTTGTGCACCGCCAGCAGATCGCCATCCAGAATGCCGATGTTCTTCATGCTCATCCCCTGCACCCGCAGCAGAAAATCTGCGCGCGGGTGGAACAGGGCGGGATCCACCTGATAGTGGCTCTCGATATGCTCCTGAGCCAGGATAGGTTCACCGGCAGCCACCTTGCCGATGAGCGGCAGGCCGCTCTCTTCCAGCACCTCTTCCTCTTCGAGCAACAGGCGAATGCCGCGGGACGTGCCCGGCATGATCTCGATGACCCCTTTTTTGGCCAGGGCCTTCAGATGTTCTTCGGCCGCATTGGCCGACTTGAAACCAAGCTTCTGGGCAATCTCGGCACGAGTCGGCGGCATACCGGTCTCGCTCATGTTCACCTTGATCAGCTCCAGCACTTCGGCCTGGCGGGGGGTAAGGGGTTTCATAGAATTGGCACCTGTCTTTTTATACAGCACACTGGCAGTATATACAGTGCAGTGGCCAAGGCAAGGCGCAGCTGACATTTGTCGCAACCAACCCCTCATTTACTGCTGTTTTGATCCTGTGCAGCTGACTCATCGTACCTCTCGGCGACAAGGGGCTGTCGATTTGCTATGCTCACGCCGCATTTTTTTGGAGAGCAGACGCACATGTCCCTAGGACAGAAGATTTCCAGAGCCATCTTGCAATGGCCGGTCAGCGGCTTGGTCAATCACAAGAGCCTGCCGGAAAATCCCATCACAGAACTCAATCTGGAT
Source organism: Aeromonas sp. R2-4 (assembly GCF_040908365.1). Taxonomy (NCBI): domain Bacteria; kingdom Pseudomonadati; phylum Pseudomonadota; class Gammaproteobacteria; order Aeromonadales; family Aeromonadaceae; genus Aeromonas; species Aeromonas sp. R2-4. The sequence goes on from NZ_JBFODO010000049.1 coordinate 14,718, forward strand.
CCGGCCAGACCCATCGTCTATGCCCTGAAAACCAGTTCGATCACCGACCTGATGACCCTGCAGCAGTGCTGCGAGGATCTCGGTCTGCCCGGCCCCTTCACGCCGCTGGAGCTCAACGGCCAGCTGCTGCCGCGCTATGTCTGTCTGGATCGTCCGCCTCCCCTGTTTGGCAAACGCAGCAAACCGCTCCCCTTCCTGCAGGAGTTCCACCAGCTGCTGGATCTGCACAAGCAGGATCCCGCACTGGATATCCAGGTGGTGCCCGTCACCCTGTTCTGGGGCCGCGCTCCGGGTCGGGAAGGGGAAGAAGCCTCCGGCCTCAACATCATCAGCAGCCTGGCACCGAACCGGCTGAAGAAGGCGCTTATCGTGATCCTCAAGGGTCGCGAGAATCTGGTGCGCTTCTCGCCGCCGCTCTCCCTGCGCTATATGGCCGACAAGCACGGCACCGACGAGGCGATAGCCCACAAGCTGGCGCGAGTGGCCCGTACCCACTTCAGCCGCCAGCAGCTGGCCGCCACCGGCCCGAAACTGCCGAACCGCAACCTGCTGTTCAAGCAGCTGCTCGACTCCGCGGTGATCCAGCAGGCGATTGAAGAGGAGGCCCAGCGCGAGGGGATCAGCCTCGAGAAGGCGCAAAAGCGTGCCCATGGCTACATGGACGAGATCGCCTCCAACTTCTCCTACCGGCTGATCCGCCTGGGCGAGAGCTTCCTCGGCTGGCTGTGGAACAAGCTCTACCGAGGTTTGTCGGTCAATGGCGCCGAGAAGGTACGCCAGTTGGCGCAGGAAGGGCACGAGATAGTCTACGTTCCCTGTCACCGCAGCCACATGGACTACCTGCTGCTCTCCTACGTCATCTACCACCAGGGGATGGTGCCGCCCCATATCGCGGCAGGCATCAACCTCAACTTCTGGCCGGCGGGCCCGATTTTCCGCCACGGCGGCGCCTTCTTCATTCGCCGCACCTTCAAGGGCAACCCGCTCTACAGCACGGTATTCCGGGAATACCTCAACCTGCTGTTTGCCAAGGGTTACTCGGTAGAGTTCTTCACCGAGGGTGGTCGCTCCCGTACCGGCCGTCTGCTGCCGCCCAAGACCGGTATGCTGGCGATGACCCTGCAGGCGATGATGCGCGGGCTGGACAGGCCGGTCACTCTGGTGCCTGTCTATCTGGGTTACGAGCACGTGATGGAGGTGAACACCTACCACAACGAGCTCAAGGGCAGTCGCAAGGAGAAAGAGAGCTTCCTGCAGGTGCTCGGCATCCTGCGCAAGCTGCGCAACTACGGCCGTGGCTTCGTCAACTTCGGCGAACCGCTGACCCTCAACAGCTACCTGAGCGAACATATCCCCGACTGGAAAAAGCACATCGGGGAAGAGGAGCGTCCGGAGTGGATGGCGGGCACCGTCAACAATCTGGCCGAACTGCTGATGACCCGCATCAACGGTGCGGCCGCGGTCAACGGCCTGACCCTGAGCGCGCTGGCGCTGCTGGCCGCCGAGCGCCACGCCCTGACCCGCGACGAATTGCAGGCCCAGCTCAACACCTATCTGGATCTGCTCAAGGCGGTGCCCTACAGCCCGCAGAGCACCATTCCGGATGAGGATGCCAAGACCCTGCTGGACCAGGCGATGGAGCTCAACAAGTTCGAGGTGAGCGAGGACAAGCTGGGGCAGATCATCAGTCTCGACCGCTATCAGGCGATCCTGCTGACCTACTACCGCAACAACATCCTCCACCTGTTCGCCATGCCCTCTCTGGTGGCGGCATTGATCGAACGGTGCGAAGGGATCTCCCGCAGCGAGATCATGGCCCGTTGCATCGACATCTATCCGCTGCTCAAGACCGAGCTGTTCCTGCGTTATGAAGAGGAGGAGCTGCCGGCGCTGGTCGACAGCCTGCTCGACGCGCTGCAAACCCAGCAACTGATCGAGACCCGCGATGACGGCTACTGGGTCAATCCGGCCAACCAGATGCGCCTGCTGCTGCTGGCGGAGAGCATTCAGGAGACCCTGCAGCGCTACGCCATCGTGCTGACCCGGGTGCTGGCCCAGCCTCATATCGAGGCGGAGCAGCTGGAGGCGGACGGCCTGATGATGGCAGAGCGCCTCGGCACCCTGCACGGCATCAACGCCCCCGAGTTCTTCGACCAGAAGCTGTTCAGCACCCTGATCCACACGCTGCGCAAAGAGGGTTACCTCTCTCCAGAGTGCAAGCCGGATCTCGGCCGCTTCCAGGCGCTGGCCGACAACATAGTGCCGCTGCTGAGCAACAAGATCCGCCGCACCATTCAGGCTGGCAATCAGCTCTGATCTGCAACGCAAACAAAGAAGGCCGCATGATGCGGCCTTCATTTTTATCGGAGTCTGCGCGGGAACAGGTCACGCCAGCAGGTAATCGAGCACCAGACCGGCAAACACCAGCGCCCCCACATAGTTGTTGTTGAGAAACGCCTGGAAGCAGGCTTCCCGTAGCCGCTCGCGAATGAGCCGCTGCTGATAGACAAACAGCACCGCCGCCCCCAGCAATCCCCAGTAATACCAGCCCCCCAGCGTCATCAGCTGCCCGACCGCCAGCAACAGCAGCAGCGTCGAGAGTTGCAGTACGCCGATGATCCGTTTGTCGTAACGACCAAACAGGATGGCGCTGGATTTGAGGCCGATCTTGAGGTCGTCATCCCGATCCACCATGGCGTACTGGGTGTCGTAAGCCACCGTCCAGAGCAGATTGGCGAAGAAGAGCAACCAGGCCACCAGCGGCAGGGCATCCGCCTGCGCCGCATAGGCCATCGGGATCGACCAGGAGAAGGCCATCCCGAGCACCAGCTGGGGGTTGGAGATAAAGCGCTTCATGAAGGGGTAGCTCACTGCCAGCAGCAGGGCGACAAACGACAGACCGATGGTGAGCGGATTCATGGTCAGCACCAGACCAAACGAAATAAGCGCCAGCACGAAGAAGAGCGCCAGCACCTCCCACGGCTTGACTCTGCCCGTGGGCAAAGGGCGACCAGCGGTGCGTTTGACATGACCGTCGAAGTTGCGATCCGCATAGTCGTTGATCACGCACCCTGCCGAGCGCATCAGAAAGACGCCGACCACAAACACGGTCAGCACCCAGAGATTGGGCAGGCCACCAGCGGCCAGCCAGAGCGCCCACAGGGTTGGCCACAGCAGCAGCAGAGTGCCTATGGGTTTGTCGACGCGGGCCAACTGCATATAGGCAAGTCCCCGCTCCTTGGTTAACAGATTCACTCCAGCTCCTTGTCACAGACGAGAGAGGGCAGAAACAGCTCGTGCACCAGCAGTGGCCACTGCCCCAGAAACAGACGGGAACGACGCCCCCAGACAGTGGCGGCCGGGCAACGGGGATTGGCGGCAATATCGAAACGGGCCAGTTGCAGATGATCGCGGCGGGCAGGCTCATGGCCAAATACCCGCTCACCCAGCGGCTGCTCGCCAAGCTCGGCAATGCCGCTCCCTTGCAGCGCGTCATCGGCAAACAGGGTCCAGCCCAGCACGGCGGGCCCACGATCCCCGTGCAGGATCACCTCGCGGCAGGTACCGGCCGGCGAGGCCGAATCCACCAGCCACTGCTCATCGGCAGTAAGGGCGACCGGGTGATTGCCCAGCCACTCCACCGAAAAGTGGCGATTGTGCTGACGCAGACGCCGAGTCATGGAGCCGGGCTCCAGCAGCCAGGGGCGCAAGCTGGCGGGCAATTCACAACATTCGGGGGCCAGCCACCCGCTTAACGGCGTGAGGGGAACAGTCAACTCGGACTTCACAGCTTCACCATCCAGAGATTTCCGTGTTCAGGTTAAAATCCGGTTTATTATCCGTAAATCAATAGCGAAATGTAAGAACATCCGTGCTTGACGGCCCCGATGGCAACATCAAAAATGGGTTATCTCTTGCTGATGAGCCATCTATATGAAGATCTTCAAAATTCTGCTGGTGTTGTTACTGAGCTGTGGCGCCCTGCAGCAGCAAGCTCTGGCTGAAGATGAGCCGCCCGCCGAGGGCACAGAGGGGGCTGCCAAGCCTGGTTTCTCCTACCACGCGCTCGATCCCGACATCATCACCAACTACCTGAGTGATAGCAAAACCCTCGGTTATATCCGGGTCACGGTAGAGCTGATGGCGGAAAACGAAGCCGACCTCAAGCTGCTGGAGCAGCATGACCCGCTGATCCGCGATGCCATCATCCGTCTGATTGGCAGCAAAAATGCCGATCAAGTGAAGTCCCTGACCAACCGAGAAGAGCTGCGCAAGGAGTGCGAGACAACCGTCAACGAACTGCTGGTGAAAGAGACCGGCAAGAAAGCGGTGCGCGAGCTTATCTTCACCAAGTTCCTCTACCAGTAATCCCTCCCGAAACAATCGCTTATTGGCATATCTGCCAATAAGCGAGCTTTGCCGGTTTATTCGAAATGAAAATCGATTACAATACGGCCGTCAAGTCGTAGAGGTAGTCGTTATGGGCAGCAAAACCCTGTGTGAATGGCGCCGTCACGAGATCCCCACCGATCTCAAGGCGTTGCGCAAGATAGTCCGCAAACCCAAGTTTGTCTGCAGCAAGTGCGCCCGCAGTGCCAATGACAAGGGTTACCTCTGCCAGCCGCTGCGTTTGAAAGAGGAGTAACGCCCCTCCCTGTCAGGGCGTTATTGATCGGTCCACCCCTGACGCCCCTGTTCGAACAATCTGCGTGCCTGGGTATCATTCGGGCAAACGCCGCGATACTCCTCGCCTGAGCGGCCAGCCAGATAGAGGTGCTCGGGGCGGCAATACCATGCCAATCCCTTCTGATGTCCCTGCTTCCACAGTTCGGGATCCACCTTCTTGCCACATTGCCCCTGATGGAACTCGATCCGCTCGGTGGTGAAGCCCAGCTTGCCATCCGCCTCCCCCACCTCACTCCACACCTTCTCGCAGGGATCATCGTTGGAGACACAGCCACCCAGCAGGGCAGCCAACAATATGATGGTGAGTCGCATAGTCATCCTTGAGCGTCATTTGGGCAGTTCATTCTACCCAGCGCCCCGCTCCTGACCAAGGACGAACGCTCAGCCGTGTGAGCGCGGCAAAAAAATCAGGCGGGCCCAAAGCCCGCCTGTTCGTTCAATGCCGTGGTTCACTGGTCATCGAAAGTGTCATCATCCTGCCAGCTTTCATCTTCCCACTGATCCAGCTCTTCTTCCCAGGAATCCGGCTCCCAATCCTCATCAGAGGAGTCGTAATCCGGCTTGTGTCCACCCATCTTCACTCTCCTTGGATAGTTCACCCGCACTCCAATTTTATCCGGAATTGTCGGGCTCGCCAGTCAGAGAGAGTTCAAAGTTTGACCAGGGTGCGACCGGCGATCTGGCCTTGCGTGATGGCCTCGGCGGCCTCCACTACCTGCTCCAGCCCAATCTCGGTGACCGCCTGTTCAAAGAAGCTGGCAGGAAGATCCCGTGCCAGTCGCTGCCACGCCAGTTGACGACGTTCAAACGGGCACATCACCGAATCGACCCCCTGCAACCGCACATTGCGCAGGATAAAGGGCATCACGCTGGTCGGCAGATCGAAACCACCCGCCAACCCGCAGGCCGCCACGGCGCCGCCATAGTTGATCTGGGCCAGCAGCTTGGCCAGCACCTGACTGCCGACGGTATCGATGGCACCGGCCCACAGCTGCTTCTCCAGCGGTTTGGCGGGCACCAGCAGTTCGCTGCGCGGCACGATGCGGCTGGCACCCAACGCAGTGAGCATGGCGCCCTGCTCTTCGGGACGACCGGTCAGCGCCGCCACCTGATAGCCAAGGGCCGCCAGCAGGGCGACCGAGGTGGCCCCCACACCGCCTGCCGCACCGGTGACCAGCACTTCGCCACTTTCGGGAGTAATCCCCGCCTCTTCCAGTGCCAGCACGCAGAGCATGGCGGTGAGACCGGCGGTACCGATGCACATGGCCTGCCGTTCATCCAGCCCGGCGGGCAATGGCACCAGCCAGTCCCCCTTGACCCGCGCCTGTTCGGCCATACCGCCCCAGTGGCCTTCGCCCACGCCCCAACCGGTCAACACCACCTTGTCGCCGGGCTGATAGCGGCTGTCGGCAGATTCGAGCACGGTACCGGCGAAGTCGATACCGGGCACCAGCGGCCACTGGCGCACTATCTTGCCCTTGCCGGTAATGGCCAGACCGTCCTTGTAGTTGATCGAGCTGTAAGCGACCGCCACCCGCACCTCACCTTCCGGCAACTGGCTCTCGGCCAGCCGGGTCAGAGTCGGAACAGTCTTGCCGTCTTGGTTTTCCAGTAACAGAGCCTTGAACATGGTTGCCTCTTTGATGACATGTGAAACGGGGATCAGCTGCTTTGACGCTTTTGCAGTTGAAAATCGAGAGCCAGCGCAGTGCCCATCACGGGCTCCCCGGCCAGTTGGCGCAGGATCAGCTCGGCAGCCTCCTGTCCCATTTTGCGATAGGGGATCTTGACCGAAGTAAGGGTCGGATAACAGGCGCGCGCCACATCCAGATCGTCAAATCCGGCGATGGCGAGTTTGCCCGGCACATTCAAATGGCGGCGCTGGCACTCGAACAGCACCCCGGCCGCCAGTTCATCGTTGACGCAGATCAGCGCGTCCAGCTCGGGCCAGCGCAGCAGAAATTCACCCAGCATGGTGGCGCCGGTGCTGAAACTGGGCCGCTCAGAGGTGTTGATGATGGCATCGGGGGAGAGGTAGTTGTCGAGCAACGCCTTCTGCCAGCCCTGCATCCGCTGTTGCAGCATCCACTGCTCCTGACGGGCACAGAGAAAACCGATATTGCGGTAGCCCCGCTCGATCAGGTGGCGGGTGAGCTGATAACCGGCATCGAAGTTGGAGACCCCCACATTCATGTCGATGGGGCTGCGGGCCATGGCACCCACTTCCACCACCGGCAGGCGGGAGGCTTTCAGGCGGGTACGGATCGTCTCGCCGGGATCGCCACCAAACAGCACCACCGCCGCCGGATTGTGCTGCAAAAAGCTGGTCAGCAGGCTCTCTTCCTGCTGTTTCAGATGCTGGGCATCCCCCAGCATGATCTGGTAACCCTCCTCGAGCAGGGTCTGTTGCAGGCCAGCGATCATCTCGCCACAGCCCGCTTCCGCCAGACTCGGGACGATCACTGCGATGGTCTGGGAAGTCGCAGAGGCCAACGCCCCGGCGGCCCGATTGGGGATATAGCCGAGCTCTTCCACCGCAGCTTCGATGCGCTCGCGCATCCTGTCGGAGACCATCTCCGGCGTGCGCAGGGCACGGGAAACCGTCATGGCCCCCACACCAGCCAGCTGGGCCACATCGTTGAGGGTCACCCGACCCGTGCTACGGCGCTTCTTTGCTTCTGACATCCATCCCATCCTCGACTTGCGGCTGCTCACTTTAAGGCAAAAGAGCGCCACTGACCATTTGCTCAAGGCCGATTCTACTCTCTTTCCCCCACAATGAGGGCAGGATGACTCCCGTTAATGGGTGAAGTGATAGCGCTATCACAGTTTGATGTTAGCGCTATCTGATAGCGCTAACTTTCGCGATCACCCTCACAGTTTCACCACCGCAAGATCGATAGATTGGCGCCATCATAACTAGCCGGATCACCACCATGCTGACTCAACTGCTGACCGAGGATGTCATCCGCATCGAACCCGCAGCCCGCGACTGGCGTCACGCCATCGAGCTGGCGACGGCGCCCCTGCTGGCCAATGGCACCATCGAACCCTCCTACGTGGCGGCGCTGTTTCGCTCTCATGAAGAGCTCGGCCCCTACTACGTACTGGGCCCCGGTCTGGCGATGCCCCATGCCCGCCCCGAAGACGGCGTCAACCGGCTGGGTCTGGGGCTGACCGTCATCAGGCAGGGGGTCAACTTCGATTCCGAGGGCAACGACCCGATCCGGCTGCTGATCACCCTGGCCGCCAGCGACAGCAACTCCCACGTGGAGACCATCGCCCAGCTGGCCGAGCTGTTTATGAATGAAGAGGACGTGGCGGCCATCATCGCGGCCGACACCAAAGACGACATCCTGCGCATTCTGGCGCGCTACTGATCTGCGCCACGGCGCACCTGACAGAGGAAGAGACAATGAAAATTCTGGTTGTATGCGGTCACGGTCTGGGCACCAGCCTGATGATGGAGATGAGCATCAAGAGCATCCTGAAAGAGCTGGCAGTCACCGCCGAAGTGGATCACCGCGATCTGGCCTCCGCCGGTAGTGAAACCGCCGAGATCTTTGTCGCCACCCGCGACATCGCCGAGCAGTTACAGAGCATGGGCGTCAACGGCCGTCTGGTGGCCCTCGACAACATGGTCGACAAGGCCGCGATGAAAGAGAAGCTCGCCACCGCCCTGCGCGAACTGGGCGCCCTCTAAGGATCCTCCATGCGGCCTGCGGGCCGCATCTTTCATTGCCAGGAGCTGACCATGGAATTTTTCAACTTTCTGATGTTTGACGTGCTGTCCGAGCCCGCCGTGCTGGTCGGCCTGATCGCGCTTATCGGCCTGATTGCCCAGAAGAAACCGGTGACCGAGTGCATCAAGGGCACGGTCAAGACCATCATGGGTTTCGTCATTCTGGGGGCCGGTGCCACCCTGGTGATCAACTCGCTGGGTGACTTTGCCGTCATCTTCCAACACGCCTTCGGCATCAAGGGGGTCGTCCCCAACAACGAGGCCATCGTCTCCATCGCCCAGACCTCGTTTGGCAAGGAGATGGCGATGATCATGTTCTTCGCCATGCTGGTGAACATCCTGATCGCCCGTCTGACCCCGTGGAAATTCATCTTCCTGACCGGTCACCACACCCTGTTCATGTCGATGATGGTGGCGGTGATCCTCTCTGCCGGCGGCATGAGTGGCGTGCCGCTGATCGCGGTGGGCAGTCTGGTGGTCGGCGTCGCCATGGTCTTCTTCCCGGCCATCGCCCACCCCTTCATGAAGCAGATCACCGGCTCCGATGACGTGGCGCTGGGCCACTTCTCCACCTGCTCCTACGTGCTCTCCGCCCTGATCGGCGCCAAGTTCGGCAACAAGGCCCACAGCTGCGAAGATGTGCAGGTACCGAAGAGCTTGCTGTTCCTGCGCGATACCCCGGTGGCCATCTCCTTCACCATGGGCATCATCTTCCTGGTGACCTCCGCCTTCGCTGGCCCCGAGTTTGTCTCCAGCGTCGCCAAGGGCAAGCACTGGTTCATGTTCTCCCTGATGCAGTCCATCACCTTCGCCGCCGGTGTCTACGTCATCCTGCAGGGTGTGCGGATGGTCATCGCCGAGATCGTACCGGCCTTCAAGGGGATCTCCGACAAGCTGGTGCCGAACGCCAAACCGGCGCTCGACTGCCCCATCGTCTTCCCCTACGCCCCCAACGCCGTACTGATCGGCTTCCTGTCGAGCTTTGCCGCCGGTCTGGTGGGGATGGCGCTGCTCTACGCCATGGGCCTGACCGTCATCATCCCGGGCGTGGTACCGCACTTCTTCGTCGGCGCCGCTGCCGGAGTCTTCGGCAACGCCACCGGTGGTCGTCGCGGCGCGATTTTGGGCTCCTTCGCCAACGGCCTGCTGCTGCTCACCATTCTGCCGGTGTTCCTGCTGCCGGTGCTGGGCGACCTCGGCTTCGCCAACACCACCTTCAGCGACTCCGACTTCGGTGTGGTCGGCATCCTGCTGGGGCTGATAGTCCGCTAATTCCGGTCACCGCCAAAAACAAAACGGAGCGCATCGCGCTCCGTTTTTTTATGGCCGGCCATCGATGATGGATGGCGGGCTGTATGAAAGGCTGACACTCAGTCGTTCTCCAGCGCGGTGAGACAATGAGAGAGGGTGCGCGCCAGGGCTCCCTGATTGCGCAGCACCACGGCGCGGGCCTGCTCGCCCATCTCGTGGCGGGTGCTCTCGTCGGCAAACAGCTGGCTCACCCGCTCGCCCAGCTCGGCGGCATCGGCCACGATGGCGGCGCCCCCCTGAGCCACCAGCTGGCGAGTGATATCGCTGAAGTTGAAGTAGGCGGGACCGGTCAGGCAGGGCTTGCCTAGGGCTGCCGGCTCCAGCAGGTTGTGACCGCCGATCTGCACCAGACTGCCACCAACGAAGGCCACATCGGCCGCCGCCAGCATCAGCGGCAGCTCGCCCATGGTATCGCCGAGATAGACCTTATCCTGTGCTCCAACCGCAGCACCATCAGTGCGCCGCACGCAGCCATAAGGGGCGCACAGCTCGGCCACCCGGTCGAACCGCTCGGGGTGGCGCGGCACCAGAATGAGCAGCGCTGCGGGATGGCGTTTGAGCAGCAGATCGAAGGCGGCCAGCACCTGCTCGTCCTCACCCAGATGGGTACTGGCGGCGATCCAGACCGGCCGCTCGGCGCCCAGCTGCTGGCGCAGGGCGCGCCCTTTGGCCTGCACCTCGTCACCAAACTGGATGTCGAACTTGATGGAGCCGGTCACCGCCAGCCGCGAACGATCGATGCCGAGGCGGGCGAAGCGGTCGGCATCATCCTGATGCTGACAGAGCAGATGGGTCAGTGGCCGGCTCAGGGCGTCGAAGGCGCCGTGGAAGCGGGCATAACGCTGGCAGGAACGCTCGGAAAGACGGGCGTTGATGATGGTCACCGGCAGGTGGTGCGCCTCACAGGCGGCCAGCCAGTTCGGCCACAGCTCGGTCTCCATCACCCAGAGCGCGCGCGGCTTGAAGGTGTCGAGAAAGGCGGCAATGGCCCAGGGGTAGTCGAGCGGCGCGTAGCGATGGATCACCAGATCCCCCAGCCTGGCAGCCTGATCGGCGCCGGTGCGGGTGGTGGTGGTGAGCAGGATCGGCAGATCGGGCCGCTCCGCCTTGAGGGCGCGAATGAGCGGCGTGATGGCCAGCGTCTCCCCCACGCTCACCGCATGGATCCAGAGCGGCGCCTCCTGTCCGGTGGCGGGCAGCCGCCCGAGATGCTCGGCCCAGCGCTTGCCAAAGCCGGGCTTGCCTTTCTTCGGCTTGTAGAGGGCCAGCAGCGCCAGCGGCAATCCCAGATGGATCAGCAGGTTGTAGAGCAGACGGTAGGGCATCTTACTGACTCTGCTCCAGCTTCTTGCAGGCATCGACCACCTGCTCCGGCGCCAGGTCGATCAGGCACTTGAGATGGCCGAACTTGCAGGTGCGCTTGAAGCAGGGGCGACACTCGATGTCGGTGTGAACGATCTCGACCCGATCCGCCAGCGGCGGGGTGTAGAGCGGCGAGGTGGAGCCATAGACGCCCACCAGCGGCCGGTTGAGGGCGGCGGCGATGTGCATCAGGCCGGAGTCGTTGGAGATGACCCGGCTGGCCAGCGCCATCAGGTCGATCGCCTCGTGCAGGCTGGTTTTGCCCGCCAGCACGTGGCAGTTGGGGCGAGTCAGCAGATTGACCCGATCCCGGATGGTATTGGCCACCGGCACATCCTTGTTGGAACCGAAGATCCACACCTGCCACCCCTCGTCCAGATGCTGTTGGGCCACCACGGCGTAGTGCCCTTCCGGCCAGCGCTTGGCCGGGCCAAACTCGGCACCGGGGCAGAGCACCAGCACCGGGCGGGCGCGATCCAGCCCCAGTCGCTCCAGCGCCTTGCTCTGGTTTATCAGATCGACATGGAGCGCCGGATGCGGAATGGTCGGGATATCGGCCCGACTCTTCATCTGCGCTTTGGGATAAGCGAGCGCCAGATAGCCCTCCACCATCAGCGGGAAGGCGGACTTGTTGCTGCGCAGGTCGTTGAGCAGGCCATAGCGGCTCTCACCCTTCCAGCCGGTACGCACCGGAATGCGAGCAAACCAGGGGATCAGCGCCGACTTCATGGAGTTGGGCTGGACGATGGCCTGATCGTACTTCTCGGCTGCCAGCTGCTTGCCGAGGCGGCGGCGCGCCACCAGTTTGAAGTCACCGTGGCCAAGGGGCATGGTGATCGCCTTGTCCACCTCCGGCATCCGCTCCAGCAGGGCACAGCACCAGGCGGGGGCCATCACGTGCAGTTCGCACTCCGGATGGTTGGCCTTGATCGCCTTGTAGAGGCTCTGGGACATCACCATATCGCCGACCCAGGAGGGGCCGATCACCAATATTTTCATCACGCGTCTTCTCTCGGGACTGGCCCGGCTGTTAATCATCACTGGGCGAGATTATGCCCCAAGAATGACTGGATAAATAACAGAAGATCCTTGGCAGACGCTGCTGTCACCCCATTTTTCCAGCAGTGGCCCTCTTCCAACCGGATGTGACGAGACAGGCAAACAGCTGATAGAAACGGGCAATGGCGGCTCTCTCTTTGGCCCGTTTTTCCGTTAGAATGGCCCATCAATACGCATTCGACCCGCCAGCCGGGCAATAACCGTGAGCCCACATTCGTGAAAAAACCGACTCTGGCTGCCGTTCTGATCGTCAAGAATGAAGCCGACAACCTGCGCAAGTGCCTCGCCTCCCTCGACGGACTGGTGGACGAGATCGTCATTCTGGACTCAGGCAGTCAGGACGAAACCCCGGCCATCGCCGCCGAATTTGGCGCCCGCTTCTTCGTCAACGCCAAGTGGCCTGGCTTTGGCAAACAGCGCCGGCTGGCCCAGTCCCACGTGCAGTCCGACTGGGTGCTGTGGCTGGATGCCGACGAGCGGCTCACCCCCGAGCTGAAAACCGCCATCGCCAACGTGATGGCCAATCCGGCCAGCGATACCATCTACTCGATCCCGCGCCTCTCCTGGGTGTTTGGCCGCTTTATCCGCCACAGCGGCTGGTATCCGGATCGGGTGCTGCGCCTCTATCCCAAGGCGCTCACCAGCTACAACGAGGCGCTGGTGCACGAAAAGGTGGAAGTGCGGGCCAACATGAAGATCGTCAATATTCATGGCGACCTGCTCCACTTCACCTATCGGGATCTGGAGCACTATCTGGTGAAATCCGCCGGTTATGCCCGTGCCTGGGCCGATCAGCGCACCGCCCGCGGCAAGAAGGGCTCCCTCAGTCAGGGGCTGATCCACGCCGTCGGCTGCTTCCTCAAGATGTACCTGCTCAAGGCAGGCTTCCTCGATGGCAAGCAGGGGCTACTGCTGGCGATCCTCTCCGCCCACTCCACCTTCATCAAATACGCCGACCTCTGGGTGCGCCAGCAACCGCAGCAGCCGGAATAACCGTCATACGAAACAGGGCCCCGCGGGGCCCTGTTTGTATTGCTGCATACGTTATTTGCGCCAGAAAGGCGCCGCCCAGCGGGCCATCACCGGCACCATGGTCTTGGGATCGAGTTGACTCATATCCTCAGGATGGTCGCTATCCTCCGGCGGGCTGAAGGCGAGGTGACGCCCTTCGCTGTTGAGGGGCTTCCAGCGCAGCGGAGTAGCGGAGCGGCGCATCGGGAAGAAGCCGATGGTCGGCACATCGAGCGCGCCGGCGATATGGAGCGGGCCAGTACTGCCTGCAACGAACAGGGCTGCGTTGGCCAGCACCTGACAGAACATCGGCAGACCATCGCTGGAGCGGTAGATCCAGCCGTTGCCACCGTGGGCCAGCAACTCGGCCGCCAGCTGTTCGGCCATCTTCTCCTCGCCCGGGCCTGCGGTCAGCACGCACTGCAGCTCGGGGCAGGCCTGATTGAGCTTGATGATGATGCGGGCATACTGCTCGATGGAGAGGTTGTTGGCAGACCCACCGCTACCGGCATGCACCATCAGCCAGGGGCGGCTGGCATCGAGCTTGAGCTTGAGTGCCAGCTGCTCACGCACCTGCCGCAAGGTCTCCTCGTCGAACTGCAGGAAGGGAGTTTTGGGCTCCACCACGGCCACCTGCTGATCGGCCAGGAAGCGGCGGATCAGCTCCAGGTTGTACTCGGACTCCGGCTTCTGGGAGCGGGAGCGGCGCTGCACCAATCGCTGGTTGTAGAGCACCTGCGCCAGCTTGGTCGCCGGCGCCAGCCGGTAAGGGATGTGCGCCTTCCACACCAGCATGGCGTTGCGGGAGTTGGAGAAGAGGCAGATGGACGCGTCGAACGCCGCCGCCTTGATCCGCGCCAGCAGCGCTCGCTGTTGCTCCTTGTCGGCCCGCACGCCCGGATCGATGATCACCTCGTCAATCCAGGGGCAGAGCCGGGCCAGCGGCGCCGTGTAGGCCGGAACCAGGGCAGTCACATGACACTCCATGGAGCCTTTGAGCATGGCGAAGCTAGGCCACGCCAGCATGAAGTCACCAATCTTGTCATTGCGAACGACCAGAATACGTTTCATAAAAAATCCCTTTGCTCCCTGTCACCAATGCAAGGAGGCTTGATGCGCGATGGCGTATTCTTGCCTGATGCACTGCTATTCTCAAGCGACGACCTTATAATGCGACCAAATTTCCAGGTTGCAGGACCGCAAAGATGACTACCAGGGTAATTTATCCCGGGACTTTTGATCCCGTTACCAATGGCCACGCCGATCTCATCGGCCGCGCCGCCAAGCTGTTTGACGAGGTGGTGGTCGGGGTCGCCAACAGCCCGAGCAAGCGCCCGCTGTTCGATCTGGCAGAACGTGTCCAGCTTGTCCAGCAAGTGACCAGCACGCTTCCCAACGTCAAGGTGGTGGGCTTCTCCGGTCTGCTGGTCGATTTCGCCAAAGAACATCAGGCCAACGTGCTTATCCGCGGCCTGCGCGCCGTCTCCGACTTCGAGTACGAGTTCCAGCTGGCCAACATGAACCGCCGCCTGATGCCCACGCTTGAGAGCGTCTTCCTCACCCCAGCCGAGGAGAACTCCTTTATCTCCTCCACCCTGGTGAAAGAGGTGGCGCTGCACGGTGGCGACATTCGTCAGTTTGTCGATCCCGTGGTGGCCCAGGCCATCGCAGCCAAACAGCAACAGCGCTAATTCCTCCCCTGATGGCAGAAACAACAAGGGCTACCCGCGGGTAGCCCTTGTTGTTTCTCTCTCGCTATGGAGAGGTCAGCCTGCTTGCCGGTTACTGACGGGCAAACCGTTCGCTCATCTCCTGCACCAGCAGATCGAGCCACTCGTAGCGGCGCCGATACATGGCCCGCTTCTTGGAGGCGATCTCCTCCAGCGGCTTGCGCGGCTGGGCTTGCAGAGCGACGAAGTTGGCATCCACATCCTGCGCGCCGAACTCCTGCCACAGCTCGTCGTAATCGGCCTGCAGGTTGGCTTTCTGCTTGCTGCTGTAGCGCTTGGCCTGAAACACGTGGGCCCGCTTGCGCACCGCCAGCACCTCTGCCGCCCCCATGGCCTGCGCCAGTTGCAGCACCAGCTGCACCAGCAGGGATTTGGGCCGCAGGCCGTGCCCCTCTTTGGTCAGCTCGCGCACCCGATCCTGGGCATTGTCGACCGCAGGCTCCGGCCCCTGCATGGAGCCGATCATCAGAATCAAACGATCCACGCTACCCGCCAGCGAAAAGGCGCAGCTGTAGAGGCGCTGCCCCTCGCCGTTGACGATGGAGAGCGCCAGCTCGGCCTCGCGGCGGAAGGTGCCATCGTGGCGCAGCAGAATGCGGCAGCCGCTCTGGGGATAGCGCCCCAGCGCGATCCCCTCGCCCAGATAGAGGGGGTCGATCAGCTGCGGGTAGCACTCCAGCAGCAACCGATAGTGATTTTCCAGCATCTCGGCCCGCTCACGGGCACTGGCACAGGCGAAGCGATAGGGGCGCATCGGCTTGTCGAGCAGCTCGGGATAGACAGCTGGCAGCGCCTTGAGCGAGTCACACTGAAACAGGCTGAAGACCCGGCTCAGCGACTTGCGATAGAGCAGGCTGCGCAGCACGAACTTGCCGCGATTGAAGGTTTTCCGGTCACATCCCTCGGGGTAGAGGAAGCGGGCCATGGATTTTGCGCAATAGCGCTCCTGCCGGGATAAATATTCCCAGTCTATTGATTTAACTGTCATTTTTATATTCTCAAACCGCCTGAACGGTCGGGATACTAGTGACAGCTGTGCAAATCTTCAACAGAGTGGAAATACGCTGTTACAACTTCCCCCGGATCGGGGCAAAAAGTGCGCTCAGCGCTGGCAATGACTGCAAAAAACCGTGGTGCGCTGGCCCATTCTTGTCTCGGTCAGCAGGGTGTGACAGTGGAAACAGGGCTGACCGCCACGACCATAAACCTGCAACTGCTGCACGAAATAGCCCGGCTTGCCATCGGCGCTGGTGAAATCCTTCAGAGTAGTGCCGCCCTGGCGAATCGCCTCGGCCAACACCCGCTTGATCTCGGCCACCAGAGTCGCCAACCGCTCGCCACTGATATTGCCCGCCGCCCGTTTGGGGTGAATGCCGGCAGCATAGAGCGCCTCGTTCGCGTAGATGTTGCCCACCCCGACCACCACCTGATTGTCCATCAGGAACTGTTTGATGGCGGTGCTGCGTCCCTTGGCGCGCTCACGCAGGTAATCAGCACTGAAGGCATCGGTGAGCGGCTCGGGCCCCAGCTTGGCGAGCAGCGCGTGGGCTTCGGCCGGTTCCCGGGTCCAGAGCAGGGCACCGAAGCGGCGCGGATCGTTGAGCCGCAGCAGCTTGCCATTCTCCAGCTCGATATCCACGTGGTCGTGCTTCTCGGCTGGCGTGCCAATATCCAGCACCCGCAGGCTGCCGGACATCCCCAGATGAAGGATGGCGGTGCCGAAATCGGTCTCCAGCAGCAGGTATTTGGCGCGGCGACGCACCCGATGGATGGTGAGATCCACCAGCTCCTGAATCTCACCGGGGATCGGCCAGCGCAGGCGGCCATCCCGCACCACTACACGCGTCACCTTGATACCGGTAAGCCAGGGGGATATCCCCTGACGACTGACTTCAACTTCTGGCAATTCGGGCATGGGCACCTCGCAAGGAAAAGGAACTCAGGGGGCAGGACGCAGCAGATCGCGATACTGTTCGGCAGTGAGGGCGAGCCAGAGACCGGATGACAGCTGAGCGCCATATTGGCCGCTGTTCTGATAGAGGCCGATCTCGACCGGATCGCTCTGGCCGGCAATCCACACCTTGATGGTCACCGGGGTACCGCGCACCACCTCGCCGGGGGGCAGCAACCAGCTCTGCCAGCGCGCCAGACGGGCATCCAGCTGAGCCGTGTCGAGCCCCAGATCCGGCACACTGCGCCAGCCCTGACCAATCCGCTCAATCTGCCAGCTCGGCCCCTGCCAAGTGAGCACTACGGACGCATCCGGCAGCAAGGGGCGAGCCCGCTTGGCGCTGTTCTCCTGCTGGGCAGTCTCCATACGATGCAACAGGGTGATCACGATCAGCACCACCACAATGATCACGTTATTCCAGCCTTTGCGGCTCAATTTGAACATGGCAAGCCTCCCTTTGAACCGGCAGTGTACTGAATTCGGCGCATAAAAAAACCCGGCACGAAGCCGGGTTTTTGGGAATGCAGCATCAAGTAATTACTTGATTTTGCCTTCCTTGTAGATCACATGCTGACGAACAACGGGATCAAACTTTTTGATCTCCATTTTTTCGGGCATGGTGCGCTTGTTTTTGGTAGTGGTATAGAAGTGACCAGTACCGGCGCTGGAGTTCAGGCGAATTTTCTCGCGAATACCTTTAGCCATGATCTAATTCCTTATACCTTAACACCGCTGGCGCGCAGTTCAGCCAGAACCACTTCAACGCCACGCTTGTCGATGATACGCATGCCTTTTGCGGATACGCGCAGGCTTACGAAGCGTTTTTCACTCTCAACCCAGAAACGGTGAGTGTGCAGGTTCGGCAGGAAACGACGCTTGGTGGCGTTGTTAGCGTGCGAACGGTTGTTACCAACTGCCGGGCGCTTGCCGGTTACTTGGCATACTCTAGACATGTCAGTCTCTCCAAATCTTACTTCATTGCTCGAGCAAATATCTGCCCCGCTGGCCTTCGATTGCGGGGCAAACAGAAGGCGGCATTTTATACAGCATCCGTGATCAAAGATCAACTAATACGGTGCCAGAGCACAGTTATAGCCAACCGCGCTCGGCAAAAGAAACCGTGATGCCATCACCGATCACCAAGTGATCCAGCACTCTGATATCGATCAGGGCCAAAGCGGCCGTGATCCGATCCGTGATCTGGCGGTCGGCCCTACTGGGCTCGGCGACGCCGGACGGGTGATTATGCGCCAGAATCACCGCGGCTGCATTATGTTTGAGCGCGATCTGCACGATTTCTCTTGGCCAGACGCTCGCCGAATCGATTGTGCCGAAAAAAAGCTCAACAAATTGAATGACTCTGTGCTGATTGTCGAGCAACAGCAGGGCAAACACCTCGCGCGGCCGATCCCGCAACTGGGCCTGCAGATAGTCGCGGGTCAGCTGGGGCGAGGTGAGGGCATCACCCCGTTGCAGCTGCTCGGCCAGATGGCGTCTGGCCATCTCCAGCACCGCCTGCAGCTGGGCATATTTGGCCGGGCCAAGGCCGTGCGCCTCGCAGAATGCCCGTTGATCCGCGCCCAGCAAGCTGCGCAAAGAGCCGAATTGATTCAATAGATTACGTGAAAGATCCACTGCACTCAGGCCATTCACGCCGATGCGCAAAAAGATGGCGAGCAGCTCGGCATCGGAGAGCGCCGCAGGCCCCTGACGCAGCAACTTCTCTCTGGGGCGTTCATCTTCCGGCCACTCTTTGATGCTCATTTGTCTCTCCCTCATCCCTGTTGAGGAAAAACATAGCAAAAAATTGCGCGCGCCCGGCCACACCCCTTGATGCCAACCCCTGTCGTCATCCATTGCCTGTGGTATCTTAGCCGACCAGTCAGAATGAGCCGGATAGAGAAACAGCAGATGAGATTGGCCGATAAACGCATCCTGTTGGGTGTCAGCGGCGGGATCGCCGCCTACAAGAGTGCCGAGCTGGTACGCCGCCTGAAAGATCAGGGCGCCGAAGTGCGGGTGGTGATGACCCGCTCCGCCAAGGAGTTCATCACGCCGCTGACCCTGCAGGCGGTCTCCGGTCATCCGGTGGCCTACAGCCTGCTGGATCCCTCTGCCGAAGCGGGCATGGGCCATATCGAACTGGCCAAGTGGGCCGATCTGGTACTGATCGCCCCCGCCAGCGCCAACCTGATGGCGCGGATGGCAGCAGGCATGGCCGACGAACTGCTGACCACCCTCTGTCTGGCCACTCCGGCGCCCATCGCACTGGCGCCCGCCATGAACCAGCAGATGTATCTCAACGCCGCCACCCAGGCCAACCTCAAGACCCTGGCCAGCCGCGGCATTCTGCTGTGGGGGCCGGATGCCGGCAGCCAGGCCTGTGGCGATGTGGGCCCGGGCCGGATGCTGGATCCCCTCGAACTGGTGGATCGCTGTTGCCAGCAGCTGGCCGCCGAACCCTTGCTGGCAGGCGTCAAGCTGCTGCTCACCGCAGGGCCAACCCGCGAGGCACTGGATCCGGTGCGCTACATCAGCAACCACAGCTCCGGCAAGATGGGCTACGCCATCGCCCGAGCTGCCCGTGAAGCGGGTGCCGAAGTGACGCTGGTGAGCGGGCCGGTGACGCTGGCTACACCTGCTGGCGTCACCCGTGTCGATGTGGAGAGCGCGGAGCAGATGCATCAGGCGGTGATGAGCCGGGTCGCCGAGTGCGACCTCTTCATCGGCTGCGCGGCGGTAGCCGACTATCGTCCTGAGCAGGTGGCCAGCCAGAAGATCAAGAAGACCGGCGACAACGACCAGATGGTGGTGAAGCTGGTGAAAAACCCCGACATCATCGCGGCCGTCGGTGCCCTTTCAGACAAACCCTTCACCGTCGGATTTGCCGCCGAAACCGTGGATGTGGAACAATACGCCCTCGACAAGTTGCAGCGTAAGCGGCTGGACATGATCGCCGCCAACGATGTGTCCCGCGAGGGGCAAGGCTTCAACGCCGATGACAACGCCCTGACCGTGTTCTGGCAAGGGGGCCAGGCCCCGCTGCCGCTGGCCGACAAGCTGACGCTGGCCCGTCACCTGATCGCCCTGATTGCACGCCACTACCGGCACTGAGCGTCCCGAAAGAACAAGACTCACGGCGCCCCGCCCTTGCCAAGAGAGGCGCCAATACAAGATCCAACTGAAAAAGCGATTCATGACTACACAAATTGAACTGAAGATTCTGGATGCCCGTATCGGTACCGAGTACCCGCTGCCCGCCTACGCCACACCGGGCTCTGCCGGCATGGATCTGCGCGCACTACTGGATGCGCCGCTGACTCTGGCTCCGGGTGATACCACCCTGGTGCCGACCGGTCTGGCCATCCACATCCAGGATCCGGGTCTGTGTGCCACCATCCTGCCCCGCTCCGGCCTCGGCCATAAGCACGGCATCGTACTGGGCAACTTGGTCGGTCTGATCGATTCCGATTACCAGGGTCAGCTGATGGTATCGGTCTGGAACCGCGGCAAAGATGAGTTCACCATGCAACCCGGCGAGCGCATCGCCCAGCTGGTGATCATGCCGGTGGTTCAGGCCAGCTTCCAACTGGTCGATGAGTTCAATCAGAGCGAACGGGGTGAAGGCGGTTTTGGTTCTTCTGGTCGCCAATAACAGACCACACCAGCCCGATGGGCGGTGCCTAATAATAGAATCAAGCCATTGTTTTTTTAGGGGAATCCATGGCAAGCAGTAATCAGAAACAGAGTCGGCGCGATCAGATCCTGCAGGCGCTCGCCCATATGCTGGAAACCAGTCCGGGGCAGCGTATCACCACGGCCCGTCTGGCGGCCGAGGTCGGCGTCTCTGAAGCAGCCCTCTATCGACATTTTCCCAGCAAGGCGCGGATGTTCGAGGGGCTGATCGACTTTATCGAGGATTCCCTGCTGTCACGGGTCAATCTGATCATGGCGGAAGAGAAGGACACCATGGCGCGCTGCCACCATATCCTGCAACTGCTGCTGGTGTTCGCCGAACGCAATCCCGGCATCACCCGCATCCTCAATGGCGATGCCCTGCTGGGTGAGCACGATCGGCTGCGGGATCGCATCAGTATCCTGTTTGACAAGCTGGAGACCCAGATCAAACAGGTGCTGCGCGAGAAGCGGCTGCGCGAGGGTCAGGGCTTCCAGCTCGACGAGACCATGCTGGCCAATCTGCTGCTGGCCTACACCGAAGGCCGTATCAGCCAGTTCGTGCGCTCCGAGTTCAAGCTCAAGCCGACCGCCGGTTTCGAAGATCAGTGGCAATTTATCCGCAGCCAGCTGCTGCAGAGCTGATGGTTTTTTCGCATCATTCAGCAAAAAGAAGGGAGGCTTTGGCCTCCCTTCTTTTTTGTGTCAGGTTTTTATGGCAAAAAAGAAGTACCAGATGCGACCCGTACTGTCGCGCTGCGGTGTTAGATTCATCCACCATAAACCTTTTAGAACCTGACAGGACATCCTATGGAACCCGAAATCATTACCGAAGCGCAGACCTGGCTGGTCAATAATCAGGGACTGCTGATCGAATACGGCGTCAATATCGCCGCCGCCCTGCTGACCCTGCTGGTCGGCTATATCGCCGCCAACCTCATCAGCGGTGGCGTGGTCAAGGTGATGCAGGCCCGCAAGCTGGACACCACAGTCACCCACTTCGTCGGCAGCATCCTCAAGTACGCCATTCTGGTGTTCGTGGTGATCGCCGCGCTGGGCCGTGTCGGCGTGCAGACTGCCTCCTTCGTCGCCATTATCGGTGCCGCCGGTCTGGCCATCGGTCTGGCGCTGCAAGGCTCGCTCTCCAACTTCGCTGCCGGCTTCCTGCTGATCATCTTCCGCCCCATCAAGGCGGGCGAGTTTATCGAAGTGGCGGGCACGGCAGGTGTGGTGCAGTCCGTTCAGCTCTTTACCACCACCCTCACCTCCGGTGACAACAAGATGGTGGTAGTACCGAACTCCGCCATCCTCAACGGCACCATCGTCAACTACTCGCGCATGGATACCCGCCGCGTCGATATGACCTTCGGTATCGGTTACGGCTCTGACCTGCGCAAGGCCAAACAGATCCTCGAGCGTCTGGTAAGCGAAGAGCCGCGCATCCTCAAGGATCCGGCAGCCACCATCGCCGTTGCCGCGCTGGCCGACTCCTCGGTCAATATCGTGGTGCGCCCCTGGGTGAAAACCGCTGACTACTGGGGTGTCTGGTTCGACTTCCACGAGAAGGTGAAACTGACCTTTGATGCCGAAGGCATCGAGATCCCATTCCCGCAGATGGTGATGCACATGCAAAAAACGCAGGCGTGATCGCGGTTCTGCTGCAACAGACAATGCCAGCCTTCGGGCTGGCATTGTCGTTTCTGGCCCCAGCCCATGGCCATGTCGGTGCATAACCACGCCAACCGGATGAAAACAATTTCAGGCTATCGGGGTGGCCCCAATCATGAGCAAGCGCAAGATCCGCCTTGCTTTCGTGACACATAATCCCAATGTTCTGGTTGTATGCTCCCGACAGTGACCCATTGCGGTAAAAGACAATCGGTAAAAATCTGTTACACGGGCCGCCCGTTCGGCTCGCTATAATGCTCGGATAATAAGGTTTGGCGGGACCTTGCCTGCAAGGTTCAAACACAACTTGGCATTTCAGGAATCCTATGAAAAATATCAATCCAACCCAAACCCAGGCCTGGCAGGCACTGGAAGCCCACTTTGCAGCAAACAAAGAGACTCGACTCAAGGATCTGTTCGCGCAGGACCCGAAGCGCTTTGACAAGTTTTCCCTTACCTTCGGCGGCGACATCCTGGTTGATTACTCGAAGAACCTGATCACCGAAGAAACCCTCAAGTTGCTGGTTGATCTGGCCAAAGAGACCGATCTTCGCAGCGCGATCGATGCCATGTTCAATGGCGACAAGATCAACATGACCGAAGGCCGCTCCGTACTGCACGTGGCCCTGCGCAACCGCTCCGACCGCCCCATCGAGTGCGACGGCAAGGACGTGATGCCGGAAGTGAACGCCGTACTGGCCAAGATGAAAGGCTTCTGCGAGAAGGTAATCGGAGGCGAGTGGAAAGGCTACACCGGCAAAGCGATCCAGCACGTGGTCAACATCGGTATCGGTGGCTCTGATCTGGGCCCGGTAATGATCACCGAGGCACTGCGTCCCTACAAAAACCACCTGCAGATGCACTTCGTCTCCAACGTCGATGGCACCCACATCGCCGAGACCCTGAAGAAGATCGATCCGGAAACCACCCTGTTCCTGGTGGCCTCCAAGACCTTCACCACCCAGGAGACCATGACCAACGCCCTGACCGCCCGCGACTGGTTCATCAATATCGCCGGTGACAAGGCCCACGTTGCCAAGCACTTCGCCGCCCTCTCCACCAACGGCAAGGCCGTGGCCGAGTTTGGCATCGACACCAACAACATGTTCGAGTTCTGGGACTGGGTTGGCGGCCGCTACTCCTCCTGGTCTGCCATCGGCATGCCCATCGCCCTGTCTGTCGGTTTCGAGAACTTCGAAGCCCTGCTGCAAGGCGCCTTCGAGATGGACATGCACTTCGCCACTGCCTCCTATGAGCAGAACGTGCCGGTGCTGCTGGCGCTGATCGGCCTGTGGTACAACAACTTCTACGGTGCCGAGTCCGAAGCCATTCTGCCGTACGACCAGTACATGCACCGCTTCCCTGCCTACTTCCAGCAGGGCAACATGGAATCCAACGGCAAGTACGTGGATCGCAACGGCAAGCCGGTTGACTACCAGACTGGCCCCATCATCTGGGGTGAGCCGGGCACCAACGGCCAGCACGCCTTCTACCAGCTGATCCATCAGGGCACCAAGCTGATCCCCTGCGACTTCCTGGCGCCGGCCATCAGCCACAACCCGATCGGTGACCACCATCCGAAACTGCTGGCCAACTTCTTCGCCCAGACCGAGGCGCTGGCCTTCGGCAAGAGCAAGGAACAGGTTGAAGCCGAGTTCCTGGCTGCTGGCAAAACCCTGGAGCAGGTCAAGGATCTGGTGCCGTTCAAGGTGTTCGAAGGCAACCGCCCGACCAACTCCATCCTGTTCAAGAGCCTGACCCCGAAAACCCTGGGTGCCCTGATCGCCATGTACGAACACAAGATCTTCGTACAGGGCGCAATCTGGAACATCTTCAGCTTCGACCAGTGGGGTGTGGAGCTGGGCAAACAGCTGGCCAACAAGATCCTGCCGGAGCTGGGCAACAACGAGGCTGTCACCAGCCACGACTGCTCCACCAACGGTCTGATCAACACCTGGAAAGCGTGGAAAGCCTGATTTATCCAGCCTTTCTGAATGCAAAAGCCCCGCTCGATGAGCGGGGCTTTTTTATGGCTGTCAGGCTGATTTTTCTGGCTGGCCGGTCGGGTGTCCAGTCCGACCTGCGACGGGGATCGTCATCCCCGCCCCTTCATCATCCTGCCCGATGCAGACTTAACCGCCAACGGCGATGCGTTTCATGTCTTTCATGTAGCCACGCAGTACCTGGCCGATTTTCTCGATCGGGTGGTTGCGGGTCGCTTCGTTGGCCGCCAGCAGCGCTTGGTTGTCGACGCTCTGCCCTTCCGCCTTGCTGGCACCCAGATCGCCCGCTTTCAGGGTCGGCATGAAGTGCTCACGCAGCAAGGGCACGGCGGCGTTGGCGAACAGGTAATTGCCGTACTCGGCGGTGTCGGAAATAACCACGTTCATCTCGTACAGACGCTTGCGAGCAACGGTGTTGGCGATCAGCGGCAGCTCGTGCAGGGATTCGTAGTAGGCGGACTCCTCGTAGATACCGGAAGCCACCATGGTCTCGAACGCCAGCTCGACACCCGCCTTGACCATTGCCACCATCACCACGCCATTGTCGAAGTACTCCTGCTCGGCAATCTTGCCTGCAAACGCCGGGGCGTTTTCGAAGGCAGATTTGCCAGTCTCTTCACGCCAAGTGAACAGTTTGACGTCATCTTCGGCCCAATCGGCCATCATGCCGCGAGAGAACTCACCGGCGATGATGTCGTCCATATGCTTCTCGAACAGCGGGCGCATCAGGGTCTTGAGCTGCTCTGAGAGCTCGAAGGCGCGCAGCTTGGCCGGGTTGGAGAGGCGGTCCATCATCAGGCTGATGCCACCTTGTTTCAGGGCTTCGGTGATGGTCTCCCAGCCGAACTGGATCAGCTTGCCGGCGTAGGCCGGGTCTGTGCCCTCGGCAACCAGCTTGTCGTAGCAGAGCAGAGAACCGGCCTGCAGCATGCCGCAGAGGATGGTCTGCTCGCCCATCAGGTCGGATTTCACTTCCGCCACGAAGGAGGATTCCAGCACCCCGGCACGGTCGCCGCCGGTGGCAGAGGCCCACGCCTTGGCGATGGCCATACCTTCACCTTTCGGGTCATTTTCCGGGTGAACGGCGATCAGGGTCGGTACACCAAAGCCACGCTTGTACTCTTCACGCACTTCGGTGCCCGGGCACTTGGGCGCCACCATCACGACGGTAATGTCGGAGCGGATCTGCTGACCCTCTTCCACCACGTTGAAGCCGTGGGAGTAACCCAGCGCAGCGCCCTGCTTCATCAGCGGCATCACGGTTTTCACTACGTCGGAGTGCTGTTTGTCCGGAGTCAGGTTCAGCACCAGATCGGCGGTCGGGATCAGCTCTTCATAGGTACCGACCGCGAAGCCGTTGTCGGTGGCGTTCTGCCAGGAGGCGCGCTTCTCGGTGATGGCGGCCTTGCGCAGGGCGTAGGAGATATCCAGCCCGGAGTCACGCATGTTCAGACCCTGGTTCAGACCCTGGGCACCACAGCCCACAATCACCACCTTCTTGCCCTTCAGCACGTTGCAGCCGTCCGCGAACTCTTCGCGCTGCATGAAACGACACTTGCCCAGTTGGGCCAACTGCTGACGCAGGTTCAAGGTGTTGAAATAGTTAGCCATGGTGATTGCTCCGTTCGATTGATTCCATGCCGGATAGCGGCGTTGTCTGAACCACTATAGCGCGGGACACTTATTGCCTGAACTGATATATTCGAAACAGTACGTTGCAATAACTGAAACGATCACCCTTCATAATTGCCTGCTGAATGTACCGCGAGATGGCAGAAACAAGCAGCCAACCGCTGGATATCGGGCACACAAGCCGCGCCAGGAGCTGAAAGATGGACCTTCGCAATCTCGAGCTGTTTCTCCACCTCGCCGACTCCCTTCATTTCGGCAAAAGCGCCGATGCCATGGCGGTCAGCCCTTCCACCCTGAGCCGCGCCATCCAGCGGCTGGAGCAGGAGACCGGCTGCATCCTGTTCGAGCGGGACAACCGCTCGGTACGGCTCACCCCCGCTGGCGAAACGCTGCGCGAATTCGGCGGCGGCCTGTTGCAGGAGTGGCGTCAGCTCAAGCAGGAGCTCAAACGCAGCGATGAACCGCTGCAGGGGCGGCTGCGGGTCTTCTGCTCGGTCACCGCCAGCTACTTTCTGCTTCCCGAGGTGCTGGAGCGCTTTCGCCGCCGCTACCCCCAGCTGGAGATCAAGCTGGAGACTGGCGACCCGGCGCTGGCGGTGGACAAGATCCTGGCCGATGAGGCCGATCTCGCCATCGCCGCCCGTCCCGATGCCCTGCCTGCCAAGCTGGAGTTCGCCAGCCTGCAACTGGTGCCGCTGGTCTTTATCGCGCCGCGCAACGCACCGCAACTGAACCAGTGGTTCCGCCAGGGCGAGCCAGATTGGGAGCAGCTGCCGGTCATCCTCTCCGAACAGGGGCTGGCCCGAAAACGCAGCGATCAGTGGTTTCGCAACAAGGGAATTGCCCCCAACATCTATGCCGAAGTGGCGGGTAACGAGGGAATCGTCGCCATGGTGGCGCTCGGCTGTGGCGTAGGATTGGTGCCCGCGGCGGTAATCGACCACAGCCCGCTCGGCGACAAGGTGCGGATCATCGACCTCAAACCCGCCTTCAAGCCATTTGATGTGGGGATCGGGGTGCTCAAGAAGCGGCTAGAAGAACCGCTGATCCGCGCCTTCTGGGATACCGCGCAGAATCAGGGCTCACTGCGCTGACACCGGATTATAGATAAGGGCCGGATCGGCCATCATGCTGCGGCTGGGCAGCGGCAAGTCGGGGTTGTGCAGCTCGAGGCGCACCCGCTCATCCAGTTTCAGCCGCCGAATGGTGCTGCCAAATCCCTCTTCAAAGACCCGGTCAAAAGCACCAGACTGCCGCGCCCGCAGCAGGCCAAGCTCGATGCGCTGGGCCAGCTCCGGATATTTTGGCGAGACAAAGAAGAGCAGCGCCAACGGGTAGCGAAACACCAGACGGGGCTCGATGGCGAGATCCGGATGCTGCCTGAGCTCATCCTCGACCTCGATGACCGAGCGCAGGAAGCAGTCAAAGCGCTTCTTGCGCAGCATGTTGAAGAGCGCCTCATAAAGATTGCCCACCGTCACCTTGAGGCCGTTAGCCCGCAGCAACTGGGTGTCTGGCCAGGATCTGTGCTGACCGATGGAGAGCCCGGCGCGATGCCAGTCCGCCAACGATCCGATCGCGGCAAAACGCCCCTCATCCCCCTGCCGAACCAGACACACCCGCCACCCCAGCAGCCCCTTGGCCAGCGGAATGTGGATTGCCAGCAACTCCCGTTCTCGCTGACCATCGGGGGCAAAGACACCGACCTGAACCAGCTCGCCGCTGCGCAGCTCCTTCACCGCCCGCCCCTGCTCCATCTGCGGGCTGGAGACCAGCTGGTAAGGGCCATATTCGGGCACGGTGAGATCGAGGGAGAGGCGCAACAACTGGACGACGGCGGGGTTGGGGTGATCCAGCAACAGATTCCAGGCGCGGATAGGCTGCTCGGTTGCCGTTGCGCCAACCGTCCACAGTGCCATGCACCACCACCAGACTCTGATCATCCTGCGCACCATCCGTGCCTCGTGCTCCTCGCCATACTATAACTCCAGCCAGCGCCTCAACGGCGCCCTCTCTGAAAGATGTGTGAGCGCTCTCGTGCCAAATCTCATGTCAAAAGTGACAATAGGCAAACCCGGCAGGTCACCGCAGACTGGGCGTTCATCAACACACGCCAAGGCGCAGGGAGGAGAGCCATGAAACAGCATCTGGTAGAGATCAAGGGTTCAACCCTGTTTGACGAGTATCTGCAAAGCATGGGCGTGCCCAGCACGGCGCTCGATCGGGAGCAGGATATCTATCTGCAGGAACGCCATCTGGGTGCCATTCGCCGGGTGCAAGGCGAACTGCGCTTTTATCTGCGTGCCAATGCCCTGAACAAACGGTGATCAGGATCCGGTCACAGAACCCGCAGCAAAGGCGTATTAGACTGGTATCTTCCCCCTTTCGACGGGAGTGCCCATGAAAGCAAGCGGTCTGGATCGGCTGTTCAAACCCCACTCAATCGCCGTGATCGGCGCCTCGACCGACCCGCTCAAGGCGGGTCATGTGATCGTGCGCCACCTGCTGGCAGGCCAGTTCAAAGGCCCCATCCTCCCCGTCACCCCGCGCAACAAGTCCATCGCCGGCGTGCTGGCCTATCCCGACATCGCCAGCCTGCCGCTGACCCCGGATCTCGCTATCATCTGCACCAGGCGGGAGCGGGTCTTGCCGTTGCTGGAAGCGCTCGGCCAAAAGGGCGCGGGGGCTGCCATCATACTGGCCGCCGACTTTTCCCCCGAGGAGCGACTGGAGCTGAAACGGGTCTGCCAGCAATATGACATTCGCCTGCTCGGCCCCAACAGCATGGGGATGCTGCTGCCCGGCCAGGGGATCAACGCCAGCTTTTCACCCATTGCCGCCAAGCCGGGGCAAGTCGCATTTCTGTCGCAATCCGCCGCCGTCAGCACCACCATTCTGGATTGGGCCAAGCAGCATGAGCTGGGCTTCTCCGCCTTCATCTCCCTAGGTGATCACTGCGACATCGACTTCGGCCAGCTGCTGGATCAGCTCTCCCGCGACAGCGTCACCCGCGCCATTTTGATCTATATGGACAAGTTGCACGACGCCCGCCACTTTCTCTCGGCGGCGCGGGCAGCCTCGCGCAACAAGCCGATCCTGGTACTGAAAAGCGGGCGCCACGAACCGACCCACGGCCTCGACAATGTCTATGATGCCGCCATCCGTCGCGCCGGCATGCTGCGGGTACGGGATACCCACGAACTGTTTGCCGCGGTGGAAACCCTCAGCCACTCCATGACCCTCAAGGGAGAGCGACTCGCCATCATCTCCAACGGCCGCGGGCTGGCCAATATGGCGGTGGATGTGCTGCTGGAGCGAGGCGGCAAGCTGGCTCTCCCGCCGCTCGACATCGGCAGCGATGCCACCATCACCACCTATCAGGAGGCGCTGGACAACGTGTTGCAGGGGGATGGCATCGACGCCATACTGATCATCCACGCCCCCTCGCTCACGGCACCGAGCGCGCCGTTGGCCAGCCATCTTATCACCCATCTGAAGCAGCATCCCAGAGCGCGCCGTTTCAATATCCTCACCAACTGGGCGGGCGAATACTCGGCGCAGGAGGGGCGCAAACTCTTTACCGAGGCGGGCTTCCCGACCTACCGCACGCCGGAAAGCGCCATGGCCGCCTTCATGCACATGGTGGAATACCGCCGCAACCAGAAGCAGTTGATGGAGACCCCTGCATCCCTGCATGGCAACCAGCTCAATGTCGAGCTGTGCCAGCAACTGATCCATCAGGCGCAGGAGCGCAAGCAACTGAGGCTGGATACCCATCTGGTGCACCCGATTTTACAAGCCGCCGGTCTCTCGACCCTGCCAACCTGGATCGTCACCGACGCCATCGAGGCGACCCTCACCGCCGAGCAGATCGGCTATCCAGTGGCGGTAAAACTGCGCTCGCCCGATATCCTGCACAAGTCTGCCGTGCACGGGGTGGTGCTCAATCTGCGCACCTCGGCCGAAGTGGCACAAGCCGCAGATGCCATTCTGGACAGGGTCAAACAGCATGATCCGGGCGCCCGCATCGAAGGCTTGCTGGTGCAACGCATGGCTCGCCGCAGCGGCGGCCTCGAGCTGCGGGTACGGATCCAGCAAGACGCCATCTTTGGCCCCGTCATTCTGTTGGGTGAGTCGGGTGCGGAACCGCAGGAGATGGTGGCTGCCCTGCCACCGCTCAATCAGGCACTGGCTCGTTACCAGATCATAGGAGCCCTCAAGAGCCGCAAGATCCGTGAGCAAGCGACGCCGGAACGACTGGATATCGATGCCCTCGGTCAAGTGCTCTGCCAGCTCTCCGAACTGCTGCTCGCCTTTCCTGAGATTCAGGAGCTGGACCTGCACCCGCTGCAAGCGTGCGGTACCGAGATGGTGGTACTGGATGCCAGCCTCACGCTGGCTGACCCCGCCCTCCCGGCCAGCAACCGACTGGCGATCCGCCCCTATCCTACCGAACTGGAGGAGGGTGCCTGGCTTAAAGATCAGCGCCATATCCTGCTGCGCCCGATCCGGCCGGAAGATGAGCCTGCTCACAAGCAGTTCGTGCTGCAGGTCTCCGATGAAGACAGGTACAAACGCTTCTTCGCCGATGTGGGCGAGCTGGGCCATGAAGAGCTGGCTCGCATGACCCAGATCGATTACGACCGGGAGATGGCCTTCGTGGCTGTGGGGCAAGATGGCGAGCTGCAGGATCAGATCCTCGGCGTGGTACGCGCTATTTCGAGCCCGGACCAGAGCGATGCCGAGTTTGCCATTCTGGTGCGATCGGACTTGAAAGGGGTGGGTCTCGGCAAATTGATGATGGAGAAGATCATCCGTTACGCCAAAGAGCAGGGGATTGGCCAGTTATCCGGCATGACCATGCCCAGCAATCGCGGCATGGTCAACCTCGCCAAACGGCTTGGCTTCAAGATCGACGTGCAGATGGAAGAGGGGGTGGTCAATATGGAACTTCCCTGCAACCAGCAGGCGGCAGAAGGCTGATTTGGTCGACCATATCACCATTAAATGGCTGTAAATTGAGCTGGCAAGGCTCTGATATAGCTAGGAGATGGTGGAAATAACCGGCTTTTTAGTTCTCTTGCGGCAGATAAAAGCAAGATATTGGCTGTCTAATCTAACACGCTAAAAATACAAAAGCCCGGTCGTGAAGCCGGGCTTTTGTACTCGTTCTGGTGTGAAAGTCTTGGGTCGCTGTGTAGTGGTCTAATCATCCCGGACACCATTTTAGGTGGTACAGTCGCCACCATGACCTGAGGTGTTCAATGACAAGATTACGTCGCTCATTTACTGCCGAATTCAAACTCGAAGCCGCATCCCTGGTGCTCGACCAGGGATATTCTGTCCCCGAAGCCAGTCGTTCACTGGATATCGGTGAAACCATACTTCGCCGCTGGGTTCGGCAACTGCAATCCGAACGCAGTGGCACTACCCCAATCAGCAAAGCACTGACTCTGGAGCAGCAAAAAATTCAGGAACTGGAAGCCCGCATCAACCGGCTCGAACGTGAGAAGGACATTCTAAAAAAGGCTACTGCTCTCTTGATGACGGACGAGTTCACACGTACGCGCTGATAGACCGATTAAGGGAGCAAGCCCCCATCACTCTGGTCTGCTGCGCCTTCGATGTTCCCACCTCCTGTTTTTACGATTATCTGGCTCGCAGGCGGACGATTAACCGTGAGCGCATGCAACAGCGCTCTGAGTTGCGCCGTTTGTTCAAAGAGAGCAGGGATTCGGCTGGCAGCCGCGCCTTGATGTCGATGATGCGAGAGTTGGGGTATCAGATTGGTCGATTCAAAGTACGTAACCTGATGAAGGAAGCCGGCCTGGCATCCAAACAGCCGGGCGCACACCGCTATAAGGTGGCACGGTCTGAACGACCGGACATTCCCAATCTGCTGGCCCGCGAATTTGATGTCCAACAACCCAATCAGGTGTGGTGTGGCGATATCACCTACGTCTGGGCAGGTGGTCGTTGGCATTACCTGGCAGCGGTGCTTGACCTGCATACCCGGCGGGTTGTGGGGTGGGCGATGTCAGATAAACCAGATGCCGAGCTGGCCATCAAAGCACTTGAGATGGCGTATCAGCAGCGGGGTTGTCCGTCAGGCGTGCTGTTTCACTCTGACCAGGGCAGCCAATATGGCAGCCGGGCATTTCGGCAACGACTGTGGCGCTATCGCATGACCCAGAGTATGAGTCGGCGTGGCAACTGCTGGGATAACGCCCCGATGGAACGGTTGTTCAGAAGCCTGAAGTCAGAGTGGCTCCCGGCAAGGGGATATATGAGCCTGCGGGAAGCAAAGCGGGATATCAGTTATTACCTGATGGATCACTACAACTGGCGACGTCCACATCAATACAATGACGGGATACCGCCAGCAAAAGCCGAGGATCGGCCTAACCAAGTGTCCGGATTTAGTTGACCACTACA
>NZ_JBFODO010000005.1:0-94208 GCF_040908365.1 Aeromonas sp. R2-4
CATAACCCGAAGGTCGTCGGTTCAAATCCGGCCCCCGCAACCAAATTTTTCGTCAGCGTACGATTGTGTAAACAATCGAAAGCAGACAAACGCCATCAAGCTACTGCTCGGCTTGATGGTGATAATTCGGACGCGGGGTGGAGCAGCTCGGTAGCTCGTCGGGCTCATAACCCGAAGGTCGTCGGTTCAAATCCGGCCCCCGCAACCAACTTTCTGTACGTTCCCTTCCTGCATTGCCAATCATTGAACAATCCTTCTTGATGCTCGTCACCATCTGGTGATTGCTGCTATTTCTGACGCTTTTTCAAGACCAAAACTGGTCGTATCAACCATTTGTTGGGTATCATCAGGTATCTCTTCATGGATGAGGCACGCGCCTGTGATCACTTCCTTCACCTATCTTCCTCCTGCTATTGAAAGCCGGGATGCCACGCTGACCGAAGCCCTTGCCCAAGGGCTGCCGTTGCAACTGCTGCTGATCGCCGAAGAGCAGAAGGAGTCTTTACTTTCGCTGCCCGCCCTTGCGGGTCTCCAGACCCAGCTTGCGCTGGGGAAAAAAGCGCCCTTTACCCTGATGCATGGCAATACCCTGTTGCAGGTGATGTTTGTGGCCGGCAGTGTGACGCGGGATCACCGCCTCTATAAACAGATCAGAGGCTGGATTGCTCCTCTTTCTGGGCTCAATGTGGAGCGCCTCGGGCTGCATCTGGAAGGTTTTTCCCCCTCCGAGCGAGTGATGCTGGCCGAAGTGATGTTGTCAGCCCTGCTTGCTGCCAATATTTCGTTGCCCACCAGCAAGCGCCGCAGCGAAATCAGCTGGAGCTACCAGCAGATCAAGGTTTCACCCGCGGTGGTGCTGGACTTGGCGCGCCTTTACAGCGAAGCGGGGGGTAACGGGTTGGCTCGCCATCTGGCGGTGTTGCCTGCCTCCGAGCTGACGGCCGCCAGCTATCGCGAGTTTGTCAGCAAGCTGGCGCAAGATGAGGGGTGGCAGTGCCATCACTATGATCAGGCACAGCTGGCCGAGTTGGGGGCGGGGGCGTTTCTGGCCGTTGCTCGTGGCTCGGAAGACAATCAGGGGGCAATGGTCAAGCTCAGCTACTATCCACCCAAGCCGGTGCGCTGCATTGCACTGGTAGGCAAGGGGATCTGTCACGACTCCGGCGGTTACAACCTCAAGGTCTCTGGCAGCATGTATGGCATGCATCTGGACATGGGGGGCAGCGCGGTGGCGCTGGGGGCCCTCTACGCCATCAGCCGGGCTCAGCTACCCTACGAGGTACACTGCTGGCTGGCCATTGCCGAGAACCATATCGGCCCTCACGCCTATCGTCCTGGCGAGGTGGTGACTGCCATCAATGGCACCTCCATCGAGGTGGTCGATACCGATGCCGAAGGGCGAATGGTATTGGCCGATACCCTGGCAATGGCGGTGCAGGATACTCCGGATCTGCTGCTCGATTACGCGACCCTGACCGGGGCCTGCAAACGGGCGCTGGGTAGCCGCTACAGCGGCGTCTTTACCAATCGCAGCGAATGGATGGCATCACTGGTCAATCTGGGTCAGCGCAGCGGTGAGCGGATCTGGCCCTTCCCGCTTGATGACGATTACGACGACAACATCGAGAGCGAGTGGGCCGATCTGTTGCAATGTGCGCCGGGCAGTTCGCCGGATCACATTGATGCGGCCCGTTTCCTCGCCCACTTCGTGCCCGAGCAGACCCCCTGGCTGCACTTCGACCTGAGCGGTTTTCGCAACAAGGGGGGCAATGGGGTGGTCTCCAGCGAAGTAACCGGCTTTGGCGTGCGTCTCACGCTGGATCTGCTGGCCAGCCCGCTTGGCAGAGTTGGTCGCCAAGCTTCTGAACAATCTGAATGATAACAAGGAGTTCTGTGAAACAACCAAGCTATGACTGGGTGCTGTTCGATTTGGATGAAACCCTGCTCGATTTTCCGGTCGCCTCTGCGCTGACGCACACCTTGCAGATCTATGGCGTACAGGCTGATGACGCCAGCATGGCGCAGTACCACGCCCTCAACCATGGGCTCTGGCAGCAATACAACGACGGCGAGATCGATGCAACGGCGTTGCAGCAGACCCGCTTCTCCCTCTTTGCACAGCAGGTTGCCGCCGATCCCATGGCGATGAACAAAACCTTTCTGGAGCAGATCATTGCCCTTAGCATGCCTCTCGAAGGGGTGGTCGAGACCCTGCAGCAGCTACGCAGCAAGGTGCGGATGGGGATCATCACCAATGGTTTCAGCGTGCCTCAGCGGGGGCGGCTCGGCAAACTGGGCTGGAGCGAGTGGTTCGAGCCGCTGGTGATCTCCGACGAGATCCGGGTGACCAAGCCGGCGCCAGCCATTTTCCAGCACACCCTCTCCCTGATGGGGCAGCCGGATCCTGCGCGGGTACTGATGGTGGGGGATAACCCGAAAACTGATATTGCCGGGGCGGCGGCGCAGGGGCTGGCAACCTGCTGGTACAACCCGGCGCGGCAAGCGGGCGAGTGCGATGCCACCCACGAAATCCACCACTTCGCCCACCTTGCCGACATTGTGCTGGGACGCTGACAGGCAGAAGTAATCCATCACGTTATCGGTGACCAAAACGTCCTGGCAAGTTGCAACCAGGGCTGTTTGAGACAGGATTGGGTTTGCTTGAGACTGCAAGGGGAGCAGATGCTCCCCTTACTTATGAGTGTTTTCCTGTGAATGCAGGGGTCTGAACTGGTAGCGATCGAGGATCTGCTGATAGTCGGGACTCTGTTTCAATTGATCGATAGCCTGATTGATCCGCTGCAGTTGCGCTTCTGTGGTGCTCTCTTTGCTCAGCATCAGGTGAACCGGTGTCTGTTCGATATGCAGCAGAATATACAGCTTGTCCTGCATGCCATCCTTACCCTGCCACTCCTGCAGTCCGTGGGGATCCAGAATAAACCCCTGGATCCGTCCCCCTTGCAACATCTTCAGCAACTGATCCAGCCGCAGGCGCATCTGCAAACGGGGCTGCAGCTCGGGCCTTGCCATCAACTGGCGGAAGGTATTGCCGTAATCAAAGCCCTTGAGCACCCCGATATGAAAGTCAGGGGTGTTGATCAACTGCTCCAGGGTGGTAATCCCGCGCCAGCGATCGGCATCTTGCCGACGGATGACGATGGCCGTCTCCTCTTCCCGATAGGGGTGGCTGAAGCGGGCATATTGCTGCCGCTCGGCGGTGATATTGGCTGACATGGCCAGTTGAACCGTGCCGAATTTCAGCTCGTGCAACACGCGAGCCCAGGGCATTTCACTGAATTTGGCCTGATAACCGGCCCGCAGGAAGATGGCGTTGAGCAGCTCCACATCCAGTCCGCGGAGCTGTTGTTGTTCATTGCGATAACTGAAGGGCTGCCAGTCGACCCAGCCGACGACCAATGACTCCTGTGCCGTAGCCTGGCAACACAAACACCATAACAACAAGAGTCTGTACACAACGCATATCCTCGAACAGGCTGATACGGTTGAGTATTGGACAGGAACGACGGAGTAACCAGTGCTGAGGGTTGAGCGGATGCACAGATGTGCATCCCTCACAGTTCGTGGGCGTGGAATCCCTTGCGATAGCGGGCTTCGCAGCGCGGGCAGCGTTGCAGGGTCGGATCCTGTTCCAGCTGTTCGATGGAAAGCGGCTCTTCACAATCGGAGCAGAGGCCATAGAGGCCGAGATCCATCTGGCAGAGTGCCGCATCGATCCGCTTGAGGCGGGCCACGCTCTGCTCAACCTTCGGCAGATCCAGCCGGCTGGTCAGTTCCACCAGTTGATCCTGCTCGCAGTGACCGACCTGTTCGGCCCACTCGTCACGGCGGCAGGCTTTGAGCTGACCGATCAGCGTTTCTCGTACTTGGGCCCAGTCTGACAGCAGGCGATTACGCCAGACAGTCAACTGTGCTTGCGTCATTTCACACACATTATCCCCCACAGGACAGACGACAGATTCGGGGCAGTATAGGGATCCGATAACTCTATCAAGATGATATGCGTCAAGTTAAACGTGGTTAGCCGTGGCTTTTGGCTGCTTGCAGCAGGGCATCGCGGATGGGAGCCGTCTCTTTGAGTACCCGGATCTCCTGAAACAGCAGGTCCGCTTCGGGATATTCCCGCTTGAGATAGCTGAACCACTGTTTGATGCGGCTGGGGTAGTAGTCGGCTTTTTCGCTGGCAAGATCCTGCTCGGTATAGCTCACCATCAACTGCAGCACCTCGGCCCAGCTCATGTGCGGGCAGCCGGTTTTCATCACGTTGGCCAGATTGGGCAGGGAGATGGCGCCGCGCCCGACCATCAGGGCATCGCAACCCGAGACCCTGGCGCAGGTGAGGGCATCTTTATGATCCCAAATTTCGCCGTTGGCGGTGACGGGGATGGGCAGGGCGCGGCGAATGGCGTCCACATACTCCCAGTGGGCGGGGGCCTTGTACCCTTCGCGCTTGGTGCGGGCATGAACGGCCAGCTCGTTGGCTCCCCCATGAAAGACCGCCTGAGCGTTCTCTAGATAGAGATCCTTGTCGTCGTAACCGAGGCGAATTTTGGCGCTTACCGGCAGATGGGCGGGCACCGCCTCGCGCACCGCCTTGACGATGCGATAGATGGTCTCGGGCTCTTTGAGCAGCACCGCACCGCCCTTGCTCTTGTTGACCGTAGGGGCGGGACAGCCGAAGTTGAGATCGACGCCGGGGGAGCCCAGCTCGATGGCGCGCAAGGCGTTCTCGGCCAGCCACTCGGGGTGTTGCCCCAGCAGCTGGACCCGCACCGGGGTGCCTGCGCGGGTTTTGCCATCTTGCAGCAGTTCAGGGCAGAGGCGGTAGAACACCTTGGCGGGCAGCAGTTGATCGACGACCCGGATAAACTCGCTCACGCAGAGATCGTAATCATTGACGGAGGTGAGAACCTCCCGCATCAGGTGATCCAGTACCCCCTGCATGGGGGCCAAAATAACGCGCATAACGGCTTTCCGACGAGAGTGGCAAGAAAAAAGAGCGCAGATTGTAGTGGGGTTGCGGCCCGCTGTCAGCACCCGCTCAAACTCTGTTAGGCTAGAGGGAGATAAATCACGCAAGGAGAAGGAATGAAGCGTTGGTGTCTGATGGCGCTCGGGTGGCTGGCATTTGCCACCGGTATTGTGGGCATTGTGCTGCCGCTCTTGCCGACCACCCCCTTCATGTTGCTGGCTGCCGCTCTGTTTGCCCGCTCATCGCCCCGTTTTCATCGCTGGCTATTGACCCATCCCTGGTTTGGCCCGCCCATCGTGGACTGGCAGCAGTATCGCGGCATTCGTCGTCAGGCCAGACGGCGCGCCATTATCTTTATTTTGCTCACCTTTTCG
The DNA here is from genome assembly GCF_040908365.1 of Aeromonas sp. R2-4. NCBI lineage: Bacteria > Pseudomonadati > Pseudomonadota > Gammaproteobacteria > Aeromonadales > Aeromonadaceae > Aeromonas > Aeromonas sp. R2-4. Next base: position 5,365 of record NZ_JBFODO010000005.1, read on the forward strand.
GTGTCACTGGCGGTGGTGCCACTGCTGTGGGTCAAGGGGTTGCTGGTTGTCATAATGGTGATCCTGCTCACCTGGTTAATGCGTCTGCCGGTGCTGGAGCCAGTTGCAATGGCGAAGTGAAGTCCCTAAGCTATTGCAGCAATAATGCTATGGAGTCGGCCTGTCATTTTTGCGTGACAGGCTTTTTTATTTCCCGCAGAAGGGAATTGAGAAAAAATGGCCACCCCTGGGTCAAAAAATAAGCGGTCAACACATGAATCCGGAAACCCTGAAATTTATCGAAGCAAGCATCAAGACCATTCCCGACTATCCGAAGCCGGGCATTCTGTTTCGTGACATCACCAGCCTGATCGAGAACGCCGAGGCCTTCAAGGCCACCATCGATCTGCTGGCCAATCATTATCGTGATCAAGGGATCACCAAGATTGTTGGCACCGAAGCTCGCGGCTTCATCTTTGGCGCGCCGGTTGCCTATGCCATGGGGCTGGGCTTCGTGCCGGTCCGCAAGCCGGGCAAGCTGCCGCGCGAAGTGATCGAGGAGTCCTATGCCCTCGAGTACGGCACCGACACCCTGCAACTGCACACCGATGCCATCGTACCCGGTGACAAGGTGCTGGTCGTGGACGATTTGCTGGCGACCGGTGGTACCGTCGATGCGACCGTCAAGCTGATCCGCCGTGCCGGTGGTGAAGTGGCCGATGCGGCCTTCATCATCTCCCTGCCGTCTCTGGGTGGCGATGCCCGCCTGACTGCCGCTGGCATCAAGGTGGTCTCACTGGTCGAGCTGGCCGGCGAGTAATGCCTCTTCGGCCCGATCCTCTGCATCGGGCCTGCGTTGAACCGGTGCCCTTGCGGGCATCGGCTTGAAAATCAAGCGATCCCTCCCGCTGTCACCGATAGCCGATACAGCCAGCCCGCCATTTGTGTTAGCATCCGGCCTCAATGCCCTGTCTTCCCTGCATGATGGATTTATGAGCTATCAGGTTCTGGCGCGCAAATGGCGCCCCCATACGTTTGAACAAGTGGTAGGCCAGCAACATGTGCTGACCGCCTTGACCAACGCCCTGGATCAGGGACGGCTGCATCACGCCTATCTGCTGAGCGGTACCCGTGGGGTCGGCAAGACCACCATCGCCCGTATTCTGGCCAAGAGCCTCAACTGCGAGCAGGGGATCAGCAGCCACCCGTGCGGCGTCTGTGATACCTGCCGCGAGATCGATCAGGGCAACTTTGTCGACTTGCTGGAGATTGACGCGGCGTCCCGCACCAAGGTGGAAGATACCCGCGAGCTGCTCGACAACGTGCAGTACCGTCCGGCCCGCGGCCGCTTCAAGGTCTACCTCATCGATGAAGTGCACATGTTGTCGCGCCACAGCTTCAACGCGCTGCTGAAAACCCTGGAAGAGCCGCCCCCCTATGTGAAGTTTCTGCTGGCTACCACGGATCCGCAGAAGCTGCCCATTACCATCCTCTCGCGCTGCCTGCAGTTTCATCTGAAGAGTCTGGATCAGACCCAGATTGCCAAGCAGCTCGAATGGGTGCTGGATCAGGAGGGGCAGCCCTTCGAGCCCCGCGCCCTGCAGGCTTTGGCCAAAGCCGCTGACGGCAGTATGCGCGATGCCCTGAGCTTGACCGATCAGGCGCTGGCCCACGGCAATGGTAGCGTGCGCCTCGACAGCGTGCTGGCGATGCTGGGCACGCTCGATCACCGCCATCTGCACCAGCTGCTGGAAGCCATTTTGCGGCAAGATGCGCCAGCGACCATGGCCAAGATCACCGAGATCGCCACCCTGGGCCCCGATTTTGATCAGCTCCACGCCGAGCTGGAAGGCTTGCTCCATCGCATCGCCATGGCGCAACTGCTGCCTGCCAGTGTGCAGGAGCAGGGGGCGGATGCCGATTCCCTGCTGCAACTGGCCAAGGCGATGAGCCCGGAAGAGGTGCAGCTCTGCTACCAGATCGTGCTGGGTGGCCGTAAAGATCTGCCCTGGGCCCCCGATGGCCGCACCGCGCTGGAGATGACCTGCCTGCGGATGCTCGCCTTCTCCCCAAGGCGCGATGCCCTGCATCCGGCCAGCCTCACCGCGTTGCCCCCGTCAATGACGAGCAATGCAACGCCGGTAGCCTCCTTGCCGGGAAAGCGCCCGGCCGCTGAATCGGCCGCACTGGCACCGATCAGCGGCGCCGTGCCCGCGGTTGATATCTCCATGCCTGCGATGGCGGATGATATCGGCAACCCCGCCGATAGCGAGGAGGAGGCGCAAGCCGCCGAGCTGTTCAGCCAGCAGGATGAGTTGCTGCGCGAGGCTGCGGGCATGGGGTATCAACCCGAGCCCGCGTTGCCCCATGCGCAGTCCGATGTGCCAGCGCACTCAGCTGCACAGCCCGTTGATGCTGATGATCGAGTGCCTTCCGCAGTCGATATGGACTATTCCCGTAGCGCGCCGGTTACCGCTCCTGAAGCTGTTTCAGCGGTATCGAGCATGCAGAGCCTGCTTGGCAAGCGAAATATGCTGCGCAGCCGCCAGCGTGGTCAGGATGCCCCGGCGGCGCCCGCGCCGCGCGCAGTGCCGGTTGCGCCAGCTCGTTCTGTCGCGCCCGCCGCCGCTCCGGTCGTCACCCAACAGCCTGCTCCGGTCAGCCAACCGGCCGGGCAGGGGATGGCGGCGATGGGACACTATGATGAGCTGCCACCGGTGGATCTCTATGGCGACGGTTACGAGCCACAGGGTGACAACGGCGATTACGAAGAGTACCTCAATCAGGGCTTTGCCGGGCAGACTCCGGTGATAAGCCACGCCTCTGTCACGGCACCGGCCCAGCCATCCGATCTGCCACCCTGGGATCTCGACGGGCAGCCGAGCTATCGGCCCGGTGAGCACAGTGCGACGGCGCCTGCGGTGACGCCAGCACCTGCGGCCCAGCCACCCGTTGTTACCACGGCGGTGGCTGCTGCCCCTGTGACGCAGGATGAGCCCGCTCAGCCGGTGATGGAGACCATCGACTGGGATGAGCTCGAGAGCGACAGCGAGCCGCAAGAGGGAGAGGCGACTCGCCTTATCCCCTCCTCGCTGCTCAATGGTTGCGGCGACCCTTGGGCCGAGTTGATCGCTCACACTCAGGTGGGAGGGCGGCTGCGCCAGTTGGCCATCAACTCGGTGATGACGCGGGAAGGGGACAAGGTACTGCTAACCCTCAAGCCCGAGCAGCGCCATCTGGTGAGCGACAAGGCGCGCGCCGATCTGGCCGAGATCATCGGGCCAGCGCTGGGTCAACCGGTGCAGGTCGAGGTGACGCTTGGTGTGGTGCCTGACCAGGAGACCCCCCTTGAGATCGAACATCGCCTTTATCTCGGGGTGCGCGAGCAGGTGACCCGGGATCTGGAGCAGGATCCCAACGTACAGTTTTTAGTTCAGCGGTTTGGTGCCGTGCTTCATCACGAGAGCATTGAGCCCCTCAACCGCTAAATTCCGTGGCCGGGAGCTTGCTTCCGGTTGAAAAGCAGTTTGGCTGTCCCCATCTAGGACAGACAAGCCCACAGCCCGGCGCTGGATGCCGGATTTCAAGACGAGAGACGACATATGTTTGGTAAAGGTGGAATGGGGAACCTGATGAAACAGGCCCAACAGATGCAAGAGCGTATGCAGAAGGCGCAGGAGCAGCTGGCTCAGATGGAAGTGACCGGTGAAGCCGGTGCTGGCATGGTCAAGGTCACCATGACCGGTAGCCACAGCGTCCGTCGCATCGAGATCGACCCCTCCCTGATGGAAGATGACAAGGAGCTGCTGGAAGATCTGGTTGCCGCCGCTTGCAACGATGCCGTGCGTCGTGTGGAAGAGCAGAACAAGGCCAAGATGGGCGAACTGACCGGTGGCATGCAACTGCCGCCAGGCTTCAAGATGCCCTTCTAAGGCGACTCTCCCCGCGCATTCTTGCTCCCTTGTCGCTGGCCATTCGGGTCACGGCAAGGGGGACGGCCGAGAGACCCAAAGACGCAGCGTTATTGCTCAGGCGATACGCTGCGTTTTTTTATGGGCGCCATGCTGGCGCGGGCGGGCTCTAACTATCCCTTCTGGGGAGAGGTTGCCACAGCGAAGGCCGATTACGTCATGAAACGCAGCGCCTTGTGTAGGCGGCGCTATTTGTCGATACCCGCTATCGGATATCCCGGTTTGGCGTGGCTGGGCGGGATCGGCATAATGGCGGCTTGCCGTATCGAGGAGATTGTATGAAATTTATCGGAGCCCACGTCAGTGCGGCCGGCGGGGTGGATAATACCATCGCCCGCGCCCAGGCCATCGGGGCCAACGCGTTTGCCCTCTTTACCAAGAATCAGCGTCAGTGGCAGGCGGCTCCCTTGTCGGATGCCACCATCCGTGCCTTCAAGGCGGCCTGTGACAAGGCCGGTTTTCTGCCGGAGCAGATCCTGCCCCACGACAGTTACCTCATCAATCTGGGCCACCCGGATCCCGATGGTCTGGCCAAATCCCGCGATGCGTTTCTCGACGAGATGAAACGCTGCGAGCAGCTGGGGCTCTGTTATCTGAACTTCCATCCCGGTAGCCATCTCAAGCAGATCCCAGAGGCGGCCAGCCTCAAGTTGGTGAGCGAGTCCATCAACTGGGCGTTGGAGCGCAGTGAAGGGGTGACGGCGGTGATTGAGAATACCGCCGGGCAGGGGACCAACCTCGGCTGGTCATTCGAGCACCTCGCCACCATCATCGAGGGGGTGGAGGACAAGAGCCGGGTCGGGATCTGTTTCGATACCTGCCACGCCTTTGCCGCGGGTTACGATCTGCGCACTGCAGAGAGTTGCGCTGCCGTCTTTGCCGAGTTCGACCGTACGGTGGGTTTTCACTATCTCAAGGGGATGCATATCAACGGCGCCAAGTGCACCTTCGGTAGCCGGGTCGATCGCCACCACAGCTTGCGGGAGGGGAATCTGGGAGAGGCGGTATTCCACCACATCATGAATGATGATCGCTTCGATCGCATTCCGCTGATCCTCGAGACCATAGACGAGTCCATCTGGGGCGAGGAGATCAGCTGGTTGCGCAGTCTGGTGAAGTGATAGTCAGCGAGCTGTGATAGTAAAACCAAACAACTGCCACACCCAGAATCCCTATCATGGCTTCATGTACCGGATCTTTAGCGGCAACCAATTGAAATAGATGTAAAAAAGGCTTCGATAGTGATCTGATTTTATCGCTAAACACAATCAACACACGCGAAGCCTATGACCATTATCAATGCTAATCACTATCTGGAGCAATGCCCGGCTCCCGCCCGCTGTACTCGAGCTCATTGCTCGGCTCTGCAAGCTTTGTCTGCGTTACCTCTGCACTGCTGCGGGCCATGAGGGGCTGTTTACATCGTCATTTCAATGCCTTGCAACTGGTGAACGCGCATCAGGTTTCCTACAAACTGTTTCAAAATCAACTGCACTGGTTTGCCCCCTTCTCCCCTCGCGGGAGAAGGGCTGGGGATGAGGGGGCCGGTAATCGGGGTGAACGGAAACAACAGAGGGAGGCCCATGCCTCCCTCTCTATTGCTGATGTTTTCTATGCCTTTAAGAGGCTATCAACCCGCCATCAGATATCCACCTGCGAACCCAGCTCGATAACCCGGTTGGGCGGGATCTCGAACTGATCCGGGGCCCGCAGGGCGTTGCGCTGCAGCAGCATAAAGAGCTTGCCGCGCAGATAGAGATACCAGGGGCGGTCTTTCATGATGAGCGACTCGTGGGCCATAAAGAACGAGGTCTCCATCATCCGGCAGCTGAGCCCCTCGGCGTTGCAGCGGTGGAAGATCTCCTCCACGTTCGGGGTCTCGCGCCAGCCGTAGCTTGCCACCACCCGCCAGAAGGTGGGGGAGAGCTGCTCGATGCAGACCCGGCGCACATTGTGGACGTAGGGCACATCCTCCACCCGCAGGGTGAGCAGGATGATCCGCTCGTGCAGCACCTTGTTGTGCTTGAGGTTGTGCAGCAGCGCATGGGGGATCACATTGACCACCCGCGACATATAGACCGCAGTACCGGCCACCCGGGTCGGCGGGGATTTTTCAAGCGAGGCGATCATCGGCTCCAGCGAGTTGCCGTGCTCGTTCAGGCGGCGAATAAGCTGGAAACGCTCGCTCTTCCAGCTGGTCATCACGGTGAACATCACTGCGCCCAGGGTGAGCGGCAGCCAGCCGCCGGAGAAGATCTTGGCGAGGTTGGCGGCAAACAGCGGCACATCGATACAGAGCAGCGCGGCAAACAGGATAGCCACCAGATACTTGTTCCAGTGCCAGCTGTTCTTGGCCACCGAGCAGGAGAGGATCGAGGTGAGCACCATGGTGCCGGTCACCGCGATGCCGTAGGCCGCCGCCAGATTGCTGGAGTGCTCGAAGCTCATGATGACGATCACCACCGAGATATAGAGCATCCAGTTGATGACCGGAATATAGATCTGGCCGGACTCCTGCTCGGAGGTGTGAACGATGCGAATGGGGGAGAGATACCCCAGCCGCACTGCCTGCCGAGTCAGCGAAAAGACCCCGGAGATCACCGCCTGCGAGGCGATCACCGTCGCCATGGTCGCCAGCAGCAGCAGCGGCACCAGCGCCCATTTCGGCGCGAGCAGGAAGAAGGGGTTGGCAATGGCGGCGGGGTTACTTAGCAGCAGCGCCCCCTGACCGAAGTAGTTGAGTACCAGGGAGGGCAGCACCACGATAAACCAGGCGAGGCGAATTGGATTTTTGCCAAAGTGGCCCATATCCGCGTAGAGCGCCTCCACCCCTGTGATGGCCAGCACCACGGCGCCGAGGGCAAAGAAGGAGGTGGTCTGGTACTGGACAAAGAAGCGCACCGCCCAGATGGGGTTGAGCGCACCCAGCACCTCGGGGTTGTGGATGATGCCGCGCAGCCCCAGCACCGCCAGCGTCATAAACCAGATCAGCATGATGGGGGCAAACAGCTTGCCCACCATGGCGGTGCCATGTTTCTGGATGGCAAACAGCAGGGTCAGCACCAGCACCGAAAGGGTGACGATATAGGGGTCGAGGGCGGGGGTGAGAATGCTCAGACCCTCGATGGCCGACATCACCGACATCGCCGGTGTGATCACCACCTCGCCATAGAAGAAGCTGCCACCAATCAGGCCGAGGATGATCAGCAGCGGCGTCCAGCGGGTGGAGGCGTTGCGGGTTGCCAGCGACATCAGGGTGAGAATGCCACCCTCGCCGGCGTTATCGGCCCGCATCACAAAGGAGAGGTACTTGACCGACACCACCAGGATCAGCAGCCAGAAGATCAGCGAGAGAAAGCCGAGAATGGAGGCCGGCTCGACGCCGAACCCGAATTGACCTGACAGGCACTCGCGCAAGGTATAGAGCGGGCTGGTGCCGATATCGCCATAGACTACGCCAATCGCCGCCAGCATGACGCCGGGAGTGGCTTGTTGTTTATCACAGTTCATGAGTTCATCTTGTCAGTTTGATGTTTACACGTTTGCCACAGCAGATCGCCCCGAACACATCAGGTATGTGTGGATACAACATCGAGGGGAAATCAAAGGATTGTGATGGGAAGGGAGCTAATCGGATATAAAGATGCGTTTCATGGGACACAGTCTGTTCATCTGTCGTTAAGCTTATAATGACACACACTCTGCGGGTTCATGCTCAGGTATAAATAATCAAAACGTCCTTTTGAGTAAGGTTATTAATTGGCCGTTGATTGAAATATTCACCCGCTCTGCGGGCAACCGTTTGTTTTATCTAGGGAAGTGGTTTGGCCACTATTTTTTACCGAAGCGAGTGAAAAACAGACGATAAAATAGTGACTAATTAATTGCTGGCAGGGTGGCAAGAGGAAGGGGGTTGGGTAGCAATGGAGTCTTTTTGCTCTATAGCCTGTGATCAAAATGATCACAGTATTTAAATAGGCAAGAGGTGCAATGCGCTGCGCTTATTGCACCCTACGGTAATTATTACTCTCCATGATAGTGCTTCAATAAAAAGTAGCGGTCAGGACTATTTTTTACGCCGCTCACTTTACCGACTATTTTAAATCCCATTTTTTCATAAAATTTTGGTGCCTGAAATGAGAGAGTGTCGACTTGAGCAGCGATACATCCCCGTTTTTGTGCCTCACGTTCAGCAATCTCCATTAATTTAATGCCAAGCCCCTGACCTCGTTTGTCATCGTGTACCCAAAGCACCTCGATCAACAGTTGATGATAAATAGTACGTCCGGCAATGCCACCGACAACTTCGTCATTATCGTCATGAATGGCAACAATTAAAGGTTGGGAGCGTTCCTCACCCATTTTATCAAAATTAAATTGTCTAAGGTTATCAACAAGTACATTTAAGATGTCATCTTTATGTTCATTATGGATTTTTATATTCATCAAATCTTATTCCATTAAAATGTAATCGTAGGGTGCAATGAACGAAGTGAATTGCACCAAGTATTAAAGAGGCAAGAGGTGCAATGCGTTGCACTTATTGCACCCTACGGCACTAATTAGATGTATACAGTAATGCCACGACATAATATTTCACATATGCGTTTATTAGAAAACATCTAAAGTAGAAAAACGAAAAACCCTACCAGCAATATGTCGACCATCTTCATTGTTAAATGTTTTTCCCGTTCTCTCACATGTAAAGTAATCTATTTCATTTCCTTCTTCATCAGAGATTGTGGTAATGATGCAACGCTTATCTCTCGGATTTTCAACGAATGCGAAATGGTCTAATCTAATTATTTTTCTGTCAATACGTTGGCAAAGACCACCCATATAAATTTCATTTTCTATATGTTCACATGAGCTAAATAAGTTCCCACATATTGAGCAGTTTCCGACAGTTTCAACAATTCCTGGGCTATTAAAGAAATTCCAACTAGGGAATAAAATACGCTCCGCATTTTTTAAGTGAGATTGGAATGTCCTTACTCCTTCATAGTCATTGATTCTAATAGCTATGGAGAGATATTCTTGAGCATCAATTAAATTACTCCAAGAATCTTCAAACTGATGGTTTTTAAGTTTAAGCCACATATTTAAAGAGGATTTCATCGCATTAATCATACATTGCATATGGAAAAACTGATTAGCTGCAACTTCATTTTGGCGTTCTGCTGCCTGATGTTTATATTCTTTTAATTTAAGTAAATATTTCTCACACTCCTTAATTTTATCTGTTTGTACGTCTACGGATCTTGTATAAACATTGAATTTACTACATGAGTCAATAAAATCGCAGTAATCTTTATGGATTTCATCGAAGGTCAGAAATTGTTCACTCATTAGACAGACCCTTATCTAGAATTTTGTTGATGGAGTTTTCAAGATAGGGTAAACCATCTAAACTGCCTTCATAGGAAAACTCAGTTATTTTTATGTCATCTACTTCCTTGTAAATTAATTTAAATTTAATATTTCCGCTTCCATTTTCTTTAAAAAAGTCGGTTATATAGCTTGATATCACACCACAAGTAATAGATATCAACTCAGGGTTTTGAGTTACGGCTGTAGATGTAATTAATAGTAAAGGGCCAAACCAGTCACCAGAACGTTGATCTATTAAAATTTCAGGTTCGGTGAAATATTCAATATTTATTTTTTGGCTCGCATACTTGTAAAATGATATTGCTGTTGAATGGTATTCATAGTTATCAGTATCTAGATAATTACATGGAAGAATGACAATTCCATTTGAATCGAGGCTGAAATCATCTATATCAATGTTATTTATATCTAACTTCATATGACCTCTTGAATTATAAATGAGTTGTTAATTGGAAATTAGATATGCATCCAACAGAGCTGGTTGCCAAGTGGCACATATTAACCGGACAGGTGAAAAACTAAAGAGGCAGGGGCTTAAAATCGGCTCTGGCTCAACAAATTAGCCAATAAGTGGTCCATATTTGTTCTGTTTGACGTGATGATGGCCTGCCAGCTTGATAGCAAAACCAAACAATAAGCCGCTCCGGCATCCTCTCCGATTAAGCCTTTGATCCTTCCGATATGTAGGTGGGGCAGGGAGTTGGTAGCAGGTGTCGAGCTCGTCACTTTTGTCGTGTCGATCACACTTCCCACCCCGTTGTCACCCTCGTCAGTAGCGGTAAACAGCAAGCCACTCTTGCTGATTACTCCTTTATTTTCATATGGTTGTGAATTTTTATCGCGCCATTTTCCCGTTTTGGTCTGATAAATGCTTTGTGGGGGGCTGGCCGCCTCTTTGCCTGTCGGCGGGCGGCCCGGTGTAACGAACCATTTAGGATCCCTCTCTATGAACAGCTTCGTGATTGCAGATCCCAGTCTCTGTATTGGGTGTCGTACCTGTGAGGTGGCCTGCGCCGTTTCACACCAGTCAGGGTCTTGCAGCGGGACCCTTGAGCGGGAGGGCGGCCTGCATCTTGCCATCGAGGATGGACATCTGGTCTCCAAGGACAGCTACTTTCAGCCGCGCCTGAAGGTGATCGTGGGCAGCAAGGTGACCACGCCGGTGCTCTGCCGCCAGTGTGAAGACAAGCCGTGCGCCATGGCCTGCCCGAACAATGCCATCGTCAGCGAGGATGGTTGCGTCAAGGTGTTGCAGGAGCGCTGCATCGGCTGCAAGTCCTGCGTGGTGGCCTGTCCTTACGGCGCCATGGCGGTGGTGCTCAAAGAGGTGGCCCCCGCTGCCGATTCGCTCTTCAAGCGTCCGCAGACCAAGGCACAGGCGCTCAAGTGCGATCTCTGCCGTCACCGCGAGGCGGGCCCGGCCTGTGTCGAGGTGTGTCCGACCCAGGCGCTGCGGCTGGTCACGCCGGAGCATCTTGAAAACCTGAACCGGCAGAAACAGCTGGCCAGTGCCGAGGCACTGCTGGCGATGGCGGCGCGGGTGTGAGCGGGCTTGCCGAGCCGTTTTTCGTTAACAAACAAGAGTGTGAGTCATGAAAAAAGTCATTACCGTGTGCCCCTATTGCGGCACCGGTTGCAAAATCAACCTGCTGGTTGAAAACGACAAGGTGGTGGGGGCCGAAGGCGCCAACGGCCGGACCAACGAGGGGCAGCTCTGCCTCAAGGGCTATTACGGTTGGGATTTCCTGAACGACACCAACCTGCTGACCCCCCGTCTCAAGAGCCCGATGATCCGCCGCGAGCGCGGTGGCAAGTTCGAGGCGGTCTCCTGGGACGAAGCCATCGAGTTTGCCAGCAGCCGTCTGGCTGCCATCAAGGCGAAATATGGCCCGGACGCCATCATGACCACCGGCTCTGCCCGTGGCCCCGGCAATGAAGCCAACTATGTGATGCAGAAATTTGCCCGTGCGGTGATTGGGACGAACAACGTCGACCACTGCGCGAGGGTGTGACACGCACCCTCAGTCTCCGGTCTGGAGACAACTGTAGGCAACGGCGCCATGAGCAACGCCATTCCCGAAATTCAAGAGACCAAGTGCCTGCTGGTGTTTGGTTACAACGCTGCTGACTCTCACCCCATCGTCGCTCGCCATATCCTCAAGGCGAAGGCAAACGGGGCCAAGGTGATTGTGTGTGATCCCCGTATGGTGGAGACCGCCCGCATCGCCGATCAGTGGCTGCCGCTCAAAAACGGTTCCAACATGGCGCTGGTTAACGCCTTCGCCAACGTGTTGATCAATGAAGGGCTCTACAACAAGGCCTTTGTCGCCAACTACACCGAAGGGTTCGACACCTTCAAGGCCACAGTGGCCAAGTACACCCCGGAATATGTCGAGGGGATCACCGGCCTCAAGGCCGCCGATATCCGCGCCGCCATTCGCACCTATGCCGAGTCGCCTGCGTCCATGATCCTGTGGGGCATGGGGGTGACCCAGTACGGTCAGGCGGTGGACGTGGTCAAGGGGCTGGCGGGTCTGGCGCTGCTGACCGGCAACTTCGGTCGCCGCGGTACCGGTTGCGGGCCTGTTCGCGGTCAGAACAACGTGCAGGGCACCTGTGACATGGGGATGCTGCCGCACCAGTTCCCGGGCTATCAGTCGGTGGCCGATCCCGAGATAAGCGCCAAGTTCGCCAAGGCGTGGGGCGTGGAGTCACTCTCCCAAAAGCCCGGCTATCGCCTGACCGAGCTTGGCCACAAGGTGGAGGAGGGCAAGTGCAAGGCCTTCTACATCTTTGGTGAAGATCCGGCCCAGACCGAGGCAGATCTCGGTCAGTTCCGCCGCACTCTGGCAGGGATGGAGCTGGTGATCGTGCAGGATATCTTCATGACCCAGACCGCCGAGATGGCCGACGTCATTCTGCCCGCCACCAGTTGGGGCGAGCACGAAGGGGTCTACAGCTCGGCAGATCGCGGTTTCCAGCGCTTCTACAAGGCGGTGACGCCCCCTGAGAACGTGAAACCGGACTGGGCCATCTTCTCGTTGATGGCGACCGCCATGGGTTATCCCATGGAGTACCACAACACCGAAGAGATCTGGGATGAGATGCGTGCGCTCTGCCCGCTCTATGCCGGGGTCAGCTACGACAAGATGGCCGATCTCAAGAGCGTGCAGTGGCCCTGTCCGACCGAGGATCACCCGGGCACCAGCACCTTGTTCGAGGGGAATGTGTTCACCACCCCGAGTGGCAAGGGTCAGCTGATTGCCTCCGAGTGGCGGCCGCCGCTGGAGCAGCCCTGTGCCGAGTACCCGCTGGTGCTCTCCACCGTGCGCGAGGTAGGTCACTACTCCTGCCGCTCCATGACCGGCAACTGCTCGGCGCTGCAGACCCTGGCCGATGAGCCGGGCTATGTGCAGATCCACCCGAGCGATGCCAAAAAGCTTGGGGTGAAGGATCAGGCGCTGGTCTGGATCTCGTCGCGCCGTGGCAAGGTGATCACCCGTGCCAACTACAACGACCGGGTCAACGCCGGGGTGGTCTACATGACCTACCAGTGGTGGATCGGGGCCTGCAACGAGCTCACCATCGAGCACGTCGATCCCGTCTCCCACACGCCGGAGTACAAGTACTGCGCGGTGAAGATCGAGCGCATCGACAATCAGCCTGAGGCGGAAGTGTACGTCCAGACTGAATACAGCGCGCTCAAGGCGAAATTGCGCAGCGCAGCCAAAGGCTGACCCGCCCTAAAAAAGGACGTTCTGCACAAATAAGGGAACCCGACTCGGATTTATCGAGTCGGGCACCCTTTTATTACCCAAAAACAGGGGATAAATGATGCAACATGAAATTGGTCGCTTATTCGGAATTTTCTATATTGGCACCTATCTGGCGGCGATATTGCTGGGAATAGGTTGCTATATTTGGCGCGACGAGATGATATTTCTGCTCGGCTTCGGTTTTTTCGGCTGTTTTATGGCAGCACGACTCGCCATGGGCAGCGTATTTTCCGCCTTGAGTATTTCCAGTGCCTGGCTGATCGGGTTTATCTCCACCACCTTGATCAACTGCCTGCTGCTGGGGGTGATCACCCTGCTGGTCTACCTCACTCACCAGTGCGTCACCACCGAGCTTGCCGACAACGCCAGCTGGCTGCTGATGGCCTTCCAGAGCCTGTCGGCCCTCTTTATCTTCGGTGGCCTGAAGTGCTGCCACAGCCGGATCATCACCTCGTAAATTGCCGATGGATGGGCAGCAAACACCATCTTGAAACCCGCAGCCAGCGAAGAGGAAAGGGCAGATCTGACAGTTGACGGCGGCCCACTTTTCGGGCGCCTTAATTGAGATCAAGAACTGATGAAATAACCGGTTAAATATGGCCGTCAGATATATTAAATCGGATTGTAATGAAATTTGAGCTCATCTATGATGAGTCGCCATTCCAATATATCCCCCGATAACGATGTTACTTTTTGTTGTCGTTCGTTAATAACAACTCTGGAATTGCAACATGCGACAGTTTTCGTCACCGCTTTTCTTATTGGCAGCCGCTTTTACGGGCTGCGGCTATTTATTTTGGTGACGAGTGCTTGTCGTGATGCGATGGCATGGACAGCCTGACTGGTGACTAAATCGAAATAACGTGAGGCCGCAATGCTAAATGTGAGTGCCATCCCCCTGGACGAGATCTCTCCCATCTGGGACGACGGTTTCCTCCTGCTCTCCAAATCCCTCCTGTCGGCCGTGACGCTCGATGATTTTATCCACAAACTCAACAAGATAGATGCCAGCTTCGGCGGCGTGACCCGGGTCAACCTGATCCTCAACATGGGTGCGGACGAGGAGGCCATCTTCTACTTCATGGGACATTCCGGCCCAAAGCATCTGGTCTGCCCCAAGGCAGAGCTGCACCTCTCCCCCCGTCCTACCAAAGAGACCCCGGAACAGGCCATCATTCTCGCTGCCGCCCGCTTTGAGAATCGCTGCCCGGCGCTGGATCGCGAAGGGGTCTACGGGGGGCTGCGCTCCTACTGCCAGCTCCCCATCACCACCGCCCGCAGCCACCTTGGCGGGGTCGAGTTTATCAACACCCAGCTAGACAGCTTCACCATGGAGACCCTCGCCAAGCTGACCCAGCTGGCGGCCATTATCGCCATTGCGCTGGAGAACGTGCTCGACAAGGAGCGTACTCTGGAGCAGGCCAACTCCCTGCGTCTTGAGCGCGACAGCTGCAAAATTCTGGTGGATGTGACCAACGCGGTGATCAAACTGGTGCGCATCGCCGAGCTGCCCAAGAGCCTGTTTACCATCCTGCACCACCACTTCGGCATCAGCAGCTTGTGTCTGGCCGAATACAACGCCACCTCCGACAGCTTCAAGAGCTATCTGGTCAATCAGCACCAGAGCGATCAGCCGGGCATCATCGATCACTCCTGTTTTGAAAAGAAGTGCCTGCAGGGGGCCCTTGGCCACAGCGAGCCGTTTTTCGTCTATCGCGAACACGGCCACGGCTGCAGCAATCGCTGCCGCTTTACCTCCCAGATCCTGCCGCCAGAGGCCGACAGCTCCTGCATTTTGCCGCTGCGCTATCGGGGCAACCTGCTGGGGGTGTTGATCCTCTCGCACCCCAACGCCGACTTCTTTGCTGATATCGATATCTCCTTGCTGGAGCAGGTGGCGGCGCGCACGGCCATAGCCATGAATAACGTGCAGGCCCAGCAGGAGATCTCCAACACCAACGGCGCCAAAGAGAAGACCATTCGCATCAACGAGCCGCAGATGCAGGGGGAGTTCCCCCACATCATCTACCAGAGCGCCGTGATGGCGAACGTACTGGAGAAGGTGCGGCTGGTGGCCGAGAGCGACAGTACCGTGCTGATCCTCGGCGAGACCGGCACCGGCAAGGAGCTGATCGCCCAGGCCATTCACGCCCTGAGTGCCCGCCACGATCACGAGATGGTGAAGGTGAACTGCGCCGCCATTCCAACCGGCCTTATCGAGAGCGATCTCTTTGGCCACGAGAAGGGGGCCTTTACCGGCGCCCTGACCCAGCGGATCGGCCGCTTCGAGCGGGCCCACAAGGGCACCCTGTTCCTCGACGAAGTGGGGGATATGCCGCTGGATTTGCAACCCAAACTGTTGCGGGTATTGCAGGAGCACGAGCTGGAGCGGGTCGGCAACAGCAACCCCATAGCGGTGGATGTGCGGCTGGTGGCCGCCACCAACTGCGATCTGCTCTCCATGGTCAAGAACAAGCGTTTCAGAAGCGATCTCTACTACCGCCTCAATGTCTTTCCCATCGAGCTGCCGCCGCTGCGCGAGCGCCGCGAGGATATTCCGCTCTTGGTCAATTTCTTTATCAAGAAGATCGCCAAGCGGATGCGCCGCACCATCACCTCGATCCCCGCCGATGCCATGAAGATGCTGGTGTCGCTCCCCTGGTACGGCAATATCCGCGAGCTGGAGAACGTTATCGAGCGCGCCGTGGTGATGACCCGCGGCCATGTGCTCAACCTCTCGCCCGATGAGCTGATGCCCCTCAAGGGCTACCACAAGATTGAGACCCTGGTCTATGACGAGCCCGCCACGCCGCTCTTTGCCGAGGAGGGGCCGACCGATGAGCGCGAGGCGATCATCGCCGCCCTGCGTGACTGCAACGGCATCGTGGCTGGTGAGCGGGGGGCGGCCAACCGCCTCGGTATGAAGCGCACCACCTTGCTTTCGAAAATGAAGCGGCTCGGCATTTCGGCCCGGGATCCCGAGATCATTGATGGGGTCGCACCATGAGAAAGGCCATAGAGCTTGAGGCGCGGAGCGAGCAAAAACAGAACGAACAGTGCGAGCAGAGAGAACAAAGAGAGCAGAGCGAACAGAACGAGCTGGCCCGCTGCGCCATCCACCGCGAGGTGGTGCACTACCGCGCCGATACACTGACATGCGACAGCGAAATGGCGCTCCCCTCTGAGACGCCGGTGGCGCTGGTCTACAACGGTATCGCCCACAGCGTGATGATGTGCTCGGCTTCCGATCTGGAAGATTTTGCCACCGGCTTTTCGCTATCCGAGGGGATCATCGACAGCCTGCTCGATATCCACGACATCGAGCAGATAGACGGCTGTCAGGGGATTGAGCTGCATATCACCCTGGCCAACCGCTGCATTCATCGCCTTAAAGAGAAGCGGCGCACCCTGGCGGGCCGTACCGGTTGCGGCATCTGCGGCAGCGAGAGTCTGGAGCAGGTGATCCGCACCCAGCCAAGCTTGCCCGACAGCCAGCGTCTGGCGGTGGGGCATATCGACAAGGTGCTGAGCGCGCTGCGCCCGCTCCAGCTGCTGGGCCAGCGCACCGGCGCTACCCATGCGGCTGTGCATCTGGATGGTGAGGGCAATATTCTCGCCATCCGCGAGGATGTGGGACGCCATATTGCGCTGGACAAGCTGGTGGGCCATCTGTGCCGCACGGGTCGCCGTGACGGTGCCATTCTGGTGACCAGCCGCGCCAGCTTCGAGATGGTGCAAAAGTGCGCCAGCGCCGGAGTGGAAATATTGCTCGCCATTTCCGCTGCCACCGAACTGGCGGTCGAGCGGGCCGAGCAGACCGGGCTCACCCTGGTGGGCTTTTGCCGTCCCGGGCGGGCCGAGATCTACAGCGGCTGTCAGCGCATTCTGCTTAAGTGACAGCAAGAGTGAGAGCCTGCTAAAGGGCTTATAAAAACTGGCAATGAAAAAGGGCGGGGAGTGTGACTCCCCGCCCTTGTTGTATCTGCTGCTGTGGCGGCTTAGCGTGCCAGCAGGATACGCAGCATGCGGCGCAGCGGCTCGGCGGCGCCCCACAGCAGCTGGTCACCCACGGTAAAGGCGGCCAGATACTCAGGGCCCATATTGAGTTTGCGCAGACGACCGACCGGAATGCTGAGGGTGCCGGTGACGGCCGCTGGAGTCAGCTCGCGGGCGGTGATGTCGCGATCGTTGGGGATCACTTTTACCCAGTCGTTGTGGGCAGCCAGCAGCGCTTCGATCTCTGCCAGCGGCACATCTTTTTTCAGCTTGATGGTGAACGCCTGACTGTGGCAGCGCAGGGCGCCGATCCGCACGCAGAGACCATCCACCGGAATGACGGCGTTTTCGATACCCAAAATCTTGTTGGTCTCGGCCTGACCCTTCCACTCTTCACGGCTCTGGCCGTTGTCGAGCTTGGTGTCAATCCAGGGGATAAGGCCACCGGCCAGCGGTACGCCGAAGTTGTCCACCGGCAGGGTGCCGGAGCGGGTCTTCTCGGTGATCTTGCGCTCGATGTCGAGAATGGCGGAGGCGGGATCCGCCAGCTCGACCGCCACTTCATCGCGCAGCATCCCCATCTGGGTGACCAGCTCGCGCATATGGCGGGCACCGCCACCGGAGGCTGCCTGATAGGTAGCTACGCTGACCCACTCCACCAGATCGGCCTTGAACAGGCCACCGAGGGCCAGCAGCATCAGGCTGA
The DNA here is from genome assembly GCF_040908365.1 of Aeromonas sp. R2-4. Taxonomy (NCBI): domain Bacteria; kingdom Pseudomonadati; phylum Pseudomonadota; class Gammaproteobacteria; order Aeromonadales; family Aeromonadaceae; genus Aeromonas; species Aeromonas sp. R2-4. The sequence goes on from NZ_JBFODO010000005.1 coordinate 23,184, forward strand.
CGGTGCAGTTACCGCCAACGAAGGTCTTGATGCCGTTGTTCAGGGCATGCTCGATGACGTCGCCGTTGACCGGATCCAGAATGATGACGGCGTCTTTCTCCATCCGCAGGGCGGAGGCGGCGTCAATCCAGTAACCCTGCCAGCCAGCGGCTTTCAGGCGCGGATAGACATCCTTGGTGTAGTCGCCGCCTTGCGCGGTGATGATGATATCCTGCTTGGCCAGCGCCTCGATATCGAAGGCGTCCTGCAGAGTACCGGCATCGACGCCGAAGTTGGGGGCGGCCTCACCGGCCTGGGAGGTGGTGAAGAAGGTGGGTTGAATATGGGCGAAATCCTGCTCTTCCTGCATCCGGCTCATCAGAACCGATCCCACCATGCCACGCCAACCGACCAAACCTACTTTTTTCATATTGTCCTACCCTGGATTGCTGCTAAAGAAACTTGCGATGACACCCGTAACCCCTTGTCTGGCGACGCCTGTTTACAAGCGGTTTACAGGCCATTTAAAAAATATGCGCTGCGAAAAATGCGTCTATCCACATTACGGATTGTGACGGCTTGCGCAAGTCGAATTGCGCAATATTCTGTGCCGTTTGCTGCATTAACCGGCAGCCAGAGCACCGCTCAGGCAGACGGGGAGCGAGAAGGTCAACATCAGACGAAAAGGCCACCGTTTATGGCGGTGGCCTGTCAATAAAGCGGTTGAGGACGTCCTCTGCTGGGCGTAGTTGGCGAGTGAAACAGCCCGACAGCTTGGGTGCTTAGCCGTAACGAGCCAGAGTGAGCCCCTCATCGCTGATGGCGGGTTCGCTGCCGCTGATGAGATCGCACAGAAGCTGACCCGAACCGGCCGCCATGGTCCAGCCCAGGGTGCCGTGGCCGGTATTGAGCCAGAGGCCGGGAATGGGGCTTGGTCCCACCAGCGGGGTGCCGTCCGGCGTCATGGGACGCAGGCCGGTCCAGAACTCGGCCTTGCTGATATCGCCCCCTTCGGGGAAGAGATCGCCCACCACCATCGCCAGGGTGTCGTGGCGTCTGGGGTTGAGAGCGAGGTTGTAGCCCGACAGCTCCGCCATGCCGCCGACCCGGACCCGCTCGTCAAAACGGGTGATGGCCACCTTGTAGGTCTCGTCGAGCACGGTGCTGCGCGGTGCGGCCTCGGCGTTGATCATTGGCAGGGTGAGGGAGTAGCCCTTGACCGGATAGACCGGCAGCTCCAGCCCGAGCGGGCGCAGCAGCGGCCGCAAAAAGCCGGTGGCATAGCTGCCGAGCGCACAGACGATGGCATCGGCGCGATAGCGCTGCTCGCCCGCCCGCACCGCCACGGCGCGGCCGCGGGCTTGCTCAATCTCGTCGATATCGCAGTTGAAGACGAACTTGACCCCGAGCTTCTCGGCTTCAAGGGCAAGGGCCTTGGTGAAGCGGAAGCAGTCGCCGGTCTCGTCGCCGGGCAGGCGAAGGCCGCCGACGATTTTGCCACGCACCCGCGCCAGCGCAGGCTCTGCCGCCTCGCAGCCGCTGGCATCAAGGGATTGGTAAGGGACGCCATACTCCTCCAGCACCTCGATATCGCGCTCACTGGCATCGAGCTGGGATTGGCTGCGAAACAGCTGCAGGGTGCCGAGCTGGCGCCCTTCGTAATCGATGTTCAACTCGTCGCGCAGCAGCTTCATGCAGTCGCGGCTGTATTCGGCCAGACGCACCATGCGACCCTTGTTGGTGGCATAGGCGGTCGGGGTGCAGTTGGCGAGCATTCTGAGCATCCAGCGCAGCTGGAAGGGGTCAGCGGTGGGGCGCACGGTGAAGGGGGCATGCTTTTGCAGCATCCACTTGGCGGCCTTGAGGGGGATGCCGGGGGCCGCCCAGGGGGCCGCATAACCCGGGGATATCTGCCCGGCGTTGGCATGGCTGGTTTCAAGGGCAACGCCACCCTGCCGCTCCAGAAGGGTCACCTTGTGACCCGCTTTGGCCAGATACCAGGCGCTGGTTACCCCGATCACGCCGCCACCGAGAACCACTATCTCCATATCGTCTTTCCTTGACTGATCTCCTGATGTGGCCACCACCATAATCAGCCGCCACAGGATATTCAACCGCTCTGCGCAGGATTGGGATCTCCGTCTGCTTGCCTGTCACAAGCTGGTGTTTGGTGCGATGGTGAGCCTAATTGCCAGCGTAAAGCGCTGTGATGTTGTGAGGGACATGGCCCGCTTACAACTGCTCCAGCTTGATCAGGTAGTGCTCCGCCGTGGCCAGAATGGCCTGCTGCTGCGCTGCGGCTTGGCCATCCCAGTTGGCATAGGGGAGGGCGAGGCGGGGATTGCCGCCCAGTTTGTCCCGATTGCGCCAGAGAAAGTGCCAGTAGAGGCTGTTGAAGGGGCAGCTCCCATCACCGTGGCGGGCTTTGACCTGATAGTGGCACCCCTTGCAGTAGTGGCCCATCCGCTCGAGATAAGCGCCGCTGCTGGCGTAGGGCTTGCTGCCCATCAGGCCGCCATCGGCAAACTGGCTCATGCCGCGGGTGTTGGGCAGCTCCACCCACTCGATGGCATCCACATAGATACCGAGATACCACTGATCCACCTCGTCAGGATCGATCCCCGCCAGCAGGGCAAAGTTGCCGGTCACCATCAGCCGCTGGATATGGTGGGCGTAGCCATGCTCAAGAGACTGGCCAATGGCGTGGCGCACGCAGGCCATCCTGGTTTCGCCGCTCCAGAAGAAACCGGGCAGCGGTCGGTTGGCCCCGAGAAAATTGCTCTGCTTGTAGTCGGGCATCTTCTCCCAGTAGAGGGCGCGGACAAACTCGCGCCAGCCGAGGATCTGGCGAATAAAGCCCTCCACCTGTGCCAACGTGATAGTGGCCTGATTGGCCTGCCAGTGGGTCTCGGCGGCGCGGATCACCTCAAGCGGATGAAGCATCTTGCTATTGAGTGAAAACGACAAACGGCTGTGAAACAGACTCCAGCCGCGCTCGCTCAGGGCATCCTGATAGCGGCCAAAGTGGGGCATGCAGTGGGCCAGAAAATGGGCCAGCAGCTCGCGACTCTGGCGCCTTGTGATGGGCCACTGCAGCTTGCTGGCATCCGCCTCGCCGATGGTGCTGACTCCGTGGCGGGTCAGCATGGCATCAATCTCGCTCACCTCGTTGGCAAAGGTGAGGGGGTCCGGGATCGGCTGGCTCGCCGGCAATTTGGCGCGGTTCTCGTCATCAAAGTTCCAGCGCCCGCCAAGGGGTTGGCCGCGCTCATCGAGCAGCACTTGGTATTGCTTTCGCAGGGCGCGGTAGAAGAACTCCATCCGGCTGTGGGGATAGCGCTGCCAGCCATCGCGGGGAGTGAGAAAATGCTCGCTCTCCACCTCGGTGGCAGGGATGGCAAGGCCCGCCGCCCAGCTTTTCAACTGGCTGGCGAGGCGCCACTCGTCCGGGCTCTGCCAGGCAACGCTGTCGGCCTGATGTGCTTCGAGCTGAGCTGCCAGCAGGCCGGGCAAGTCGGGCCAGCGGGCGCTCTCATCCAGGGTCAGGTAACAGACGCGGTGGCCCGCCTTGCCAAGGGCTGCCGCGAAGGCGCGCATGGCGGCAAAGAAGGCCAGCACCTTCTGGCGATGGTGGCGGCAGTAGTCGGTCTCCTGGCGCAGCTCTGCCATCAGATAGCAGACCGCCGGATCCGGCGTGCGAAACCAGCTGTGACCGGCGTTCAGCTGATCGCCGAGAATCAGGCGCAGCTCCATCAGACTCGCTCCCCCTCAGGTTGCTGGCTGCTGTGACGAGCGTGGCGACAGCGTTCGCTGCAGTAGCGAACCTCCTCCCAGCTGCGCGCCCACTTGCGCCGCCAACTGAAGGGGCGCTGGCAGACGGGGCAGATCTTCTCGGGCAGATGGGGTTTGCGATGCATGATGGCTTCCGGCCCTGGCTGATGGGGGATGTGGCGTGTGGGTAGGGAGAATAACGAAGCGCGGGCGCGTGCGGATCAACCTCACTGCCAGTTTGCCGCGCAGATGCGCACTTTGTGAGCGGGCGCACAGCCCGTCGGTGCGCCCCTTGTTTGCAAATTAACCAGCCGTTAACGTGGCGAGGCTGCCCGTTGGCAGCATCCATCTATGGATCTTGTTGGCCACCGACTGTCTACAACCGATATGGAGGGGAGTGATGCCAATCATGACAGCTACGCCCCGGGCAGCTTGCCTGCTCGCCCACTGGTATACCCGGGATCCCATTCTCACCTTCGACTTTCCTCACCGCTGATTGGCGGCACCCGCCGTTTGAATTTGTCAGCCGGACGACCCTGATCGCCCCGGCCTCTTTGCCAATCCCGATTTCAAACACACTGGCCTTGCGCCGGTGAGGAGTCTTATATGCGTCGTATACCCGAGCCGTTTCGTATCAAGATGGTCGAGCCCATCAAACAGACCACTGGCGCCGAGCGCCGCGCCGCCCTCGAGGCCGCTGGCTGGAACCCCTTCCTGCTGCTGGCCGAAGATGTCTATATCGATCTGCTGACCGACAGTGGCACAGGCGCCATGTCCGACCGTCAGTGGGCCGGCATCATGATGGGAGATGAGGCCTATGCGGGCAGCCGCAACTTCGTCGAGCTGGAGCGCACGGTGCGCGACATTTTTGGTTACCAGCATGTGATGCCCACCCACCAGGGACGCGGGGCCGAGCAGATCCTCTTCCCCGAGCTGGTCAAACGCTGCAAGGGCAAGGCGCCGGTCTTTATCTCCAACTACCACTTCGACACCACCAAGGCCCACGTGGAGTTGGCTGGCGCGCGGGCCATCAACCTGCTCACCCCGAAGGCCCTCGACACCACGGCCCCTTACGCCTGGAAGGGGGACTTTGATCTCCCTCGCCTGACTGACACCATCGAGACCCTGGGGGCCGCCAATGTGGCCGGCATCATCATCACGGTGACCTGCAACAGCGCCGGTGGCCAGCCGGTCTCCATGGCCAATATGGAGGCGGTTTCCGAACTGGCCCGTCGCCACCATATTCCGGTGGTGATCGATGCCGCCCGCTTTGCCGAGAACGCCTGGTTTATCAAGGAGCGGGATCCGGCCTATGCCAAGTGCAGCATCAAGGAGATAGTGCGCCAGATGTTTGCGCTGGGGGACATCTTCACCATGTCGGCCAAAAAGGACGGGCTGGTCAATATCGGTGGGCTCTGTTGCTTTAAAGAGGATCTCGACCTGTTTCGCGCCGTGCAGGTGCGCTGCGTGGCGATGGAGGGGTTTGTCACCTATGGCGGCCTCGCCGGGCGGGACATGGCGGCGCTCGCCATCGGCCTGAGGGAGGGGATGGATGAGGAGTATCTCACCTATCGCATCAGTCAGGTGGCTTATCTGGGTGAGCGGCTGGCCGAGGCGGGCATCCCCATCCAGACCCCCACCGGCGGCCATGCGGTGTTTGTCGATGCCAAAAAGCTGCTGCCCCATATTCCGGCCGAGCAGTTCCCGGCCCATGCGCTCGCCTGCGAGCTCTATCTGGAAGGGGGCGTGCGCGGGGTGGAGATCGGCTCCCTGCTGCTGGGGCGCGATCCCGCCACCGGCAAGCAGGAGGCGGCGGACTTCGAGCTGTTGCGTCTGACCATTCCGCGCCGGGTCTACACCCGGGATCACATGGACTATGTGGCCGACTGCCTGATCGCGGTGAAAGCGCGGGCCAGCGACATTCGCGGGTTCACCTTCGACTACGAGCCGCCGCTGCTGCGCCACTTCACTGCGCGGCTGAAACCGGTCTGATCAGCGACCGGTTAGACGGGGTGATCAACCGCGCCAAGCCGTGAGATCAAGGGCTGCTCCCGGTTAAACGGCCCAGTAAAAAAGCCCCCGCACCTTGGTGCGGGGGCTTTCGTTTATCTAAGCAAAGCCGGGTCAGACCGCCTGATACTCCAGCTCGACCGAGCCCAGCGCCTTGAGGGTCGACTGGGCGGAGTCACGCTGGCTGATCTGGCCGTTTTTGTTCTCCAGCAGCACGGCGCGGCGGATGGTGGTGAGATCTTCGCCATTAAGCACCGCATGGGCGCAGGCCATCTGCATCGGCGGCAGGCTGGGGTTGAAGGCGGCGTTCTCGGCGTAGCGGCCAGAGAAGATGCGGCCATCGGCAAACTGCAGCGCCACCGCGGCATAGCCCTGACTGTAGGGGGCGTAGCTTTGACGGGCGGCGGCCAGCGCGGCTTGCCACAGCGGGTCTTCGCTTTGAAGCTCGAGCTCTGCGTGATCCTGCGGGCTCATCAGCGCATCCGTAATGTCGAGATCTGCCGGGCCAAACGAGTGGGGCAGGAAGGATTGCAGGGCGCTCAGGTCATCGGGCAGAGAGACCTTCAGGATCTTGGCGGTGCTCAGCTCGTTCATGAACTGACGGCAGTGGCCACAGGGGGTGTAGTTGACGGTGATTTCAGAGATACCGGTCTCGCCACCCAGCCAGGCGTTGGAGATGGCGGACTGCTCGGCGTGCACCGAGTGGAACAGACCCTGGCCCGCGAACTCCATATTGGCGCCGAAGTACCAGGTGCCGCTCAGGCCGCAGGCGATGGCACCGACATAAAACTTGGAGATGGGCGCGACCGAGCAGGCGGCAGCCAGCGGCAACAGGGCTAGGCGCAGGGCGCGATCATCGAGACCTGTGGCGGCTTTCAGGGTGGCGACTTGCTCCGGCGTGAAGCGGGCGTTGAAGTCGGTACTATCCAGCATGGGCTGCACGGCTGCTTTTAGCGGGGCAGAGAGGGTATCGAATGGCTTGGCAAAACGGGGATGCATAGTGTGTCCTCAAAGGCCAATTGGGCGGCCATTGTAGGGAGCAAGCTCGGGTAAATGTGTGAGCAGGCTCACGCCCTGACGGGCAAACGGAGGGGGATGGTAATGGAAACGTTTGTCTTGTGCAAATTGTGCGGCAGGTCGCACCCCGAGAGGCCAGCAGGCCCCTCGGAATGGTCAACAGGTGGTCAATGGGGTGATCAGATCAGCCAGTGATAGATGGCGAACAGCAGCGGGGCGACGGCAGCGGTGAGGATCCCGCACACCACCATGGCGAGCGATGCAAAGGCGCCTTGGGTGATCCCCTTCTCGGCGGAGGTGGCGGTGCCGATGGCGTGGGCACAGGCCCCCATGGCGAGCCCTTGGGCTTCCGGATCGGTCACTTTGATCAGTTTGAGCAGCGGGTAGCCGATCAGGGCACCGACAATCCCCACCACCACCACCACGGCGGCCGCAATGGCGGGAATGCCGCCGATGGACTGGCTGACGCTCATGGCGAGCGGGGTGGTGATGGATTTGGTGGCCAATGAGGCGAGCAGCGCCGGATCTGTGCCCATAAAATGACCGATCAGTAAGGTTGTGCACACCGAGATCAAGACGGAGGCGAGGGTACAGATTAGGATGGGCTTGAGCTTGGCCTGGATCTGGCGCGCCTGCTGATAGAGCGGCAGTGCCAGCGCCACTACTGCGGGCTCCAGCAGCATGGTAATGGGGCTGCTGCCGCGCTCGTACTGCTCAAGGGGCAGATCAAACCAGAGCAGCAGGCCGATGATCACCGCGGTCGGCACCAGCACAGGGTTGATGATGGGCCAGGGCAGGCGGCGATAGAGGGCGCGGGTGGCGAAATAGAGCGCCAGGGTCAGAGGGATCGCTAGCCAGAAGATCATTTGTTCATCCTCTGGTAGAGCCGACCGACGGTGGCGAGGATCAGCACGATCCCGAGCACGATGCAGAGCATGATGACGCCGAAGGATTGGCGCAGGGGCTCAAGCCAGGCCACCAGCCCGACAGCGACCGGCACGAACAGCACGCCCATGTGGCGCAGCAGCAAGCCAGCGCCCAGCTCAACCCAATGCAGCTTGATCAGCTGCAGGGAGAGCAGCACAAACAGCAGCAGCATGCCGATGATGCTGCCGGGAAAGGCGAACGGCAGGATGGCTGCCACGGATTTACCTGCCAGCAGGCAGGCGACGATGACCATAAAGTCACGAAAGTACAGCAAGGCGCGTTGCGCGATCACGTGAACCTCATCGACTGGGAAGAAAAATCGCAGTTTACCAGAGAGGCCGGGTCGCGGCATTAAAACAATAACAACTGAAATCAGTTCATTTGAGGCTGATTTGATTGGCAATTTTTGAAAATTGTCTGATAGAACCCTTTTCGAACTTCAAGGAGTAGTGATGACATCCCTCTTGTCCCGAGTTCGCCAGCTGGCGAACGATAATGCGTTGCCACCCCGTCTGTTGCAAACCCGTCAGTGGGAAGGGCCCCTGTGTCGGGTGCGACTCGACAACACCGGCCCTGATGCCACCCCGGTTGACCGCTGGGTGCTGTTTGACGGCAAGCTTGGCCTGCCGGTGGAGAGCGCCATCTATGGCGAAGGATTCCAGATGCTGGCCCAGACCATGGGGTGCTGGCAATCACCGCAACATGTCGGCCGTTGCCCCGATGCCAGCGTCTATCGCATCACCGATGACAATGGCTATCACACCATTCACAACCTGTTGCTGGTGGAGCATGGCAAGGGGTGGCTGCTGCTCGCCTTTGCCAGCTGCCACCGTTTTGGTGGGGAGTTTCGCCTCTACCCCGATGGTCGCTTGCAGATCCTGATGAACTGCGAAGGGCGGGAACTCGCGGCCGGTGAGCACTGGCAGAGCGAGGTGCTGATCTGCCTCGAAGGGGCGGAGCGCGAGGATCTGCTGGCCGAGCTGGCACGGCTGATCGAGGCTGAGCACGGCTCGCTGATCGGCAAGGTGAGTGAGCGCCCGAGCGGCTGGTGCTCCTGGTATCACTACTACGCCGAGGTAAGTGCCGCCGACATTCGCGAGAATCTGCAGGTGCGCGCCGAGCGCTTCCCGGCCTTGTGCTATGTGCAGATCGATGATGGCTATCAGGCCAAAATGGGCGACTGGCTCACACCATCGGCCAAGTTCGAGCAGGGTGTCGCCTCACTGGCTGCGGAGATCAAACAGGCTGGCTGCGAGCCAGCTCTCTGGGTCGCCCCTTTTATTGCCGAACCCGGTTCACAGGTGTTTCAGGAGCACCCCGACTGGTTTGTGAAGGGGGATGACGGCCTGCCGCTCCCCTCCGAGCGGGTCACCTATGGCGGTTGGCGCTGCACTCCCTGGTATGTGCTGGACGGCACCCACCCCGAGGTGCAAGCGCACCTTGAGCAGGTGTTCCGCACCCTGCGTGAGCAGTGGGGCATCCACTACTTCAAGCTCGATGCCAACTTCTGGGGCGCCATCCACGGTGGACGTTTCCACGATCCGGCCGCCACCCGGGTTGAAGCTTATCGGCGTGGCATGGCGGCCATCCTGCGTGGTGCAGGTGAAGGGGCCTTCCTGCTTGGTTGCAACGCCCCCATCTGGCCAAGCCTTGGCCTGGTGCACGGCATGCGGGTGAGTGACGATGTGGAGCGCAATGGCCACCGCTATCGCCAGATTGCCCACGAGGCCTTCTGCCGCGCCTGGCAGAACGACAAGCTCTGGGCCCTCGACCCCGACTGCATCTGCCTGCGGGATCTACCGAGCCAGCAGGCAAGTAAAGCTGAATACAGTTTCCATCTGGCTGCACTGGTGGCGAGCGGTGGCATGATGCTGGCCGGTGATCGGCTGCAAGATCTCGATGAGGAGCAGGCGGCGCAACTGCGCAAGTTGCTGGCGCTCTGCGCCGCCCGGGCACCCTCTGCCCGTTTCGAGTCGATGGACTTTGCCTGCGGTGAAGTGAGCCTGCCCGAGGGCGGCACTCTGCTCTGCCTCTTCAACTGGGAGGGGCAACCACAGGAGTTTCTGCTGCCAGAAGGGGGAACTGATTTTTGGCATGGGCAGGCAGTCGGTACGGCTGTCACCCTGCAAGGGGGCGAAGGGCGGGTGATCCGCTACGTCTGATCACAACATCACCACATACAATTCAGGCTCCATTACGGAGCCTGAATTGTTTCAATCAGCGGCTATCAGTAACGCCACTCAAAACCGACGGCGTATTTGGCTGAGCCATAGCCCGGGATATCACTGCCGGAGGCGATCGCCTTGAGGGTCAGCAACGGGGTGATGGGCACCCCCAGACCAAAACCGATGGCCAACTGATCATTGGGGTTCCCCATCAGATCGACCCGCATCACCCGATAGAGGGACATATCCTCGCTCAGGTGCATATAGGCTTGCGAAGCGCGGTTATAGACCTGACCAAATATCTCCAGCTGGAAACCTGACTGGGCGCTGATGGCCAGCGGTACCCCGACAAACTTGTAGAGATGGGAGCCGTTGAAGTAGCTGTTGGTTATCAGGGGAGTGAAATCAGTCTGTTGATAAAGAGTGTTGAAGTTCTGTTCTACGATGCGATAGGTCTGCTCGGGCAGGCGAGCAAGATAGTCCGGCACATCGAACCGGTATGCGGCGTTGGCTGCCAGCGGCAGCAGGGCCAGTAATCCGAGCAGTGCGTGGTGACGAGGCATCAGCAAATGGCTTCCGTTCGGCCAAAGAGATCTCTTGCTTGGGAGACATCCGCTCAGGATGTTGCAAGATATTGGTTTTTGGGGAAATCCCCTTCGTCATTATGACCTGAAGAAGGGGACGGGCGGGAAGGATTTATTGTGAAACTACTCACAACTCATAAATCTTCCAGATAGTGATAGAGACTCTTTAGAATCGCGAAGTTCCGTTCGTTACTCTGGTTCTGCTCGGCCAGCGCCTCGAGACGGGGCACATAGTCCGGCAGACGGCGGCTGAAGTAGTCGCTGCAGTGCAGGCGCCAGCGTTTCTGCTCCGCTTCGCTCAAGGTGTGCGGCCAGTTGCGGGCGCGGTAGCGGAACAGCATCTCCGGCAGCCGGGCGTCGGTAAAGGCGAACTCCCGCTCACCCAGCAGATCCGCGGGGGTGGCACGCACCAGATCCATGGTGGACTTGTCGCCATGGCCAAAGAATCCTGCGTAGAGCTGGGTATCGGGGTCGCTCTCATTGCTGCCGGCGAACTCCTGATTGAACACTTCCACCAGTTTTTCCCGCACCTCGGGGTGGGCGCGCAGCAGATCCAGGCTCTTGCGGCACTGCTCACGATTGATGCCGAGCTCGTCGGCGCGCTCCGCGGTCAGGGTGGCGGCCGGCGCCAGCACCGGGCACTTGTTGATGTGCACCAGTTTCACCGGAATGCCCGCCAGATCCCCCAGCTCCTCTTTTTTGGTATAGAGGCGCTCGCGGATCTCCTCGCTGGAGAGTTCAATGAGCGGGGTGGGGTCGCGGGTCAGGTCGACCATGATCACCGCGTTCTGGTTGGTGGGGTGCCAGGCGAGCGGTGAGACCCAGCTTGCACACCCCTGCCAGGGGGAGAACATACCGGAGACGTGTACCAGCGGTTTCATGGTCACCACGTCGATCAGTGCCTTCACCTTGTTCTTGTTGCGAAGGTCAAACAGGTACCCGAACAGCTTGGGCTGGGCCTTTTTCACCAGCTTGGCCATCTCGATGGTGGCCAGCACGTCTGAGAGTGCATCGTGTGCATTGGCATGGGCGACGCCGTTGGCGACCGTCAGCTTCTCCAGCCGAAAACTCGGTTTGCCCTCATCGTCAAAGGCCCACTCGATCCCCTCTGGTCGCAGGGCATAGCAGGCCCGCAGCATATCGAGAATGTCCCAGCGGGAGTTGCCGTTTTGCCACGCGTAGCCATAGGGGTCATAGAAGTTGCGATAGAGGGTGTAGCGGGTCACTTCATCATCGAAGCGGATGCTGTTATAGCCCAGCACGCAAGTATTCGGCGTGGCGAACTGCTCGTGGATCTGGCGAATGAAATCTGCCTCGCACAGCCCATCCTTCATCGCCTTTTGCGGCGTGATACCGGTAATCAGGCACGCCTCCGGATCCGGCAGGTAGTCTGCCGGAGGCTTGCAATAGATGACCAGCGGCTCGCCAATGAGGTTGAAATCCGCATCGGTACGAATACCGGCAAACTGCGACGGCCTGTCCTTGGCGGGGCTGATGCCGAAGGTTTCGTAGTCGTGAAAGTAGAATGTTGGCTCGTTGCCCGCGTGTGCTGTTTTGCTCATGTTGCTCGAGATGAGGTATCCGATGACGGTAGCGCCTGGCGCTAGGGTGGGCGGTGCCAGGCACCACAATTGTGTGCATGGTAAACCATAGCGCAGGCAGAACGAAGGGCGAGCCGCGCAGGTGGCGGTTTATTGGGCGGTTGTTCCCGATATCTTATGCACTTCTGTCTTGCTCACCGGGACTATACGACCAATTTATCTCGTAGGATGCGATGATTTTTTATGACATCAGAATGTTAGCTTGGTCCCATATCCGCTGGTTATAAGGGGTATAACCAGCGTGTGACAGCGGGAGCCTTTAGACTGCAGGCCTCAAAACAGCAATTTTGCAGGTGGTGCAGTTATGGTGATTACTCAGGGTCCACAGTTCAACGGCAAGGCATCCAAGCGGATGCATGTGATGGCCAAACCTATCGGGGCCGTGTGTAACATCGACTGTACCTACTGCTACTACCTCAGCAAGCAGGATCTGCTGGAATACAAGAAGGGGTGTTCGCCCCAGATGGATGAGCAGACCCTTGAGACCTATATCCGTCAATATATCGAGGGGCAGAATACCCCCGAGATCATCTTCTCCTGGCAGGGGGGCGAGCCGACGTTGCTCGGGCTCGACTATTTTCGCAAGGTGGTTGAGTTGCAGCGCAAATACCAGCCGCAAGGGGGGGTGATCGCCAACGATCTGCAGACCAACGGCATCCTGCTCAACGATGAGTGGTGTGAATTTCTGGCCGCCAACAACTTTCTCATCGGTCTGAGCATCGATGGCCCCGAGTTGCTGCACAACGCCTATCGGGTCAACCGAGCGGGGCGCGGTACCTTCAATCAGGTGATGGCGGCGGTGGCGCTGTTGCACAAATACAAGGTGAAATTTGCCACCCTGACTTGCGTCAACAACCTCACCAGCAAGAATGCGCTGGAGGTTTATCGCTTCCTGCGTGATGAGGTGAAGTCGCCCCAGATGCAGTTTATCCCCATCGTCGAGCAGAAGAGTTTTCGCACCACCGCGCCCCAGACCTGGCAACCGCAGGAGCAACTCAAACAGGGGGACAAGCGCCTCAATCCCTGGCATAAAAATTCGGTGGTTGAGCCCTGGTGCGTCTCGGCAGAGGGGTGGGGGGATTTTCTCATCACCATTTTCGATGAGTGGGTGCAGCGGGATCTGGGACGGGTCTTCGTGCAATATTTTGAGGCGAGTGTCGAGACCTGGATGGGACGCAAGAATCCCCTCTGTACCTTGGGGGAGATCTGCGGCAAGGGGCTGGCGATGGAGCCCAACGGCGATGTGTTTGCCTGTGACCACTATGTCTATCCCAAGTACAAGATCGGCAATATCCACCATCAGCCGCTCAGTGAGCTGGCGTATTCGCCCGCGCAGCAAGCGTTCGGCTTTGCCAAATCGCGCAGCCTGGCCCGCCAGTGCCAGCAGTGTGACTACCAGTTTGCCTGCTATGGGGAGTGCCCGAAGAACCGCTTTATTCGCACCCACGAAGGGGAGGCTGGTCTGAATTACCTCTGTGCCGGTTGGTACAAGTTTTTCAGCCATATCGATCAGTCGATGGCCTATATCCTGCGCCGTGCCGGTTATCCGGTGGCCCATGGCAAGTACCGTGATGCGGTGATGAATAACGGCGTCATGACACATGGTCAGAGGAAATAAGCGATGCAGAGCATGTTGAGTCGCCACGAGTTCCGTCACACCCGCTCCGGCACCATGGGCGCCTTGTGGCTGGCCCTTGGCATGACCCTGTCTGGCCCAGCGCTGGCGGTAGCCAGCCCTGCGCCGCCGGTCACCACATCAGCGAATGGGGCACCCACCGCATCCGTGGCGGCCAGTGCGCCCTCAGCCGCCCAGATCCAGCAGTGGGCCTACAGTGCGCAGGATATCTCCCTGCCAGCGGTGGAGCGGGCCGATGCCCTGCGTCAGCTGGCGGCTTATCCGAACCAGAACAGTCTGGTGGCGGTGGCCAGAAGCCTGCGTGATGAGCACGCATTGGTGCGCGAAGCGGCGGTGATTGCAGCCGATCCCTATCAGTTTGCGCACCGCTGGCGACTGCTCTCACCGCTGCTGGCTGACAGCAGTGCCGAGGTTCGCCACGCCGCAACCCTCAATCTGGCGCGCGATTATGGCGCCATGAATGAGGGGCAACTGAGCGCCATTGGTCAGCCGCTGGCGGAGGTGAGCGAGTATCTCGCCCGGCAGCAGGACCCTGCGCAGCAGCTGTTGCAGGCAGATCTCTATCGCTGGACCCGGCAGTGGGACAAGGCGCAGGCAAGCTACGAACAACTGCTGGCCAATCAGCCCGATAATCCCCTGATCTGGCTTGGTCTCTCTGACAACTTGCGGGCCCAGCAACGGGATGCCGAGGCGCTGGCCTTGCTCAACAAGGGGATTCTTGCGCTGCCGCAGAATGCCAACCTCCATTACGCCAAGGCGCTGACCCAGGTGCGCCTCGATCAGAAGAGCGAAGCGGCAGTCACCATGGCACAGGCGGCGGAGCTCGCTGGTAATAACAGCTACTTCTGGTATCTCAACGGGGTGCTGCAAGAGCCGCTGGATCTCGAGAAAGCCATCGGCTCGTTCGAGCTGGCCTACCGGATCTCCGGCGCGCCGGAGCAGCTCTATGCGGTGTGCGATATCTACCTTCGCCACGATCACCCCAAGAGCGACGCCTGCATGAGTGAACTTGGCAAGATTGCGCCCCCCGAGGTGCTGGCCGAGCTCAATAGCAAGCGCGCGAGCAAGACGAGCGTGCCGCCGGTTTCCGCTGGCCAGTGATAGCTGCCACTTCTCTTACTGCACAGGTCAGGTTATGACGATCATACCGTTCAAATTCGCAATTCCGTTGCTGGCGACCACCCTGCTGGTGGCTGGCTGCACCCTCTCGGTCAAACAGGGTAACCAGCCGCTCCATCCGCTGCGACAGAAGGTTGAAGCGGACATGGTGCTGGTGGAAGGGGGCCGTTTTGAGATGGGCTCCAACGACCCTGCCGCCAAAGCGAGCGAAGGGCCGCAGCATACGGTCTCGCTCAACAGCTTCTACATGGCAAAATTCGAGGTGACCCAGGCCCTGTTCGAAGCGGTGATGTGCCCCTCCATCAGCTATTTCCAGGCACCGGAGGTACCGGTCAACAACCTCAGCTGGCAACAGGCCAATCTGTTTGTGACAAGGCTCAATGAGTTGACCGGCGCTCACTACCGCCTGCCCACCGAAGCTGAGTGGGAGTATGCAGCCAAGGGGGGCAAGCTGAGTAAAGGCTATCGTTACAGCGGCTCCGATCAGATTGATGAAGTGGCCTGGTACAGCGGCAACGCCAAGAATCGCGCCTATCCGGTGGGGCTGAAAAAGCCTAACGAGTTGGGGCTATACGACATGACCGGCAATGTGGGGGAGTTTGTGGCTGATACCTATGAAGAGACCTTCTATCGCCACAGTCCTCAAGAGAACCCGAACAATGCCCAGAAGAGCAAGAGCCACCTCGCCCATAAGTCGGTGCGAGGCGGCAGCTACGCCTATGAGGCTGAATTGTCTGAAAATTTCCGGCGTGATTTTGCCAGCCAGTCGGTGATGATGGCTGACATGGGATTGCGACTGGTGCGTGATGCCCGTTAGGGCTGATCGATGGAGGTGGCCAGCCCCAGCTCGCTGACCACTTCGAACAACTGTTGGCGCAGCCAGCGGTGGCCCGCCTCGGTGGTCCGGCTGGGGTGCCAGATGGCCGACAGGCTGAATACTGATTCCTCGAAGGGGAAGGGGAGTACCCGCACATCATACATGCTGGCAAAGGTATTTATGATGGAGGTGGGCAAAACCCCGATGATCTCGCTGCACGCAATGATGGGCAGCATCTCCATGGCGGTCGGCACCCGTACCACGATATTGCGGTTGGCCATTTGCGGCAGGTGCTCGGCGGTGATCATGCTGCCTCTGACCTGCCACTGGGCCAACGCCACATGCTCCTCGGTAAAATAGGCCTCCACCGTCAAGTTGCTGCCCAGTCGCGGGTGGTTGCTGGCACACACCACCTTCACCTGCTCGCCATAGAGCACCTCGCTCTTGAGCATGCTGCGCCCGCTCTGGGTCATGTCGATGATGAGATCATAACGCTGCATCCGCAGGTCACTCTCCATATCCTCGGTAAAGAGGGGATGCACCTCGAGCGAAATACCCGGGGCGTGTGCCCGGATCTTGCCCAGCAGTGCTGGAACCAGTTGGGCGCTGACCAGTCTGACACAGGCGATGGAAAAGACTCGCTGGGAAGTGCGTGGATTGAAGGTGCGCGAGGTCGAGAGGGTCGAGCTGAAGTTTTTCAGTGCGGCCGCCATCGCCGGATAGATGTCGATGGCAAACGAGGTGGGCTCCATCCCCACGACCTTGCGATTAAACAGAGGATCACCGTAGATCTCCCGCAGTCGCTTGAGGGCCTTGCTGACGGCGGGTTGGCTGATCTCCATGCGTGTCGCCGCCCGGGAGAGGCTGCGCTCTTCATAGATGGCGACAAAGATCGGGATCAGGTTCAGCTCGGTACTTCGGATGTCTAACAAGAGAGGCCTCGTTACATGTTCGTGGAAAAATCACACTGCCTTGGCTCTGTCGGGTAGCCGGAGGGGAGAACCTGCCACGCCAGTCAGGTGGCGTGGCAGCCAGCGGGTATCCCACTTTGGCAGTGTAATGAAGTGGGCAAAGTGGGACAACCAGTGCAGGGGTTGGTTGCTGCGTGGCGCACTTTATTTATCTGTTTGCGTTGCTGGATGACTGATCCGCTGAGGTCGGTTTGCCAGTCAGGGGGGGCAATTCCGGCAGGGCCGCTTGCCAGCCGACAATGTGGCCCAACCGTGAGCGGATGTTGCCATGACTGGCGCCCCGTCGCCTTTGCAGGCGCACCAGCAGGCGCCAGCCCATCCTGAGCGCATCAGCCCGATCAAGGGGATCTTGCTGGAATACAGCCTGTTGTTGCTGCCAAGCCTGATCGGAACTGACACGGCTAAGTTCCAGCCAACCCCTCTTGGCCCGCAGATAGCGATAGGCCAGTACCCGCACCGCCCCCCACTGTCTGCTCCAGATGGCGGCCCCATATTGCCAGCCGAGCGGGCGAGGGTGGTGACGGTAGTAACGGGCCATAGCCAGGAGCGCCAGCACCAGCAGGGCTACACCACTGGCTACTCCAAGCAGCCGATGCCAGTAGGCCGCCAGCCAGGAGGCGGGAGTGTGGCGCACTTGCAGGGTCTGCCCAGGGAGGGTCAGGGTCTGCAGCTGGCCAGTCTGGCTGTTCCACCAGGCAAGCTCCAGCGCGGGCAGGGTCAACTCACCACCGCGCTGCACGATATAGGTAGTCTGATCTTCCCGTGTCGAGAGGTACTCCCCCCGATCCTGGGTATCGTTCAGTCGGGCTTGCGCCGGATAGGCCTGTACCCGCCCATCGCTTGCAAGCGGAGTGATCAGCGGCGGGATCAGCACCGAGAGGGTATCCTGTCCGTTGGCGGTAACAGTTCGGGTGATAGCATCCCCCACCCGCAGCTCGCCGTCAGCATGGTCATCCGCAGAGCGCTGCCAACGCTGGCTCAGGGTGAGATTGCTGGCGCTCAGCCAACGCCCGCCGACCGTCAGGGCAGGGTCGGGCAGAGCGGCGGCAAAACGCTGAGGGTGGGTGGTGAGGGTGATCTGCCGGGAGCCCCCTTCAGGGCGCGCCACGGTGGCCCGCACCGCGATGGCGGGGATCTCGAACTGGCCGGATTGCTGGGGATAGAGCGTCAGCTCCCTGCGCTGATGTGACCAGGTCTCGCCATCGCGGCGCAGGGTGAAGTTGGTCGCCAGCTCGCTGCGTGGCTTGACCATGACCCCCGGCAGCTCGAACTGGCCGATGTGGGTACCCGCGGTAAACCAGCGGTTGGTCGCCAGCTCCAGATAGAGGGTGATCTGTTGGTTGACGGCATAGGGGCGCTTCTCCTCCCCCTGATCTTTCAGCCAGCTCTTGAGGGTCACCTGAGTGGCGTCAGTCGCATAAGCGGCCTCGGCAGCCTGTGCTTCGACCGTGATCAGCACGGCCCCGAGCAGGGTAGCGGTCGCCACATATCCGCACAGCCAGTGGCGGAGTTTATTGCGCCGGTTGCACATGGGTAGGCTCCTTGTGGGTGGCAGAATGAGGACGGGCGGTTGCGCCCGTTTGCTGCGCTTGTAGCTGGAGGCGGAATTTGGCTTGCAGGAAGTCACCGGGATCAGACTCCACCCGGCGCAGCCACTTTTCGGCCTGCGCCGGATTGGCCAGGACCTGATCTGCGGTCAGGGTTTCGCGCGCCATCAGGGATGAAGCCACGGTCTCTTCCGCCCCGTCGGCACTGCGTGGCTCATCATCGGGCAGTTCACTGGAGTGATCAGGTCCATCCGGCGTGCCGGTCTGGCTCTGACTGGCGCGGTTGATCTCGTCAACAATCCGGCTCATCACCTGATAGTTGTGGGCGGCTGATTGGCGCACGCTCGGGTCGCTGGCCTCGTCAGCCAGTTTCCGGAACAGCCGGCGGGCGGCTAGATACTCACGCTGTCTGGCGAGGGCATTGCCGGCAGAGAGCAGAGCCTGTTCGGAGTCGGCTTGCAGGAATGCTGACTGGGCCAGCGCAAACTCGGCGCCATAGTAGTAGGCCACCCCCTTGTAGAAGGGATCTTCATAGTGTTTAGCCGCCTCCAGATAGTCCCCCTGCTGGAAGTACCACTGCCCCTGCTGATCCGGGGTGAGCCAGAGGTTGAACCACTGCTGTTTCAGCTCCTTTGCCCAGTGATTGATCGCAGGCTCTGTCGGCTCTGCGGGCGCCAGCGAGAAGGTGGTGGCCTGCGCAGGCGTCGTCTGTAACAGGGATAGACCTATGGCTGCCACCAGACCCCACTGCACCAGCCAGCCTTTGCGAAACCAGAGCAGCAGCAGGGCGACGACCGGAAAGAGCAGGTAGTAACCCATGTCCTGCCAGGGCATCAGGGAGTCGTTGTGGATCAAAAAGTTGCGTTCAATCCCCCGGTTGATGCGCTCTACGTCGCGATTATCCACCGTCATGGTGAGCAGGGTGCCATTGCTGTCACTGGCCAGTCGCCGTAATGAGGCAAGCTCCAGCGGGCGTTTGCCACTCAGGGCCGGGTCGCCAGCGGCCAGGATCAGCAGCTGACGGGATTGACCACGGAAATAGTCAGCCAAGGGGGCGATGGCGGCGGGGCTGATGCCATCACTCACCAGTAAAACGGTGCTGCCGGTCTCATCGGCCAGAAGTTCGGTGAGCAGCGGGATCACCTGTTCGGTGCGCTTGCCCGCTTTAGGCATGATCTCGGGACGGATGGCGGTGAGGATAGGGTCATAGACGGCACTGTCACGGGTCAGCGGCATGGCGGTGTGGGCAGAGCCGGCAAAGACCACCAGCCCGTTGCGCCCGCCATCGCGGGTCGCCAGCAGATCGCTGATCTTCTGCTTGGCCCGCGTCAACCGGTTGGGGGCGATATCCGTTTCCAGCATGGAGTCGCTGTTATCGAGCAGGATCAGCAGGGCGCCCTGATCTTCGCCAAAGGGGGAGGGTTCACGGCTCCAGGTCGGCCCTGCACAGATCAGGATGGTCAGCCCCATCAGCAGCCCCAGCACCTTGAGGGGCAGGTTCCTTTTCCAGCCGGTGTCCCCCAGCGTCAACGCCTCGCGCAGATGGGGCGGCAGCCGCTGTTGCCAGCTGTTCGCTTCATCCATGTGCCAGCGTAGCAGCAGGATGGCGACAAGGGGGAGCAAGGCCAGCAGCCACCAGGGGCGTAGAAAGTGGGCATTCAGCCAGAGCTGTTGCCAGTAGAGGGGATCCATCATGGCGTGTCTCCTGAGAGAGCAGTGCGCAGGCGGTAGCGCCTGAGGGTCAACAGGGAAAAGAGAGTGAGATAGAGGCCGACGCTGACGGCGATGAGGTAATGGTGCAGGCTTTCGCGAGTCTGAAAGCGGGTGCTTTCGTAGCGTTGTGGCTCCAGCTCACCGATCACCTGATAGGCGCGCGTCAGCTGCGCCTCATCAAGAGCCTGAAACAACTGGCCGCCGGTCAGGGTCGCCAACTGTTGCAGGGTATCGAGATCGAGAGCCTGTTCGCCGACGGTGGCCGGATCCCCCATGGCGATAGTATGCAGCCGCACGCCGTTGACCGCGGCTACCCGGGCCGCATCCCGCGGGCTGACAAAACTGCCGGTGTCGTTGCCATCGGTAAGGATGATGGCGACTTTCTCCCGCTTGGCGCTGTTCTGGTCTTGTTGCCCGTGGCGATCACTGTTGTTGAACACTTTGATTGCCAGACCGATGGCATCCCCCAGATGGGTGCTCTGGCCTGCCATGGCGACATCGGTCTCCTGCAGCAGGGTTTGCCAGGTGTCGAGATCGGCGGTAAACGGCGCCTGGACAAAGGCGGCATCGCCAAACAGGATGAGCCCGAGTCGATCTCCTTTACGCGTTGCAGCAAATTGTTTAAGCACCTCTTTGGCAGCGTCGAGCCGATTGAGGGACTTGCCGGGGTCGGGGGAGAAGTCGGTCTCGGCCATGGAGCCGGAGAGATCCAGCACTATCATCACATCCCGCCCGAACCGCTCGCGTACCTGAGGCGGGCCATAGATGGTGGGCTTGGCCAGCGCCAGCACCGCCAACAGCCAAACGGTGATCAGGGCGATCCGTTGCCACCAGCTGGCAGTCAGCTGGGTTGCCCCCTCACGCGGCGGCTCATCCAGCAGGTCGATCAGCAGGTCGAAGAAGGGCACCTTGATGGCACTCTGCCGGGTGCGATAGGCCGGAATAAGGCGAAACACCAGCAACGGCAGGGGCAGCAGCCAGAAACAGTGGGGGTGGGCAAACTCGAGACCGGCATCAAGCATGACGGGCCTCCGTCGCCAACGAGGCTGTTTGTATTGGAGTCTGGTGGTGGGCAAGCCAGTCGTTGCAGAGGGAAACGAGGCAGAGCTGATCACTCACGCTTAACACCACCTGATCACAGACCAGCGATACCAGCCAGCGCTCCCCCAGTTCGGTCGCGAAACGGGGCTGCCTATCAGCCATGGCATTGTCGAGGGTCTGCAGCAATGCCAAGCCAAACAGCTTGCCGTGCCGGTGATCTAGGTGGGTCAACACCTGCTTGATCAGGTGAAACAGCGCTAGATTGGCCCCGGCATCAGACCAGTTGATCGTGCGCAGGGCCGCCTGCGCTTCACGGCGGTAACGCTGTTGCCACCAGCGCTGTACCCGGTGATAGAGCCAGAGCAGCGCCAGCGCCCCCAGGCTCAGCGCCAGCAGCAGCCAGCCTGCGGTTTGCGGTTGCCAGCTGATGGTGGGTGGTACGGTCACGTCCTGCAATTCGCGCAGCATATAGGTGCCGGGCAGCTTGTGGTTCATCAGTGATCTCCTCCCAATGCGGTAATGAGGCGGGCGAGGTGGTGGCCACCGGTGTCGAGGGTGATAAGCGGCAATCCCTTGAGGGCCATCAGTCGCAGCAGTTGCTCTTTTTTCAGCTGCTGCTGGCGGGCTAGCCCCTGATCCAGCACAGGGATCTGGTGGGGAGCAATATTGAGCTGGTACTGGCCATCGCCGACTACCCAGCTGGCGTCAGCGGCTGTGGTCGACAGGGTCGACTCGAGGGGATCGGCGATGTGCAGTGCCAGCACATCGTTGTGCTGCTGCAAGTAACCGAGGCGGGTCAGGTCGGCCTCGGTGACGCCTGCCCAGTCGCTGAGAAAGATCAGGGTGGTATTTTTCAACTTGAGGCGGCCCAGCATCGCCAGCAGGGGGGCCATACCGGTCGCCTCGCTGTCGTGGCTGGTGGCCGAGAGAGCATGATTGGCGGCACAGAGCTGGCGCAGCCCTGCCAACCAGTGGCCACGGGAGCGCTGGCCTCTCAGCCACGCCACGCCATCGCAGTGCAAAATGGCGAGCCCGACCCGATCGTTCTCTTTGAGTACTTGCCAGCCGAGCAGGGCGGCGACTTCGGCGGCCACTACCGACTTCATCATCTCCACCGAGGAGAAGAACATGCAACTGCGCTGATCAACACAGAGGATCACGTGACGATCTTTCTCTTCGCTGTAACTGCGCACATGGGGGCGGCCGGTGCGCAGGGTCACTTTCCAGTCCAGGGTGCGAATATCATCCCCTTGCTGATAGTGGCGCAGCTCTTCAAAGTTGAGTCCACGGCCGCGAAAGCTTGACGGGTGACGGCCGCACAGCAGATTGCCGCTGTTTAGCCGGGGCAGCAGTGAAAACTGGCCGACCAGCCCCTGTAGCCGGACCAGCGTCAGGTAGTCACAGTGGATGCGGGGGTCACCACTGGGCGATTGCCCGCACTGTGTCAGCCTGTCATGGGATAAGGAGCGAGGTGTCATGGTATCGCTTACCCGATGACGACGTGATCGAGCAGAGTCATCACCACCTGCTGGTGATCCACCCCATCTGCCAGCGCGTCATAGCTGAGGGTAAAACGGTGGCCAAGCACGCTGGGCACCATGGCGCGCACATCGTCGGGCAGCACGTGGTTGCGCCCTTGCAGCCAGGCATAGGCGCGGGCGCACTTGTCCAGAGCAATGGATGCGCGGGGGCTGGCGCCGACCGCAATCCACTGTGGCAGCCCGGTGGCCGGGTAGCGATCGGGGTGTCGGGTCGCCATGACCAGCGCAATGATGTAGTGCTCCACCAGCGGTGAGACCGTCATGGCCGAGAGTTCTGATCTGGCCTGCAAGATGAGTTCAGGGGAAAGGGGGGCGAACCCCTCGTTCTGCTGGCGGGTACCGCGCTCTTCGGCCCGTACCAGCCGAATGATGGCAAGCTCTGCCTCATCATCGGGGTAGGCAACCGCGACCTTGAGGGCAAAACGGTCCATCTGGGCTTCTGGCAGCGGGTAGGTCCCCTCCTGCTCGATGGGGTTCTGGGTGCCCAGCACCATAAAGAGCTCGGGCAAGCGATGGCTCTTGTCACCGACGGTAACGGTGCCTTCTGCCATCGCCTCCAGCAGCGCCGCTTGTACCTTGGCGGGGGCGCGGTTTACTTCATCGGCCAGTACGATGCTGTTGAAGATGGGGCCTGGCTGGAAACGCAACTGGTGGGCTCCGTCACGCTCCTGATACATCTCGGTGCCGGTCACATCGGAGGGGAGCAGATCGGGGGTGAACTGAATGCGGCCAAAGCTGGTATTGAGGGCTTCTGCCAGTGCCTTGACCGAGCGGGTCTTGGCGGTGCCTGGCAAACCTTCAAGGAGCACGTGGCTATTGGTCAGCAGGCCGATGACCAGGGCGCGGATCACATGGGACTGGCCGACCACACTGTGACCAACTTGTTCGATGAGTTGCGAGATCTGTTGTTGCAAGGAGTTCATAGGGTTTTCCACAGGGTACATTTAACGAGACAGAGATAGGGCTAGGAGGGGCCAACGGGTTTTCAATTTCCAGCCGGCACGGGGCGAGCCGGCTGGAAATTGAAAACGCCCACCAGAGAGTGATGGGCGTTGGAGTCACCGCCTTACTTGATGGTGGCGACTTTTTGTTTGAGTGCATCCAGCTCTGCCAGTTTGCCCTTGAGCATCAGGCTCTGGGAGCTAATGCTGGCAGGGTTCATCTGGAAGCTCTGCTGCATCGGGTAGTTGGGCAGAGTGTCAAAGAACTCTTTCAGGATCCCCTGTGCAGGTACGAACAGCCACATGTTGTCTGCCATCCAGCGCAGATACATGCCTGACTCATGCGGTGCCTTCTCGAACGGATCAGCGCGCAGGTTGATGATCTGCGGCCAGTTCGGAGTCACACGCGCCGCGTCGGTGATGTTGCCCTCCATGGTGGCAAAGTTCAGTT
Organism: Aeromonas sp. R2-4; assembly: GCF_040908365.1. Taxonomy (NCBI): domain Bacteria; kingdom Pseudomonadati; phylum Pseudomonadota; class Gammaproteobacteria; order Aeromonadales; family Aeromonadaceae; genus Aeromonas; species Aeromonas sp. R2-4. The sequence continues at coordinate 47,015 of NZ_JBFODO010000005.1, forward strand.
TGAAGTCATTCCAGCGCACGGCGTTGAGTTCGCCGTTTGAGGAGAAGTAGAGCATGGAGTTGCGCGGGGAGGTGTCGGCTTTTCCGGCGAGGTACGGCATGAAGTTGTAACCGTCCAGTTTCACCCGCCACTGTTTGCCGTTGGCCTTGTAGCCCTTGGCAAGCTTCTCTTTCACATCCGGTACACCGGCAGCGGCTAGCAGCGTCGGCATCCAGTCCTGATGAGCCATCATGGCGTTGACCTTGGTGCCTGGCTTGATCACGCCCGGCCAGCGAACCAGTTGCGGAACCCGCATCCCGCCTTCCCATGTGGTGCCTTTTTCCCCATAGAAGGGGGTGGTGCCGCCATCCGGCCAGCTGACGGTCTCGGCGCCGTTGTCAGTGGTGTAGATCACGATGGTGTTGTCGGCGACCCCCAGCTCGTCCAGTTTGTCGAGCAGGATCCCCACCTGATCATCGTGCTCCAGCATGCCATCGGCATAGATGCTGACGCCGGATTTACCCTGATACTTCTCTTGCAGACGGGTCCAGACGTGCATGCGGGTGGCGTTGTGCCAGATGAAGAAGGGCTTCTTGGCCTTGACTGCTTTTTCCATGAACGCCAGCGAAGACTCGAGGAACTCTTCGTCAGCATGCTCCATGCGCTTGCGGGTCATGGGGCCGGTATCCTCAATCTTGCCGTCGGCAGAAGATTTGATGACGCCGCGTGGGCCGAACTTCTTCTTGAACTCCGGATCTTTCGGGTAGTAGTAGGTTTCCGGTTCCTCTTCCGCGTTCAGGTGATAGAGGTTGCCGAAGAACTCGTCGAAACCGTGCTTGGTCGGTAGATGCTGGTTCTGATCGCCCAAATGGTTCTTGCCGAACTGAGCCGTCATGTAACCCTGCTCTTTGAGCAGATCACCGATGGTGGGGGCCCAATCCGGAATGCCGTGGGTGGATCCGGGCATGCCGATGGTCAGCAGACCGGTACGGAATGGCTCTTCACCGGTAATGAAGGCGGCGCGGCCGGCGGTGCAGGATTGCTGACCGTAGTGATCGGTAAAGAGGGCCCCTTCATTGGCGATCCTGTCCAGGTTCGGGGTCTGGTAGCCCATCATCCCCTGGTTGTAGGCACTGATGTTCCAGTAGCCGATGTCATCGCCCATGATGGCAAGAATATTGGGCTTGGCGGCTGCTGTGGCACTACCAGCGGTGGCCATTAAGGCAAGGCTCATGGCTATTTTGTTTATTTGAATGGCCATTATTGGCTCCACTCCTAATCTGATGTGAATTGGTACACAAAATGGGCGATGAAAGCAGCGTGCGTTTAACGCGGTGGAAATATCATCCCGTGCAGGCTGTTGGAGGGGATGGAATACCCGGATGGGCACATTCCCCTTTATCGCTGTCGTTATGACCTGCAAAGAGTGATATGACCTGAATAGCCCGAGTTAACCGCCGCTTGGAAATCAGCTTTCAACATTTTCACTCTATAAATCCCGTTTATCCTTGTCGCCTTATAGCGAATATAACCGCTGGTTATCCGATATTTTTTCTCCAACCTTTCGGTCGCAGGCTATCGGGTGGGCTGGAGCGAGCATGGGAAGCTGTATCCAGAAGGCGGAGGTGTCTACCGCTATCGATGGCGACAAGGCGAATAAATGGGTGATGGAGTTCACAGTTCGGTTAATTAATTTGGGGATGGTGGCAGTTATGGGCGTTGTGGTGTGCCTTTATTCAAAATTCTTACTGGCAAACCGAGCACTCTTTAATTCTGATTAAGTCATAATTAAGTAAAGTTGGGGTGTTGATTGTTTCGCTCAGATATGAGTTTTTAAAATTGCTCACAATCTCTACGCGAGATTTAAAAAGTCTGCTCACATATTTTTGAATGGATAAATATGACTTGAATGGGAGTGGCCAAATAAATCCAGCTGTGATCTTTGTCTTTTCAAGGTGCACAGGTTCATAAATGCCTATAAAAACAAGGTAAAAGGCTCGGCTATTGACTAAGTTGATAGAAGGCGAGGCATAAAACAGCGCCAGTTTGATACGATAACATCGCATGGGACCCGGATCATGGACAGAGCGCAGGGCACAGCCCCCTTTTCGTTGCAAGTGGATCTAAGGCAGGTGGTGTATGCCTTGTCAGCCTCGCTGGATCTGGTGGGCATTGGCGATGTGGCCCACGGTAAACGGGTCGGGATTATGGCTGCCGAGTGCAGCCGGGAGCTGGGGATGAGTGAGGCCGAACGCTGTCTGCTGTTCGAATTGGGGGTGCTGCATGATATCGGTGTCTCCTCGACCATCACCCATCACCATCTGGTCAGCGAGTTCGATTGGGAGTCCTCCCAGCGCCACTGCGAGGTGGGATATCAGCTGCTCAAGGATTTCCGTTTGCTGGCCCCGCTGGCCCTGCCTATCCGTTATCACCATACCCACTGGCACCTGTTGCGCGAGATGGCCGATGTGGACCCCAATGTAGCCCGTCAGGCCAACCTTATCTTTCTGGTGGATCGCTGCGATGCGTTGGCGGCGCCCTACTATGGCGATGGTTCATTGTTGATGCATACCAACGAGATCCGCGCACGCCTGCAGGATTTCCGTGACGAGTTCTTTGCCCCCGAGCTGGTGGATGCCTTCCTGAAGGCGTCTCGCTCTGAGGCATTTTGGCTGCAGCTGGAAGCACGCTCCATCAATGATTACATGCTGGAGATGCTGCAGGTGCGGGAGCCTTGCCTGACCTTCAACGGGGAGCTAAAAGCGCTGGCGCAGATCTTCTCCGGTATTGTCGACGCCAAAAGTCCATTCACGATGACGCATTCACTCGGTGTGAGCAGGTTGTCTCGTGCGTTGGCAGAATTGATGGGGGTCAGTGCCATCCATTGCGACATGCTGGAGATCGCCGGTTTGCTGCACGATTTGGGCAAGCTCAGGGTGCCGGACGAGATCCTTGACAAGCCTGCCAGCCTGACGAAAGAGGAGCGGGCCATCATCAATACCCACAGCTTCGAGACTTACCAGATCCTGCGCCACATCGAAGGGTTTGAGGAGATTGCCTGCTGGGCGGCCTATCACCATGAGGAGCCTGACGGGGAGGGCTATCCGTTCCACCTGCCGGCATCCGCCATGGCGCTCGAAGCGCGGATCCTGCGGGTCGCCGATATTTTTCAGGCCATGGTGCAGGACAGACCTTATCGGCGCGGCCTGCCTGCCCGTGACGCATTGACCTTTATGCAGCAACTGGCGGATCAGGGGCGGGTTGATCCCGCAGTGGTGGCGGTGCTGGCCGATCACCTGCCGCAGATGATGATGGCAGCTATTCCGGATCGCGAGCCGGATCATGCCATCAATTGAGGGAGAGGCTGGCCGCTGACTCATACCGCCGCGAGCCAGCTATGCTTGGAACAAGCCGAGCATGGTGCCGGTACCGGCGCACAAGACGCCAGCTTGATGGACTACCGTAGGGGAGCAGATATGGAATCGCTAAAAGCCAAGGATTATATGCAGAGCAGACCCATCACCTTCACTGCCGACATGATGGTGCAAGCTGCGGTCGAGAAATTTCTGAACAGTCATCAGCTCGGTGGCCCGGTGGTGGATGGGCAGGGCCATCTGATTGGCTGGATCTCCGAGCAGGATTGCATCGCAGTACTGCTTAAGGAGGCCTATCACTGCGAACAGGTGGCGCAGGTCAAGGATGTGATGCGCAAGGAGGTGTTGTCGGTGGGGCCAGATACCAGCATTTTGAGCCTGGCGGAGATGATGATGGGGCAAAAGCCGAAGATCTATCCGGTAGTGGAGGAAGGGCGTCTGCTCGGTGTCATCAATCGTCACAATGTCATGCAGGCCATTCACGCCCAGCTCACCACCTGTTTTGTCCATCACACCCACAGTTAACCCTGTTTTTCTCTCTCCCAAGGCAAGCTTCGGCTTGCCTTGGCTATTTCATATGCTGCGACTTATTCATGTTATGCCATCTTACAATAATTGTTTTGCCATATCTGAGGATCGGCCAATCTCTCTGTCTTCCCATATATAACGCTACGTTAAGGCTTGCACCGCCCCCGCTCGCTCTTTAGGATCGCTCCCAGCTTATCGATATGGCCCCTCTGGGCACCTATTTAAGGAATTCGTACCTTGTCTCTCTCTATCGAGGCGCTGCGCCGCCGTCTCTCTGCCTGCATGAACCTCGACGCCCGCCGCCTTTCCAGCCGTCTGCACGGGGTCAAGAAGCTGCCTGAAGGCAAACAGGCCGCCGTGCTGGAGACCATCGCCGCCGATCTGGATGCCGCGCAAGCGCGCTATCAAACCCGTCTGGCCGGAGTACCCAAGGTCACCTATCCGGACAACCTGCCGGTCAGCCAGAAGCAGGCTGAGATCGCCAAGGCCATTCAAGAGCATCAAGTGGTGATCATTGCAGGGGAAACAGGCTCGGGCAAAACCACCCAGATCCCCAAGATCTGTCTGGCGCTCGGGCGCGGGGTGAAGGGCTTTATCGGCCACACCCAGCCACGCCGTTTGGCAGCCCGCACCGTCGCGGCCCGTATTGCCGAGGAGATGGAGTCCGAGCTTGGCCACTACGTGGGTTACAAGGTGCGCTTTACCGATCAGGTGAGCGAGCAGACCCACATCAAGCTGATGACCGACGGTATCCTGCTGGCGGAGATCCAGAATGACCGGATGCTGACCCAGTACGACACCATCATCATCGATGAGGCCCACGAGCGCAGCCTCAATATCGACTTCATCCTGGGCTATCTAAAGCAACTGCTGCCCAAGCGCCCCGATCTCAAGGTGATCATCACCTCGGCCACCATCGACCCGCAACGTTTCTCCCGCCATTTCAACAAGGCGCCGGTGATCGAGGTCTCCGGCCGCACCTATCCGGTAGAGGTGCGCTACCGCCCACTCGTCAGTGATAAAAATGAAGGGCTGGAAGAGCGTGACGAGCTGCAGGGGATCTTCGATGCGGTGGAAGAGCTGGCCGGTGAAGGGTTGGGGGACATCCTCATCTTCATGAATGGCGAGCGGGAGATCCGCGATACCGCCGATGCCTTGCGCAAACTCAACCTGCGCGATACCGAGGTACTGCCGCTCTACGCCCGCCTTTCCAACGCCGAGCAGAACAAGGTGTTCCAGCAACACGCCGGTCGGCGCATCGTGCTGGCCACCAACGTGGCGGAGACCTCGTTGACGGTGCCGGGCATTCGTTACGTTATTGACCCGGGCACCGCCCGCATCAGTCGTTACTCCTGGCGTACCAAGGTGCAGCGCCTGCCCATCGAGCCGGTCTCCCAGGCCAGTGCCAACCAGCGTAAAGGGCGCTGCGGTCGGGTGGCAGACGGTATCTGTATCCGCCTCTACTCGGAGGAGGATTTCAACGGCCGCCCTGCCTTCACCGACCCCGAGATCCTGCGTACCAACCTGGCATCCGTCATCCTGCAGATGCTGGCGCTCGGCCTTGGCAACATGGAGGCGTTTCCCTTCGTTGAGCCACCAGAGTCGCGTCATATCAAGGATGGTCTGACTCTCTTGAAAGAGCTGGAGGCGGTGCGCGAGCTGCCCGCCACCGGCGATCGCGAGGCCAAACTGCAGCTGACCGAAACCGGTCGCCAGCTCTCGCGCATCCCCCTTGATCCGCGTCTGGCGAAGATGGTGATCAGCGCAGCGCAGACCGGCTGTTTGAGCGAGGTGATGGTGATCACCGCAGCCCTCAGCATTCAGGATCCTCGCGAGCGTCCCATGGAGAAAAAACAGGCCGCCGACGAACAGCACAGGCGCTTTGAGGACAAGGATTCCGACTTCTTCGCCTTCGTCAATCTGTGGAATTACCTGAAAGAGCAGCAGGATCTGCTCGGCAGCAATCCGTTCCGCCGCATGTGCCAGAAGGAGTTTCTCTCCTACCTGCGGGTGCGCGAATGGCAGGACATTCATTTCCAGCTGCGCCAGACGGTCAAGGAGCTGGGTTTTAAAGCCAACCATGAACCGGCAGATTTCAAGACGGTGCACTGCGCGCTGCTTACCGGTCTCTTGAGCCATATCGGCAACAAGGATCTGGAAAAGCCCGAGTTCCTTGGTGCTCGCAATGGCCGTTTCCACCTCTTCCCGGCCTCGGGTCTGTTCAAGAAGCCGCCCAAGTGGGTGATGGCCGCAGAATTGGTGGAAACCTCGCGTCTCTACGCCCGCATCAATGCCAAGATTGAACCCGAATGGGTGGAGCCGCTGGCAGGCCACCTCATCAAGCTGCACCACAGCGACCCTCACTGGTCGAAGAAAAACGGCGCCGTGATGGCCAAGGAGAAGGTCACCCTTTATGGCCTGACCCTGGTCAACGAACGCACCATCAACTTCAGCCGTATCGATCCGGCGCTGTGCCGTGAGCTCTTTATCCGCCGCGCCCTGGTGGAGGGGGATTTCGAGACCCGTCACCGTTTCTTCAGCGACAATCGCAAGCTACTGGCCGAGGTGGAGGCGCTGGAGCACAAATCCCGTCGGCGCGACATTCTGGTGGATGACGAGGACTTGTTCCGCTTCTACGATGCCCGCTTGCCGGAGGAGGTGATCTCCGCCCGCCACTTCGACAAGTGGTGGAAAGAGGCGCAAAAGCGGGATCCCGAACTGCTCAACTTCGAGAAAGAGATGCTGATGAAGGGGGATGCGGCCCACATCAGCGATCTCGACTACCCCAACTTCTGGCAGCAGGGGCGCCTCAAGCTCAAGTTGACCTATCAGTTCGAGCCGGGGGAGGCCGCCGATGGCGTGACCCTGCATATTCCGCTGCCGCTCCTGAATCAGGTGGAGGTGAAGGGGTTCGAGTGGCTGATCCCCGGGCTGCGCCATGAGCTGTTGGTGGCCCTTATCAAGTCGATGCCCAAGCCGATGCGCAAGAACTTCGTGCCGGCCCCCAACTATGCCGATGCGCTGCTTGCCAGCATCAACCCCGAGCAGGGACCGCTGCTGGACGAGATGGAGCGCCAACTGCGCCGCATGACCGGCGTCACCGTACCTCGCGAATCCTGGGACTGGAATGCGGTGCCCGATCACCTGAAACTCACCTTCCGGGTGGTGGACGACAAGCACAAGAAGGTGGCGGAAGGCAAAGATCTGGAGGCATTGAAAGAGTCCCTGCGTGGCAAGGTGCAGGAGACCCTGTCGCAAGTGGCGGATGATGACATCGAGCAGTCTGGCCTCACCCTGTGGAGCTTTGGCGAGTTGCCCCAGGAGTACAGCCAGAAGCGCGGCGGGTTCGAAGTGAAAGCCTATCCGGCGTTGGTGGACGAGAAGGACTCGGTCGCTATTCAGCTGGTGGAGAGCCCAGTGGTGCAGCAGCAGCTAATGTGGGCCGGTCAGCGCCGGCTGGTACTGCTCAACGTGCCATCGCCCATCAAGTATCTGCAGGAGAAGCTGCCCAACAAGGCCAAGCTCGGGCTCTATTTCAACCCGTTTGGCAAGGTGGCGGAGCTGATTGATGACTGCATTGCCTGCGGTTGTGACAAGCTGATCGAGCAACATGGCGGGCTGGCTTGGGACGAGGCCGGTTTCGAGGCGCTCAAGGAGTTTGTTCGCGCCGAGCTCAACGATGCGGTGGTGGAGGTGGCCAAGCAGGTGGAAGCCGTGCTGACCCTCTCCCATGAGATCAAGAAGCGGCTCAAGGGCAAGATGCAGCTCGATACCGCCTTTGCCATGTCCGATATCCAGCAGCAGCTCGGCAACCTTATTCACAAAGGTTTTGTCACCGAGACCGGCTGGCAGCGGTTGCCGGACCTCTTGCGCTACCTACGGGCCATTGAGCGGCGTCTGGAGAAGCTGGCCATCGATCCCAACCGGGATCGGGTCTATATGCTCAAAGTGCACAGCGTGGAGTCGGAGTACAAGGCGCTGCTGGCCAAGATCCCTAAATCCCAGCTTATTCCCACCGAGGTGGCCAATATTCGCTGGATGATCGAGGAGCTGCGGGTGTCGTTCTTTGCCCAGAATCTGGGGACCCCTTATCCGGTCTCAGATAAACGGGTGCTTAACGCCATTGCTCAGTGCTAAGCTGCTATCTAACTGTTTTAACAGCATGATAGCGGGTGATGAGAAGGGGTTGCCGGTCAGGTCGCCCCTTCAAACCGCAAGTCAGGGAGGCAAGGATGCTGGGGATCTGGTTGAGTGTGGCGCAGGTGGTGATCAGCGGTTATCAACCCATCGCGGAACAAACCTGGGTGCAGTTGAACCCGGAATATTACCCGCTGGCGCGCACGCCGCCTGCGATGTTTGTGGCCTGGCGTGGCAATCAGTTTCCGCCGCTGGCCCAAAAGCAGAAGCATGGTCGCTGGCAGATCCTCTTTCCCGCCCGATTGGTGCCCCCCTTCGATCTGTTCGAGGGGGAGGCGCAGCTCTCCAAAACCTATCTGGCAAGGCTGCGGCGTATCGACGAGATGGCTTACGGGGTTGCCCCCGGCCAGGTCGCTGCAATCGTGCAGCAGGGGAGTGGTTCCCCTGCTTATCACGCGCAACCTGCCGCGCCCTTTATCGCCGAATTCCGCACACCTCAAGAGGCGTTCGGTGGTGTTGATATGCTCACCGACCCCGCCGAGAGCGAACCTCTACTGGTTCAGCTGGGGGTGACCTTTCGCACTGCGGGGATGAGTGGTGCCCAAGGATATGAGGGAGTAGCGAGCACCGATATGGCGCTCGCCAGCCACACGGCTAGCTTATCCGCAGGCAGTGACGCCATGCTTACTCTCTCGGCTCCTGCGGCCGGCGGTCCACAAACCGTGTGTCATCAGGTCGCAGCAGGGGAGACCCTGTGGCGCATTGCCAACCAGTTATCCAGCGCCCGGGGAGCCGATACCTACAGCTATTTGCTGGCGCTGGTGGCAGAGAACCAGCAGCGGCTTGGCAAGAGCATTCGAGTCAGAACGGGGGAGGGTCTCTACTGCCCGCGCGCCGAGACCCTGGCGAAGTTTGATGCCCTGAGCCCGGCCCAGCGTCAGCAGCAATTCGCCCGGTTGGAGCAGGGGCGCTAAATGCAGAGTCGGTGCCTTGTATCCGAATTTGGCCCGTGGTAGTATTCGCGCTCGTTTTGCGAGGTGTTGACCGGTCGCAGTTAGCACCATAAATTCATCCAAAAGAGATACATACTATGTCTTTCGTATTCCAAGCTGAAGTCCGTTCTGACCTGGGGAAAGGTGCGAGCCGCCGCCTGCGTCAAGCTGACCAAGTTCCTGCCATCGTTTACGGTGCAGGTAAAGAAGCTCTGTCCATCACTGTTGACCACAAGAAAATGATCCTGGCTCAAGAGAAGCCGGAATTCTATGAGTCTGTACTGACTCTGGTTATCAACGGTGAAGAAGTTAACGTAAAAGTGAAAGCTATCCAGCGTCACCCGGTACGTTACAAGCTGATCCACCTGGACTTCGTTCGCGTTTAATAGCGAACCGTCAGGTTGAAGAAAAGCCACTCTCAGGAGTGGCTTTTTGCTATCTGGCATCTTGTGAGCAGGCTGAAGGGACTTGCCTGATAAGCCAGCAAGGCGGTTATCCCAGCTGGCTAAGGGCTTGTTGGCAACGCTGCTCGGCGGCATCCAGCTCCAGCAGCACCATCCTGATATCTTCCATCTGCTGTTGCAGTGTCTCCCGTTTCTCCTCAACCAGTCCCAGCATGGTCTGTAACTGGGTGCGGCTGCTCTTGTCGGCATCATAGAGATCAAACAACTCGCGGATCTCGGCGAGGCTGAACCCGAGCCGCTTGCCGCGCAGGGTGAGCTTGAGGCGAACCCGATCCTGCTTGCTGTAAATGCGGGTTTGTCCCTCTCGGGCGGGATTAAGCAACCCCTGATCCTCGTAGAAACGGATACTGCGCGTCGTAATATCAAATTCCCGGGCCAGCTCACTGATGCTGAAGCGCCGTCCTTCATCCTTGTTGTTCATACAGACTTCTTGGCGAACTAAATCCTGTCTGCACCTTACCTAAACGTAAACTGCACTGCAACTCTTGTTCCATCGCGTCAGAACCCCTATGTTATGGCCATGTAACAAACAGAGGCAGGCAAATGGATATTGCAATTGTGGCGGCAAAACGGACTCCGATGGGGGCGTTTCAGGGGGCATTGGCAGAGGTAACTGCGCCTGAGTTGGGTGCCTATGCCATTGAGGCGGCACTACAGCAAAGTGGGCTGAGTCCGGAGCAGGTCGATGAAGTGTTTATGGGTAATGTGCTGGCGGCGGGCGTGGGGCAAGCGCCAGCCCGGCAGGCGTTGTTGAAAGCAGGGTTGCCAGATAGTGTGCCTGCTACCACGGTCAACAAGGTGTGCGGATCCGGCATGAAAGCAGTGATGCTGGCGGCGGATACCATCCGCCTTGGTGACAACAGGGTGGTGGTCGCGGGGGGGATGGAGAGTATGAGCCGTGCCCCCTATCTGCTGGATAATGCCCGCAGCGGCTTTCGGATGGGGCATCAAAAGGTGCTGGACCACCTATTCCTCGACGGTTTGCAAGATGCCTATGATGGCCAGCTGATGGGGATACATGCCCAGCGCAGCGCCGATCAGGCCGGTTTGACCCGCAGTGCCATGGATGAGTTTGCTCTTGCGTCGTTGCAGCGTGCGCGCGATGCGCAGCAAGCCGGCGCGTTTGCATCCGAGCTGGCAAGTGTCTATCGCGGTGATCGCTTGTTGCTGGCCGAAGACGAGCAGCCCAGCAAGGGCAGACCGGAGAAGATCCCTACCCTGAAGCCAGCGTTTGGCAAGGAAGGCACTATTACGGCGGCCAATTCAAGCTCCATCTCGGATGGTGCGGCGGCGCTGATATTGATGGATGGCGCCACGGCGCAAGCCTGGCAGGTACCAGTGCTGGCACGGATCGTCGGTTATCAGAGCCACGCGGCATTGCCCGCCGAATTTACCTCTGCGCCCATTGGCGCCATTTCACGCTTGCTGGCGCGTCTGGCATGGTCGGTGGAAGAGGTGGATCTATTCGAGATCAACGAGGCCTTCGCCATGGTCACCATGCTGGCCATGAGCGGGGTCGGCATCCCTCATCACAAGGTCAATGTGCATGGTGGGGCCTGTGCACTCGGTCATCCGTTGGGGGCGAGTGGCGCGCGCATTCTGGTGACGCTGATCGCCGCGCTGCGGCAACGGGGTCTGCGGCGAGGCGTAGCCGCGCTCTGTATCGGGGGCGGGGAGGCGACCGCTATCGCGGTCGAAGTGAATGATGAGGCGAATTAATTGGTGGCTTCCATCGCCAGCAGTTGTTCCGTGACCCAGGTGGTGGCGGCCAGATAGAGGTGACTCACCTTATCCTCGCTCAGCCCCAGGCGGGCTGTTCTGGCCGTGACCCGTGACCAGTTGGCGCTTTCGTAATCTTCACAAAACGCGAGGTAGAAACCCAGATTGCCTTTGCGCTCCAGCAGCGCCAGCCGAATATCGTCGATGAGAGGGATAGTGCCGAGCAGCTTGTCCATCGGCTGCTCCATCAGTACATCCAGCAGGGAGAATAGACCGGTGATAAAGGCCTGTTGTGCCTGCTGGCTCGGGGCGTGGGCGTGGGCCAGCAGTTCACAGAATCGGGCTCGGATCATCGACATCTGGTAGAGCTCGGCGCTCTTGCCCTTGCCGGCGCTGGTCGCGGCTACCAGCGAGACAAAGCGCTTTAGCTGGGTGTTGCCCAGATAGATGGCAGCCTGGCGAAATGACGAAATAGGGTTGGTGTGGCCTTTGAGATGGTTGACATAGCGCAACAGCTTGAGAGAGAGGGAGATATCCTGACCGAGTAGCTGCTCAATCTTGTTGATATCAGGCTCTGCCTCGTTGACCACGTTGAGCAACTGCATCACCACGACTTGTGCCGGCTCCATGGTGGCTTGCTTGACCATCTCGGGTCGACTGAAGAAAAAACCCTGGAACAGCTGGATCCCCAGCTGTTTGACCCGCTCGAACTCCGCCTTGTCCTCTACTTTTTCCGCCAGATAGGTGAGCCCCAGCGTCTGATGCCGCTGGATAAACACTTTGATCTGCATCAGGGGGGTGGCACGAAGATCAAACTTGATGATGTGGATAAAGGGGAGGAAGCGCTCCCAATCCGGTGACATGGTGAAGTCATCGAGTGCCAGTTGATATCCCAGCTTGTGCAGCTGTTTCACCTTTTCCAGCAGGGCATCATCCGGTGGGGAATCTTCCAGGATCTCAATCACCACTTTTTCGGGCGGCAGGCACTCTGCCAATCCCTCCAGCAGCAGTGAGTGGGGGAAATTGATAAAGCAGGGGCGGCCCCCCAACAGCTGATCGATATTTTGTTGGAGGAACTGTTCGACCACCAAGCGTGACGTCGCCTGCTGGGAGGAGATACTCGGGAAGACATTATTCAGACTATCGCGAAAGAGCAGCTCATAGGCATGAGTTTTGAGGTCTCTGTCGAGGATCGGCTGTCTTGCTACGTAGGAATACATGCCTTGCTCCAGTAAAGGTACTGGGTTGATTTTATGGTGTTGCAGAACACTATGCCAGTGTTCACCTTATTGAGTAAGGCAATAATTGGCATAGCGTTTTTTGCAGGGAAGGAATTTAGAAGAGATAGCTCAATTGTGCACCAGCCAGCCAGGCATCCCCTTCGGAAGTGCCCTGGAAGGTGGAGGTCGTCAGCGGATTACCCGGTTGCAGCTCCATTTTTTCAGTGACATCCACCTTTTTGCCATCGATCAGGGTCAGCCCCAGATCCACGGTCAGGTTGGGCGTGAACTGATACCCCATTCCCAGGCTGTACCAGAGCCGATCGGCATCCGGGATGGAGATGGTACGACGATCGGCTGGCACCGGGCTGGCGTCATAGGCCACACCGGAGCGCAGTTGCCACTTGGGAGTGACCTGATAGGTCATACCGATGGCGTAGCGCCAGCTATCTTCCCAGTGCTCGTCCTTGATGTGCATGTTCTGCAAATTGTTGAGATCAGCTTCCAACTGAACGAATTTGCTCCAGTTGGTCCAGTTCAGGCTGCCGTGGATAGCCAGCTTGTCAGTCAGCTGATGGAATGCCGCCAACTCTGCCGTCGCTGGCAACGGCAGATCCAGACTGCCGGTATCTCTGACCTCGGTAACGGAGCCATCTGCATTGGGTCGGCCCACGATAGCATCTCCCGAGAGGGTCAAAGTGACATCGTGACGGTAGGATAGGCCAATTCGGGTTTGTTCGGACAACTCCAGCAAGGTGCCGACATTCCAGCCCCATGCCCAGCCATCCCCTTGCAAATGTTTTGCGATCAGGTTGCGAGAGGGGAAGGTGCCACCGACTTCGCCTTCGCCCTGAATAGCAGAGATCCCGGCACCAATTGACCACATCTCATTGATCCGATAGGCGAGTGAGGTACCCAGATCCATGGTCTTGATATCGGAGACATTGCCAAAGTGTCCCGCGCTGTAGTTATCCGGCATCTTGACGCCAAGACCGTAGTAAGAGGTTGCCGAGAAGCCGAGTCGCCACTGCTCGTTGAGTGGAATGATCAGATAGGCGTTGGGTACCCAGGCTGCGGCGGCGATATCGTGTGCACTGGCATCGGAGGTTACGATACCGGCTTTGGTCGGCAAGCGGGTGTTACCTTCAATATTGACGTCAGGACTGACATAGATGACTCCGCCAGAGAGCGCCATCTGATCGAAGCGGGTCATGGCTGCTGCATTGCGGGAGAGCACACTGGCGTTATCCGCGATGGCGGCCTCACCGGCAAAGGCGCGTCCCAGGCCTGTAGCGGACTGTTCAGCCAGCTGGAACCCAGCGGCATGAGTCTGACCCGCGATCACCAGCAGGGCGATGGCGGACGGTTTGATGATGGGATGCATGGCAAAATCCTTGCTGTTACCCGAAGGTTCAATCGGTCATATGAATGGAGGCAGGATTTTATATGGTATGACCAGTAAGGCAACGGTAATGGCCAGTATCTGGATAAAACAAGATTAAATGCTGGGATGATGCACTCTAATAGCTTGATTGGAAAAGAAAAATAAACACGTGTGTGCTACATGTGTGCGCTGAAATCTAAGTTATGGATAAAAAAAGAGCGCCTGGCGGCGCTCTTTCCATTCTATCAATAATCAGAACTTCATGTTGAACTGGGCAGAAGCCAGGAAGGCGTTGCCGTGGGAAGTTCCTTTCCAACGCAGGCTGTCGGAGTGGCTACGCAGACCTTCGTTGACGTCAACTTCTTTACCGTCCAGATAAGCCATACCAAAGTCAACGCTCATATCGGTGTTGATATGGTAGGTGGCACCGGCGCTGTACCAGATACGGTCTGAGTCGGGAATGCTCAGGCTGCGGTAGTCAGCTTCGATCGGGGTGTTGTCATAGGCAAAGCCCATGCGAGCTTCCCAGGCCGGGTTGATATACCAGGTACCGCCGATTGAGTAACGAGTAGAGTCTTTAAACTTCTCATCTTTTTGCAGACATACGCCGCCAGCACATTGGCTGCTGGTTGCTTTCAGCTCCTGGAAGGCGCTCCAGTCAGTCCAGTTTACAGAGTAATGAACAGCAAACAGCGGGCTCAGGCGATGGTAACCGGCGAACTCGGCTTGTGCAGGCAGATCCAGTTTCAGATTGCCATCAACAGTGCGGTTCCCTGAAGTGAGCCCCTGGAAGTCACCATCAAAGCTCATATCGACCTGTGAACGGTAGGTCAGAGCAAAGCGATGGTTCTCATTGACTTCGTACAGAGTGCCAACGTTCCAGCCAAAGCCCCAGGTGTCGCCTTTCAGGTGAGCCAGGCGAGTATCTGTTGCCAGCGGGCCACCCTGGCTAGGTGGGTTCAGCGGACCCAGCAGACCAGCATAGCGGTTGAGTTCGGCGGCACCGTAAACGGCGTTGATACCGGCACCGACACTGAAGTGTTCGTTGATACGATAGGCAATGTTCGGGTTGATATTGAAGGTCATCAACTCGGTATCACCAGCACCGGCACCAGCCGGGAAGGTTTTGGAGTATTCGGTGGAGAGACCGTAGTTGGAGAAGATGCCAATACCCCAAGCCCACTGGTCATTCAGCGGCTGAATAAAGTAGGAGGCGGGAACGAAGGCTGCCGGAGCAATGCCACTTTCGCTGGCTGGAGCCATTTTGTTAGCGCCAGCGTAAACAGCACCATCCACATCCACATCCGGTTTGATGTAGGTGCCAGAGACAGAAACTGCCATCTTGTCGAAGGTGGTCATGGCGGCCGGGTTACGGGCCAGAACGGAGGCGTTGTCGGCAATAGCGGCTTCACCGGCATAGGCGCGACCCAGACCGGAGGCCGAGTGCTCGTTCAACTGGAATGCCGCGGCATGGACTTGACCGGTGGCCAGCGCGATGGTGGCGGCAATCAGGCTCTTCTTGAAAATAGTTGTCGTCATGGTGTTCTCTCTTGTAGGCAGATTTTTTTGCCGATATTGGCTGCACGTTCAATGCAAACCTCGACAAAATCCGTTTTTATTTCAGCTTCTTCCCAATCAATTCTGGCGTGATTCTATGGATCTGGTAGGAGGTAAGAAATCAGACCAGTGACAGCAGAATACATAAAAGTGATCGATGTGTTAATCATTTGTTTTAACTTGCTGTTTAATTCATCATTTTCAGGGTCTAAAGATGGATTATTGACCTGGATTGCCGATCTCCGTCACAAAAATAATTTTGTCAATTTTTCGAAATCTTGAGGCAAATGAGTGACAAAGGGGAGTAATCAGGGGGGGAACAGGCAGCGGCTCGTGACCGCCGCCTGCTATTGAGGATGGTTCTGAGGTTGTTAACCGGGGATGTTAAATGTCCCACTGCAGACGTGACTGCAGGGCGTTGGCAACGGGGGCAAGTGGCTCTTTCATCTCGCCAATCAGTACCATATTGGCGCCTTTGAGCTGGACTATCTCCCCTTTGAGGGTGCCATCTTCAAAGGTGGCCTGTTGCAGGGTTAATGGAACATGTTTGGGCACTAGAAAGAGAGTGACTGGCCCCATCTTTCCCTGAATCACCATATGCAGGGCCGGTCCCTGATAAAACGAGCAGTGATTGACATAGGTCACCTTGAGCCCATCCATCCCGCTCAAGGTGGCGCCATACTTCTCCATCTTGGCATTGATGTTATGCAGATTGACCTGCTCATCGACACCTTCAATAAAGGGTTCTTCGCCATAGACATGAGCCATCGCCACCTGTGCGAGGGAGAGGGCCGCAGGAGCCGTTTCTGGCAGCGTGATCCAGCGGGTGCTCATTCCCAGCAGGAAGGCGACCGATGCAGCCAGGGCGATCTGGCGCCAGGATGTCGATGTCCGGAGCTTGACTGGCGCCGTGCCAAGGGGTCGGGATGGCGGCATATCATCTGGCGCATCACTGTCTTGCAGCATGGCTTGCCTGAGCAGGATCCGCTCGGCCAGTCCGGCGGGAACCTCTACCTGCATGGCACGCTTGAGGCTTCTGTCGAAATGCTTCATCGCGTCGAGGTAGTTCCGATTAGCCTGGCTTGCTTCAGCGGTTTTGAGAAAGTCCGGTTGTTGATCGTTGGGCTGGATCATGGCGTTGCGGCGAAATTCGAGTTCATCCATGTCCGTGTCCTCTTGCTTGGTTCTTCTGCTCCATCGCCTCCTTGATCTGGTTGCGGGCGCGAAACAGTCGGGTCATGACGGTGTTTTTGTTGAGGCCGAGCATCTCGGCAATCTCCTCACCACTGAATCCTCCCACAACTTGCAGCAGTAGTGGCTCCTGGTACTCCTCGGGCAATCGGGCGATGTGACGGTGCAACCACTCGTTCTCCATCTCCTGTTCACTGTGCAGCGCATCGTGCTGGGGTTGAGGGTGATCGTCGAGATCCACCAGCTCCAGCTGTTTGCGTTCAAAGCGGCGGGCGTTCTCCCGTCTGAGGATGGTGATCAGCCACCCTTTGGCCGCCTTGTCATCCTGCAGGGTGTCGATAGCCTTCCAGGCACGCAGGAAGGTCTCTTGCACCAGATCTTCAGCCACGTTGGGGTCTCGGGTCAGCCAGTAGGCATACCGGTAGAGATCGCCGTGCAGCGCATGAACCAGTGCTTCAAATTTGGTTTGTTTGTCAGCCATGGGATCAGAGACCGGCGAAGTGGCCGGATCATTTCCACCAATATGCTGCTGAGCACGTTTTTTTCTAAAAAACAGCAGTGCCATAGGGCAATCCTTGTCAGGGGGCGTGGCGGCGGGAGCGGGAACTCCCGTGCGCCAGCAGGTAAATCAGATGCGCAATACCGGCCGTTTCATCAGCCCTGAGGGGGCGCGCCAGAGCGCGCCACTCGATGGGCGGACCAGAAGAGGGCCGTGCAAAACAGGCTCGCTCGAGTGCGGCGAGCGCGTTGCCGAGCCGATTATGCCCAGCGTCGGACAACTGGCCTAATTGATAATAGGAGACCTGCCAGCGCATGGTCGCCCACTTGATCAGCGCCTTGCGACTGGCATCCGGCTGGTGTTGGGCAAGGGCACGTTGCAGTTGATAGAAGGCGCGCCAACGGGGCCAGTGGCGCCATAGCGCACGCAGCGTTATGGCCAGCACGACCCACCAAAGGCTCTCTCGCAGTGCCACCTGCGATGTCTGCTGATCAGGTTGCCGATTTGTCGTTGTCTGAAACGTCAGCGTGATGGCGGGCAGGCTGGCCTGCTCAATCCGACCGCTTTGGGTATTAAACCAGGGCAGATCAATGGGGGGGAGCTGATAGTCACCGCTCTGCTCCGCAACCAGAGTCTGGCGCCACTGTCGCTCAAACAGCAGCTTGCCATCTCGGTAACGCTCCTGCTGTTGCTCGCCATCGGGATGTGCCTGTATGCCGCTTGGCAGTTGATGGGCCATCAGGGGGGCAAGCTGTATCTGGCTGCTGTCACCATTTTCCATGGTCAGGGTGAGGATACGGATCAGTGGTTCACCCACTTCCCCCGTGGAGGCCGGTTCAAGCCGTTGACCCAGGGTCAGCCGGGTGGCCACCGGCGTGGCGGGGGCTTTGTCGACCCGAACCTCGAGTGGTGCCGCGCGGGCCGAGAGTTTTTGCGGCTTGTTCCCTTGCTGCGTGAGCTGCCCCTGCAAGCGGGGTGAGTCGAGGAGCCATAGCCCAGGCGCTTTTGCCTGAACGAGCCAGCTGCGGGTGAGCCGGCCGGGTAGACCAGCCTGAACGGGGGCGATCCACTCGTCGCTACCGAGGCGACGGATGGTAAAGTGGGCAGAGCTGAGCTCGCTCAGGGCCGGGTTTTGCATGCTGGTAGGTAGCCACAGTGTCAGCCGGTAGATCACCGGCTGGCCGGGATAGAGCGGGCCCTGATGCTCAAGGCTAGCCTGCATCTCGAGGGGCGAGGGGGCAGCGGGTTGCGGCAGCGCCGCTGTTTTCACCTCTCTCAATGGCAGGGTGAGCGAGGGGGTAAACTCATTTCCCAGCTTGAGCGGGGCAATCACCACCTTTGTATTAGCGGGTGAGTCGCTCTGGTGCAGCGGGATCTGCCAGCGAGTCAGTTGTTGTACCGGGGTGGTGACCCGGCTCATGGTCACTCTGCCCACTGCAAATTGGCGCAGTAAGGGGGAGATCTCCAGTTCGTTGCTCTGGCGCTCGCCATCCGCTTCGATGATCAGTAGCCAATCGTTGGGGTCGGCCCCCGGCAGCAGCTCTGCCCTAGGGGGCAAAGCCCAGCAAAGTGGACTCGCGAGTGCGAGCAACAGCCCCCATCCTGCCCGCGTCACCAGGGCTCCTCCACCTTGATCAGATCTCGGCGCAGCGCCTCTTTGCGCAGTCGCTGCTCCAGCAGCAACACCGGGGGAGAGGGGGGCAGGGGCATTGCCGTCGCCTGCTGAGCGGCCGATGGTTCGGGTTGCTTGCTGTTGCTGGTATCGGGAGCCGCCGCCGCTGCGCCCTGTAACAGAGAGAGGTTATAGAGCGCATCTTCATGACCGGGTTCAAGCGCCAGGGCCGCCAGATAGGCCTCTTTGGCTGCGGCAAACTCCCCCAGTTGCAGCAGGGCATTACCGCGGTTGTAGTGGGCAGTGGCACTCGCTGCTTCCTGATAGGCTGCGATGGCTTGCCGATAGGCACCGGCTCGATACCAGGCGTTGCCGCGCCAGACCGGATCGTTGAAGGTGCGGGCGGCCCGCTGAAAATCCCCCTCTTGATAAGCCTGCATCGCTTGCAGATCTCCCTTCTCTGCTGCTTGCAGATCTTGTGGCGCAAGCAGCTGAGCTCCCACCATCAGCGCCATCATCAACCGGGCGCCGACTCTGGCCAGCAAGGCGAGCGGTAACAAGGGGATCAGCAACCAGGGGCCAAGATCCAGTGGCGCCGGGGTGAGGGCCGAGGTAGTGGTGGGCAGCGGTGCAAAGCGGGGGACATCGCTGCCAAGCCACTGCAGCTCACCGCCGAGACGGTTGGCCAGAGCGGCAATGGCCTGACTATCGGGGACGGGCAACTGCGCGGGCATGCGGGTGGCAAACCCCAACTCATTGGCCGGAATGGCGGGCATGGGGGCCGGTTGACCACTGCTGGCGAGTAGAATATCGAGGCGTGCCGACTGGGTGTCGCGGCAGAGAAGGCGTTGTTGGCAGGGCCACAGAGCAGCGATTTGGGCCATCTGATTCTGGGTGAGGTCGTCGGTGATCAGCAGTAGACGGGCCTGCTCACCGGGGGCCAGCTGCTTCATGGCAAGTGCCACAGCCCGTGCCGGGTTGCTGCCCTGCAGCGGCATGATATCGGGGCGCAAGTCGGGCAGTAGCAGCGAAAGGGCCTGATGATCCCGGGTTGGCGGCATGGCGAGGTAGGCGTCGCCTGCGTAGAGGATCAGCGCAATGCGCTCGCCCTTGGCGCGGCTCAGCAGCTGCTGTAATTGCCATCTGACCCGGGTTGCCCGATCCGGTTTGAGATCGGTGGCGGTCATCGAGCGTGACAAGTCCAGTAGCCAGATATCTAGCGGTGCTGCAGGCTGCTGTTGCAGCTCACCGCGCAGTGCCGGTCCGCTCAGAGCCAAAATGACGGGCAGGGTTGCCAACCAAAGCCAGGGGCGTTGAGGACGGGATGCTGGCAGCAGATAAGCCTGCATCGCAGGTGCGAGCAGCGGGGGCTGGCGACGACGGCGCCACCCTTGCCAGAGCCAGGGGATGAGTGCGATCAGCCACAGGGGGCGGAGCAAGATCAACTCCATCTGCGTGCGCCTCGTGTCAGCCAGCTACGCACCATGCGAAACTCCAGCCTGCCGTGCCCTGACGGCAGAAGCAACAAGCCACAAAGCAATGCCAACGGCCAGGGGTAGAGCTCGATCACCGGCTGGTACTGGGCAATCGGCATGGGGGCAGGTTCAAGGGTATTGAGAGTCGCGTTGATGGCATCGAGATCGCTTTGGGTGCGTGCCCGAAAGTAACGCCCCTGGCCTGTCTCGGCCAGCTCTTTCAGGAGCGGCTCGTCCAGTTCGCTGCTGGGATCGGCCTGACCGCTGCCTGCCTCATCATAGGGTTGGATAAAGGTATCGGGATCGGCCCCGACCCCCAGCGTGTAGATCCGTATTCCCTGCGCCGCGGCGAGTTTTGCCTCCTGCAGCGGGTCGGCATTGCCTGCGGTATTGCGGCCATCAGTGACCAGCAGCAGGGCGGTGGGGCGACCCGGATCTCCATGCTGACGCGCCAGCTGGATGGCTTCGCCAAGGGCGGTGGTTCGGCCGACAAGATCAAAATCGAGCTCGTCGCTCAAGGTCAATAGCGCCGGGATCTCCTGAGTGAGGGGAGAGAGCAGGTAGGCGTGATCGGCAAAGACAATGAGGCCCACCCTGTCTCCGGCCCGTTTGGCGATCAGCGTCTTGATCTGCTGGCGCACCGCCGTTAGCCGTGCTTGCTGCTCACCGTTATCGAGCATATCAGGGGTGCGCATGCTGTCTGACAGATCCACCGCCAGCAGCAGATCCCGACTCCCTTCATATTGAATAACCGGTTCTCCCCACCACTGTGGGCGGCAGAGGGCGAGGATAAGGGCGCACCAGAGCAGCATGGCGCGCCAAAGCGGTAATCCGGCCTGAGGACGCAGCAGCGCAAACCCGGGGTGAGCCAGATAGCCGCGGCGCAGGGGCGGCAAGCCGAAGCGCACCAGCAAGGGCAGCACCAGCGCCAGCGCAAACCAGGGCCAGGCCAGGATCATGGATGCCTCCGCGCGGTTTTACGCCTCGAGCGGGGGGCGAGCTGGAAGAAGAGGGTTTGACCCCAACGGCGATAATGTTGCTGAAGCTGTTCGCACTGCTCGCGAGTCGGGTTCTGGCTGCCATAGAGCCAACTGCTCCAGTGAGACGAGAACTGGCTGAAATCGCTGCCGCCGTGGCGATCGATGAAGGCGAGCCACGCCTCTCCTTGCAGCTGGCGCGCCTCGGGCCAGCGTTGCAGCGCTTCATGACGCAGAGCCTCCTGTATGCGTGCCACCAGCGGCGCCGGATCCCCCTCCAGCTGGCGGCACCAGCGGCGGTAACGTATCACCCTGAGGGCAATCAGGACGATCAGTAGCAGCAATAACCCTGTGATCAATAGCCACAATAGCGCCTGTACCCGAGGATCAATACTCTGTTCAATCAGATCAGGCCCCGGGTGGATGTCTCGCATCAGGGCGGCCAGTGGCGGAGTGATTGCATCGGAGGCTTGGCTGGGAATATCGACGTCGGTGGGGGAGCTCATCCCTGATGACATAACCCCTCCTGCCACTGCTGTTGCAGCGTCTGGCTGTTATCGAGCAGGTAGAGGCGCTGCACCAATGGCAACAGCAACTGCTTGCCGTGGACCAGTTGCTGTTCGGCGGCTTGCTGGTAGCGGCGGGAGAAACCGGCATGGCCCCCATCCAGCCAGCCCTGATAGTGCTGCCCTGGCCGATCGATAGCCACTGGCAGCTGGCCGTCAGGGGGAAGGGCTGCCTCAAGGGGATCGCGGATCTGCCAATAGTGAATATCGTGGCGGCGGGAGAGCAGTTGCAATTGCTGAAAGAACGCCGACTCGCAGGGTCTGTGATCGGTGATGATCGTCAGCTTGGCACCGTGAGGCAGCTTCACGCCGGACAAGGTGTCGCCCAGCGAGTGAGAAAGCGCCCGGCGGGCCAGCCCTTGCTGATAGAGATGGCAGAGGGATTCGAGCAGGGGCAGCACGCTGCCGCGCTGGCTCTGGTGATTTGGGATAAGCCCGTGGCAGATCAGGGTGTTGTGCTGCTTCTCCCCTTGCCAGATCAGGGCGGCCGCCAGCTCGCACCCCAGACGCGCCTTGAGCTGGAGCGTGGAGCCGAAATACATGGCGGGAGAGAGATCGAGCAGCAGCCAGTGCGCCTGATCGAGCTCCTCGCTATAGAGGCGGGTATAGGGACGACCGAGGCGTGCGGTCACTCGCCAGTCGATATGGCGTACCTCGTCACCAGCCTGATAGGCGCGCAGCTCGCGAAACGTGAGTCCGGGAGATCGGCCCGGTTTGCCGCGTTCGCTGTTGCTTCTGCCCGCGTGAGGTGGCTTCCTGGCCTTGGCCCAGAGCCGGATATTTAGCAGCCGTGGCAGCGACAGGGCGATATCGGGATGGAGCTCCTGCGCTAGGGACATGGCACCTGATCCAGCAGTTGGGCGATCAGGATATCGTTATCCAGATTGTCGGCCAGTGCCTGATAGCTGGGAATAAGGCGGTGGCGCAGCACAGGATAGGCTTGCAGCTGAATATCTTCCGGCAGCACATAATCACGTCCGGCGAGCCAGGCTCGGGCGCGGGCGGAGCGAGCCAGTCCCAGCGTAGCCCGAGGGCTGGCCCCCACGGCAATCAATGGCTCAAGGGCAGGGCACAGGCCGCTGCCCGGGCGGGTAGCACAGACCAGCTCCACCAGATAGTGCTCCAGTCGGCTTTGCATGGTCACCGCCAGCACTTCGCTGCGAGCACGCTGCAAGTTGGTCTGACTCAGAGTCACCGGCGCCGCGCCAAGCTGTTCGCCGCTGGCGTTGAGCTGCAAGATGGCGAGCTCCATGGTGGGGCTCGGGTAATCCACCATCAGCTTGAGCAGAAAGCGGTCGAGCTGGGCCTCCGGCAGGGGATAGGTTCCCTCCTGCTCGATTGGGTTCTGGGTGGCGGCGACCATAAAGAGGGGTGGCAGCCGCCAGCTCTTTTTGCCCACGGTGATCTGGTGTTCGGCCATGGCCTCCAGCAGCGCTGATTGCACCTTGGCCGGCGCTCGGTTGATCTCGTCCGCCAGCACCAGATGATTGAAGAGGGGGCCTGGCTGGAATACAAAACTGGCATCCTGCGGGTGAAACACCTCGCTGCCGGTGAGATCGGCAGGCAGCAGGTCGGGAGTAAACTGGATACGGGCAAAGCGTCCCTCGACGGCGCCAGCGAGCGCCTTGACGGCGCGGGTTTTGGCAAGGCCGGGGGCCCCTTCGATTAACACATGTCCTTCACATAACAGGGCAATCAGGAGCCCTTCTATTAGCTCCTCCTGCCCCAGGATCTGACTGCCAAGATAGTCCCTAAGTGCTCTGAACTCGGCCGCTGCCATGCGATAAACCCGTTGTTTTTATGGAAGTTGATCTTTTTATACTCTAGTTGCTTCCCAAGGGCGAGCAAAGGGGCCTTGCCGTGCTTAATTTAGTTTCAATCAGCTGTATGAAACTTGTGATTGGATTGTTAAGATGTGGCGCAATGAGGTCAGACCTCTGCCTTTTAAACCAAGGAGCCAGGATGAAACAGCCATTGAAACTGACGACTCGCCAGGGCGAACGGATTGCCGTCGTGGCGGGGCTGCGTACCCCCTTTGCCAAGCAGGCCACCGCCTTTCATGGCGTGCCAGCAGTCGATCTCGGCAAACTGGTGGTGAGCGAGATGCTTGCCCGTACCGATCTCGATCCCAAGCTTATCGACCAGCTGGTATTTGGCCAGGTGGTTCAGATGCCGGAAGCCCCCAACATTGCTCGCGAGATCGTGCTCGGTACCGGCATGAGCGTCAATACCGATGCCTACAGCGTCTCCCGCGCCTGCGCCACCAGTTTTCAGGCGGTGGCCAACGTCACCGAATCCATCATGGCCGGTACCGTAGACATCGCCATTGCCGGCGGCGCTGACTCCTCTTCCGTGCTGCCCATCGGGGTGAGCAAGAAGCTGGCCCGCGCCCTGGTGGATCTCAACAAGGCGCGCAATCTGCAGCAGCGCTTCAACATTTTGCGCCAGTTGCGGGTCAAGGATCTGCTGCCGGTGCCGCCTGCTGTGGCTGAATATTCGACCGGTCTCTCCATGGGGCAGACCGCCGAGCAGATGGCCAAGAGCCACCAGATCAGCCGCGAGGCGCAAGATGCGCTGGCTCATCGCTCTCACACTCTGGCCGCGCAGGCTTGGGCCGATGGCAAGCTCAGTGGCGAGGTGTTTACCGCCCATGTGCCGCCCTACAAGTCGCCGCTCGAGCGGGACAACAATATCCGTGAAAGCTCGGATCTGGCGAGTTACGCCAAGCTCAAGCCGGTTTTTGACCGGGGTCATGGCACAGTGACTGCGGCCAACGCCACGCCGCTGACCGATGGCGCCGCCGCAGTGTTGCTGATGCGCGAAGGTCGGGCGAAAGAGCTGGGACTCGAACCGTTGGGTTATATCCGCAGCTTCGCCTTCTCGGCCATCGATGTGTGGCAGGACATGCTGATGGGCCCCTCCTATGCCACGCCGCTGGCGCTGGACAGAGCTGGTATCACGCTCGGTGATCTGACCCTGATCGACATGCACGAAGCCTTTGCCGCCCAGACTCTGGCCAACCTCAAGATGTTTGCCAGCCACGATTTTGCCCGTGACAAGCTGGGCCGCGATCAGGCCATCGGCGAGGTGGACATGGAGAAGTTCAACGTCCTCGGTGGTTCGCTGGCCTATGGCCACCCCTTTGCCGCGACCGGTGCGCGGATGATCACCCAGACCCTGCACGAGCTGCGTCGTCGCGGCGGGGGACTGGGGCTCAACACCGCCTGTGCGGCGGGTGGATTGGGCGTGGCTATGGTGTTGGAGGTTGAATGATGAGCGCTAAGACTTTTTCCCTGGATGTTCGCAAAGATGGCATCGGCATCCTCACCATGGATGTGCCGGGCGAGAGCATGAATACCCTGAAGGCCGCCTTTGTGGAGGAGATCCGCACCGTGCTGGCCGAAGTGAAACGCAACAAGGATTTGATCGGTCTGGTGGTCACCTCCGGCAAAAAGGACTCCTTCATTGCCGGCGCTGACATTACCATGCTGGCCGCCTGCACCAGTGCCAAGGATGCCGAGACCCTGTCGCGAGAAGGGCAGGAGATCTTTGCCGAGATCGAGGGGCTGACCATTCCGGTGATCGCCGCCATTCACGGCCCCTGCCTCGGTGGCGGGCTGGAGCTGGCGCTGGCCTGCCATGGTCGGGTGGTGACCGATCACGGAAAATCTGTGCTGGGATTGCCGGAAGTTCAGCTTGGTCTGCTGCCGGGCTCTGGCGGTACCCAGCGTCTGCCGCGCCTCATCGGGGTGGCCAAGGCGCTGGATCTGATGCTGACCGGCAAGCAGGTGCGGGCCAAACAAGCCAAGAAATTGGGGCTGGTGGACGATGTGGTGCCGCCGTCAATCTTGCTGGATGCTGCCATCAAGCTGGCCAAGAAGGGCAAACCGCGCCATCAGTTGAAACGGGATCTGCAGGGCAAGGTGCTGGAGACCAACAAACTGGGTCGCAAGGTGCTGTTCGATCAGGCTAGCAAGGGGGTTAAAGCCAAGACCCGTGGCAACTACCCGGCGCCGGAGCGGATCCTGGACGTTGTGCGCATTGGCGTGGAGGAGGGAATGAAGGCCGGTCTGGCCGCCGAGTCCCGCCACTTTGGCGAGCTGGTGATGACTGCTGAGTCTGCCGCCCTGCGTTCCATCTTCTTTGCCACCACCGAGATGAAGAAAGAGGTCACCTATCAGGGGGCCGAGCCGCGCAAGGTGGCCCATGCCGCCGTGCTGGGCGGTGGTCTGATGGGGGGCGGCATTGCGTTCGTCACCGCTACCAAGGCGGGAGTGCCGGTGCGGATCAAGGATGTGGCAAGCGCCGGGATCGGCAATGCCATGCGCTACAGCTATGACATTCTGGCCAAGAAGCTCAAGCGCCGTCACATCTTGCGCAGCGAATTGGAAAAGCAGATGAGCCTGTTGACCGGTACCCTCGACTACTCCGGTTTTCACCGGGTCGACATAGTGGTGGAGGCGGTGTTTGAAGATCTCGCGCTCAAACACCAGATGGTGAAAGACGTGGAGCGTGAGTGCGGTGAACACACAGTGTTTGCCTCCAACACCTCCTCCTTGCCCATCAACCAGATTGCGGCAGAGGCGGCGCATCCGGAGCGGGTCGTGGGGCTACACTACTTCAGCCCGGTGGACAAGATGCCGCTGGCGGAGATCATCCCCCACGCTAGCACCAGTGCCGAGACGGTCGCCACCACCCTGGCTTTTGCCCGCGCCCAGGGCAAAACGCCCATCGTGGTGAAGGACGAAGCCGGTTTCTACGTCAACCGCATCCTTGCCCCCTACATGAATGAAGCGGCAAGACTGGTGCTGGAAGGGGAGCCGGTGGAGGTGCTGGATAGCGCGCTGCTGGACTTTGGTTTCCCGGTTGGCCCCATCACCTTGTTGGACGAGGTGGGGATCGATGTAGGGGCCAAGATCTCCCCCATTCTCGAAAAAGAGCTGGGCGGCGAGCAGTTCCAGGCGCCCAAGGCGTTCGACAAACTGCTGCAAAATGATCGCAAGGGACGCAAGAATGGCAAGGGCTTCTACCTCTATGGCAAGGCGGCACCGCGTAACAAGCTGACCGGCAAAGAGGGCAAGAAGAGGGTGGACGAGAGCGTCTATGGCGTGCTCGGTATCAAGCCGTCTGCCAAGCTGGCTCGTCAGGAAATCGCCGAGCGCTGCGTGTTGCTGATGCTCAACGAAGCGGCCATGGCGTTGGATAGCGGTGTGGTGGCGTCGGCCCGTGATGGCGATATCGGCGCCATCTTCGGCATCGGTTTCCCGCCTTTCCTTGGCGGCCCGTTCCGTTATATGGACACGCTCGGGATCGATCATCTGGTTGGCCGTCTGGAGTATTACCAGAAGCGCCACGGCGACCGGTTTGCACCCTGTGCCCGCCTCAAGGCGATGGCCGCAGAGCAGCAGACCTTCTACTGATAATCGCAGCAGAGTGACCGCAAGGCAAAGAGGCCCGCACACCATGCGGGCCTCTTTCTATGTTGTGGTTTGTTCGGGTTGTACGGCTTGGGCTGCGCTCATGCTGGCAGAAGCAACCGATTAAAAAACGGCCCACCGAAGTGGGCCGTAGAGATATCTGATCGCGGGTCAGATCCCCGGTTTGCGCTCCGGGCAACGACCTATGATATCGGGTGGCAGCTCGCCGTTATCCTGCTCCAGCACCACATCGAATCCCCACAGTTGATGGAGGTGTTTGAGCACCTCATGGCGAGAGTCGCCAAGGGGGATGCGGTTGTGGGGCACATAGCGCAGGGTGAGGGAGCGATCCCCCTTCACGGCAACGTTGTAGACCTGAATATTGGGCTCCAGATTGCTGAGGTTGTACTGGGCCGACAGAGTATTGCGCACCTGACGGTACCCCTCGTCATTGTGGATGGCGGAGACCTTCAGATAGTTCTTCAGATCGTCGTCATCAATGGCGAACAACTTCATGTCCCGCATCACTTTGGGACTGAGGAACTGGCTGATAAAGCTCTCATCCTTGAAGTTCTGCATGGCAAAGTGGAGGGTTTCGACCCAGTTGCTGCCGGCATAGTCGGGGAACCAGTATCTATCTTCCTCGGTCGGGTTCTCGCAGATGCGGCGCAGGTCGGTAAACATGGCAAACCCCAGCGCATAGGGGTTGATCCCCGAGTAGTAGCGGCTGTTGTAAGCCGGTTGATAGACCACGTTGGTGTGGCTGTGCAGCACCTCCATCATGAAGCGATCGCTCAACTTGCCCTCGTCATAGAGGTGATTGAGGATGGTGTAGTGCCAGAAGGTGGCCCACCCCTCGTTCATCACCTGAGTCTGCTTTTGCGGATAGAAATATTGGCTGATTTTGCGCACTATACGCACCACTTCCCGCTGCCAGGGCTCCAGCAAGGGGGCATTCTTCTCGATGAAGTAGAGAATGTTCTCCTGGGGTTCTGCGGGGTAGCGCCTGTCCTCCACCCCTGCCGCTTTATGCTGCTTGGGTAGGGTACGCCACAGCTCGTTGACCTGAGTCTGCAGATAATCTTCCCGTGCCTTCTGACGCCGCTTTTCCTCGGCCATGGAGATCTTCTGGGGACGTTTGTAGCGATCCACCCCGAAGTTCATCAGGGCATGGCAGGAGTCGAGCAGCTGTTCCACCGCCTCGATGCCATGCTTCTCTTCACACTGGGTGATGTAGTTCTTGGCGAACAACAGGTAGTCGATGATGGAAGAGGCATCGGTCCAGGCCTTGAACAGGTAGTTGTTTTTGAAGAAGGAGTTGTGACCGTAGCAGGCGTGTGCCATCACCAGCGCCTGCATCGGCATGGTGTTCTCCTCCATCAAGTAGGCGATGCAGGGATCCGAGTTGATGACGATCTCGTAGGCCAGCCCCATCTGGCCGCGCTTATAGTTGCGCTCGGTATGGATAAAGCGCTTGCCGAACGACCAGTGCTGATAGCCGATAGGCATGCCGACGCTGGAGTAGGCATCCATCATCTGCTCGGCGGTGATCACCTCGATCTGGTTGGGGTAGGTATCCAGTCGATAGAACCTGGCGACCCGGGCTATCTCCTGATGATAGGTCTCCAGCAGATCGAAGTTCCAGTCTGGTCCGTCATCCAGTGGCGCTACACGTTTTTCTGTTTCGATCATGTGACCTCCTCACGCCGCTTGTTTCTTGAACAGCTCGCGGAACACCGGATAGATATCCTCGACCTTGCGAATGTGCTCCATCGCAAAGTGGGGGAACTGGCTGGCTACCGACTCATATTCGTGCCACAGGGTCTGGTGGGCACGAGTGGTGATCTCGATGTAGGAGTAGTACCTCACCCTTGGCATTATGTCCCGCGCCAAGATCTCCCTGCACTGTGGTGAGTCATCAGCCCAGTTGTCACCATCCGACGCCTGCGCCGCATAGATGTTCCACTGGTTGGCGGGGTAACGCTCGTTGATGATGTCGTTCATCATCTTGAGGGCGCTGGAGACGATGGTGCCGCCTGTCTCCTGAGAGTAGAAAAACTCGTGCTCGTCCACCTCCTTGGCCTGGGTATGGTGGCGGATATAGACCACCTCGACGTTCTTGTAGGTCCGGCTCAGGAACAGATAGAGCAGGATATAGAAACGCTTGGCCATCTCCTTGGTGGCCTGATCCATGGAGCCCGAGACGTCCATCAGACAGAACATCACCGCCTGGCTGGAGGGGACGGGCCGTTTGACGAAGTTGTTGAACTTGAGATCGAAGGTGTCGATAAACGGCACCGCATCGATCCGTCGTTTCAGCTCCCTGATCTCCTTCTCGAGCAGGGCGATCTCGGCAAAGTGTTCGTTGGGATCGGTGGCCAGCAGGGCCAGCCGATCTTCCAGTTCATGCAATTGGCGTTTCTTGCCTGCTTGCAGCGCCATGCGCCTTGCCAGCGAATTTTGCAGGGAACGCACCACGTTGATGTTGGCGGGCACCCCGTTTGAGGTGTAGCCAGCACGGTAGGTTTTGACTTCCATCAGCTGATTGAGCTGGGTTTTCTGCAGCCTGGGCAGCTCCAGATCTTCAAACAACAGATCGAGATACTCATCCTTGGAAATCTGGAACACGAAATCATCGGCCCCTTCCCCCTGATTTGATGCTTGTCCCTCGCCGGAACCCTGTCCACCGCCTCCTCCTTTGGGACGGTCAATCTTGTCACCGGAGACGAACTGATCATTGCCGGGATGCACCATCTCCCGTTTACCGCCGTGCCCCTGATGAAAATGGGGCTCGCCAATATCCTTGGTCGGGATGCTGATGCTCTCGCCCTTGTCAACGTCCTGAATGCTGCGCTTGGAGACAGCATCCGAGACCGCTTGTTTTATCTGCTTCTTGTAGCGGCGGATGAAGCGCTGCCGATTGACAGCGCTTTTGTTTTTGCCGTTGAGCCTGCGGTCGATAAAATGCGCCATAACTCCCCCTTGAACAGTCAGGGTCAGGATGACTTGCGTACCCTGAGATACCATTCGGAGAGCAGTCGCACCTGTTTGCGGGTGTAGCCTTTCTCCATCATCCGTTCGACAAAGTTATCGTGCTTCTTCTGCTCCTCGGCCGAGGTTTTGCTGTTGAAGGAGATAACCGGCAGCAGCTCTTCCGTGTTGGAGAACATCTTCTTCTCGATCACGGTGCGCAGCTTCTCGTAACTGGTCCAGTTGGGGTTACGGCCTGCATTGTTGGCCCGGGCACGCAGCACGAAGTTGACGATTTCGTTACGGAAATCTTTCGGGTTGCTGATCCCGGCGGGTTTTTCAATTTTCTCCAGCTCGCTGTTGAGGGACGCTCTGTCAAACAGCTGGCCGGTTTCGGGGTCACGGTACTCCTGATCCTGGATCCAGAAGTCGGCGTAGGTGACGTAGCGATCGAAGATGTTTTGACCGTACTCGGAGTAGGACTCGAGATAGGCGGTCTGGATCTCCTTGCCGATGAACTCCACATAACGCGGGGTCAGATAACCCTTGATGAACTCAAGGTAGCGATCGTGCAGCTCTTGCGGGAACTGCTCGCGCTCGATCTGCTGCTCCAGCACATAGAAGAGGTGCACCGGGTTGGCGGCCACTTCCGCGTGGTCGAAGTTGAAGACGCGGGAGAGGATCTTGAACGCAAAGCGAGTAGAGAGACCATTCATCCCCTCGTCCACACCGGCGTAGTCGCGATACTCTTGATAGCTCTTCGCCTTGGGATCGGTATCCTTCAGGCTTTCGCCATCATAGACCCGCATCTTGGAGTAGATGCTGGAGTTTTCCGGCTCTTTCAGCCGTGACAACACCGAGAACTGGCCCAGTAACTCGAGAGTGCCCGGAGCGCACTTGGCCTCGGTCAGCTCGCTGTTGACCAGCAGCTTCTCGTAGATTTTCACCTCTTCCGAGACGCGCAGGCAGTAAGGCACCTTGACGATGTAGACCCGGTCGAGGAAGGCCTCGTTGTTCTTGTTGTTGCGGAACTGCTGCCACTCGGATTCGTTGGAGTGAGCCAGCAAGATGCCGTCAAAGGGAAGGGCAGAGAGCCCTTCGGTGCCGTTGTAGTTCCCCTCCTGGGTTGCAGTCAGCAGCGGGTGTAGCACCTTGATGGGCGCCTTGAACATCTCCACAAACTCCATCACCCCCTGGTTCGCTTTACACAGCGCGCCTGAGTAGGAGTAGGCATCGGCGTCATCCTGGGCGAAGTGCTCCAGCATGCGGATGTCGACCTTGCCGACCAGTGAGGAGATATCCTGGTTGTTGTCATCACCCGGTTCCGTTTTGGCGATGGCGATTTGATCGAGGATGGAGGGGTTGACCTTCTCCACCTTGAACTTGGTGATGTCGCCGCCAAACTCGTGCAGGCGTTTGGCCACCCAGGGGGACATGATGGGACGCAGGTAGCGGCGCGGGATGCCGTACTCTTTTTCCAGGATCTCCCCATCCTCTTCGATGTCGAACAGACAGAAGGGGTGATCATTGACCGGTGAGCCCTTGATACGATAGATGGGCACCTTCTGCATCAGGGATTTGAGTTTTTCTGCCAGCGAGGATTTACCGCCGCCAACGGGGCCCAGCAGATAGAGGATCTGTTTCTTCTCCTCCAGCCCTTGGGCGGAGTGTTTGAGGTAGGAGACGATCTGTTCGATGGCCTCTTCCATCCCGTAGAAATCCTTGAAGGCGGGATAGCGTGCCACGACGCGGTTGGAGAAGAGTCGGCTCAGTCTGGGGTTGGCTGAGGTGTCTACCATCTCCGGCTCACCAATGGCGGTCAGCAGACGTTCGGCTGCGGAGGCGTAGCAGGCTTTATCCTGCTTACACATATCCAGGAATTCCTGGATGGTATATTCCTCTTCTCTCGCTTTTTCATATCGCTGTTGGTAATGCTCGAATATGCCCATAACTTTGCCCTCGTTATAGTCGCTTACCCTGAAAAAAGTGGATGACTGCTTTTGTGTTGTGCGCTTTTAAAGCCTAGTCAACAGACTCCAGTAATCCATCACGGTTGATAGGTTAAATTCTGAAGAAACCTGCCCGATCCTTTTGCGGGGAGGGTCAGTCAACAACACCGCTATGTTACTGACTGTTAAATTATTTTTGCCACGATAGTGAGGTAAATGTCAAAGACATAAAAAATAAATGTTTATGGGAAACAGGGAACTTATTGCGAAAAGATTAAGGGGTTTGACGAAAGGCAATGGGGCTGCGGGTTGGCGGGGTTATGGATGAGAATGTCATTACGTGAACGTCAACGTAAATCACTTTGTTTGGAGTTTTGGCTCTAATTTTTACATTGACGCTACATTTTGAGTGCCCTAGATTGGCGATGTGTGAGCAGCAAGATGCTTTAGCAAGAGAGTTGACTGTTGCCTCACCAAGCTCTGTTTAAGCACGTTTCCGTTGGCTTGACCCTCGCAACCGCGAGGGTCTTCTTTTTCTTTTTCTTTTTCTGTAAACGCTTGTTTCTGCTGGTGGCTATTGACGCCGCCAGCACTCATCTAGCAAGGGTAGGCTTGTTGCACTGCCGCCAGGACGCGGGCAAACGGGTGCGCGACCAACTGGCCTGCACCCGCCAGCGATTTGGCCTTGACCCGGCTGGTCAGCGGTGTGGTGATGCCGCACAGGAAACGGGCCAGAACACGAGCATCCACCGAACCTGTCTTGGCAATCAGCGGATCGCACCAGGCGCGGATCCCCGCCTCGTTTGGCATGGTCAGTGAGGGTAGGGGAGGAAGATGTGCCACCTCGCCGCGACAAACAGAACAGTGGCCACAATGAACCGGCGCCACCTCATCGGCAAAATAGCGGGCGAGGCGGTGGCTCAGGCACTCACTTGAGGTGAAAAAGTCGAGCATGGCTTGCAGTCTGGCCAGCTCACTCTGCTCTTTTTGCAGGAACAGGGCATGCAGGGCATTTGCTTCCTGCTCGTTGTCCCATTCCTGACGGGTGATCCGGTAGACCTCGGTCATCTGTTTGCTTTCAAGCTCGATCCAGCCTTGCTGCTGCAGGTAGTCGAGCGCCGCAACCGCCCGCTGTCGCTCTCCCTGATAGCCCTGCCAGAGGGCGTCAAAGTCCATGGTGCACCAGCTGCGGGCTTGCGGGGCACAGGCGAACAGCTGCTCCAGAAACTGGCGGCGTTCCGGATTGAAGCGGCTCACTATCTCGCCTTTATCCAGCACAAGCTTGAAGCGGTAATCTGCATAGTAGCTGTAGGCCGGGGTGATGATGCCCGCCATCTCTAGATAGACCAGCAGGGTTTTAAGGGGCAACTGGCGGATATTGGTGTCGTTGGATAGGCGCAGCAGGGGGAATTCCCACTCGTTCCCGCTCTGCTTGATGATGGCAAGCAGCTGGAGGATGGCACTCAAATCCGGCGTATCGCCGTAGACGAAGTTCTCCAACACCGGCAGCTGGCTCTGGTTGGCCAGCACGATACAGCGCGATGGTTGGCCATCCCGTCCGGCGCGGCCAATCTCCTGGCTGTAGTTCTCGATAGATTTGGGCAGATCGTAGTGAATGACCCGCCGGATATCCGCTTTGTCGATCCCCATGCCAAAGGCGATGGTGGCGACGATGCAGTCCACCTTGCCCGCCATGAAGTCGTGCTGGATCTGACTGCGCAGCGCCGAGTCGAGTCCGGCATGATAGGCGCGGGCGTTGATCCCTTCTCTAATGAGTTGCTCGGCACAGGCTTCTGCGGTGTGTTGCAAGGTGACGTAGACGATGGTGGGGGCCGTTGGATCGTTGGCCAACTCCTTTGCGAGCCAGCTAGCCCGCGCGTCGGGCGCCAAGGGAATGACCGCCAGATCAAGATTGGAGCGGTAGAAACCGGTGACCACGACCCCCTCCGGCGCTATGCCGAATTTGGTCTGCATATCCTGAATAACCGCCGGCGTGGCGGTGGCCGTCAGCAGCAACACCTGCGGGATCTTCAGGTCATGGCGATAGCTCGGCAGCTTGAGGTAGTCGGGGCGAAAGTTGTGGCCCCACTCCGAGATACAGTGCGCCTCATCGACGACCAGCAGCGAGAGCGGCACTTGCTGGATAAAACGGCGAAAACGCTCGTTCTTGAGTCGCTCCACCGAGATCATCAGGATCTTGAGCTGGCCATCCAGCGCCTGCTGCATCACTCGTCGGCTCTCCTCCGGGCTCTGGCTAGAGTCGAGGGTAGCGGCGCTTATTCCCTTGCTTTTAAGGAAGGCGAGTTGATCGTGCATCAGCGCCAGCAGCGGCGATATAACCAGGGTCAGGTGAGGCAGGGCGAGGGCAGGCAGTTGATAACAGAGCGACTTGCCTGAGCCGGTGGGAAAGATGGCGGCGGCACTCTGACCTGCCAGCACCCGGCTGATCACCGCCTCCTGACCTGGCCTGAGTGCGGAGAAACCAAAATATTGGTTGAGCAGGGATATGATCATGGCAAGGCTCCGCAGCAAATGGGGGATGATAGCACAGCGATTCCGGTCATGGATGACACAGGAATGGTCGTGAGGGTGAGGGCAGAGAGTGTCGATAAAACGTACAAAAATGGGTGGTTGCGCTGTGGTTAAGGTTTTGTTGCGGTTTTTTGTGATGGAAACGGGATATTTTTTGGTGAGTCTCTGGAAAAAAAAGATGGCGAATGGGATATTCCGTCATGCAATCCGGTGACTGGCGGATCGGCCCGACAGAAGGCTGGCCACAGACACCACATTCGGGCGACAGGGGTCTTCCGATGAGTGGTTGCAGACAGGACTCATGATTCATGCACTACGGTGCTTAGGGATTTTTTTGATGACACAACAACACCCCCTCCTTCGGCTGGTCAATAGCACCAGTCTGGTCAGCCAGATCCTGGTTGGTCTGGTATTCGGTATCTTGCTGGCTCTGTTTGCCCCCGAGTGGGCGAAAACGGCAGGTCTGCTCGGCAGTCTGTTTGTTGGTGCACTGAAAGCGGTAGCCCCGCTGCTGGTATTCGTACTGGTGATGGCGGCCATCATTGGTCACAAGCAGGGTCAGAAGACCAATATTCGCCCGCTGCTGGCGCTCTACCTGTTTGGTACCTTCTCTGCGGCCGTGGTCGCGGTGATTGCCAGCTTCCTGTTCCCCTCCAACCTCCATCTGGTGGCCAATACTGCCGAGATCACCCCGCCAGGCGGGATCACCGAGGTGCTGCAGACCCTGCTGTTCAACGTGGTGACCAACCCGGTCAAGGCGCTGATGGATGCCAACTATATCGGGATCCTGGCGTGGGCCATCGGTCTGGGTATCGCCATGCGCCATGCCAACGAGAGCACCAAGGCGCTGATCACTGACCTGTCTCACGGTGTCTCCGCCATCGTGAAAGCGGTGATCCGCTGTGCTCCGCTCGGGATCTTGGGTCTGGTTGCTTCCACTCTGGCAGAGACCGGCTTTGACGCCCTGTTTGGCTATGCCCAACTGCTGGTGGTGCTGATCGGCTGCATGCTGTTTATCGCCTTCGTGGTCAACCCGTTGATCGTGTTCTGGAAGATCAAGCGCAACCCCTATCCGCTGGTGCTGACTTGCCTCAAAGAGAGCGGTGTGACCGCCTTCTTTACCCGCAGCTCTGCCGCCAACATCCCGGTCAACATGGCGCTGTGTGAAAAACTGCGCCTGCCCAAAGATACCTACGCGGTCTCCATCCCGCTGGGTGCCACCATCAACATGGCGGGTGCGGCCATCACCATCACTGTGCTGGCCATGGCGGCGGTACATACCCTGGGGATGGAAGTGGACATGGCAACAGCCGTGCTGCTCTCCGTGGTTGCCACCATCAGTGCCTGTGGCGCTTCCGGTGTGGCGGGCGGCTCCTTGCTGCTGATCCCGCTGGCCTGTAGCCTGTTTGGCATCAGCAATGACATCGCCATGCAGGTGGTAGCAGTCGGCTTTATCATCGGCGTGCTGCAGGATTCTGCCGAGACGGCGCTGAACAGCTCCACCGACGTGCTGTTCACCGCCGCTGCTTGCATGGCCGAAGATGAAACCCTGCTGGAACCTTCCGCGCTGCCCAGCAGCGAGGCGTGAGCCGGTAGCTCGATTTTTCGATTCAGCCCCTCTCTGTGAGGGGCTTTTTATATCAGCGGGCCTAAATGTGTTGAGGAGAGGAGTACGCAAGAAAACATTCATTTTGATGAAATGTTTGGTTACAAATAGCCGACAGACAGTGCGGGTGCTGCCCCGTTAAAATAGCTGCGGAATAATAAGGTTCAGGCTAAAAAACGAGATTAAATAATGAAAAAAACTACGCTTTCGTGGGCAATTATTGGTGCATTAGGTTTGGTTGGTTGCGGTGGTGGTGGCGGAGATAGTGGTGGTGGTACCACGCCACCGGAGCCGCAACCGAGGGCGCTGCCGGTGGCTGGCGTCTATCTCCCCGTCCTGATGGACGCTCAGGGGCAGTT
The DNA here is from genome assembly GCF_040908365.1 of Aeromonas sp. R2-4. Classification (NCBI taxonomy): domain Bacteria; kingdom Pseudomonadati; phylum Pseudomonadota; class Gammaproteobacteria; order Aeromonadales; family Aeromonadaceae; genus Aeromonas; species Aeromonas sp. R2-4. Next base: position 83,522 of record NZ_JBFODO010000005.1, read on the forward strand.
AATCAACCGTCCGGTCAACGACAGTTATCGTGCGGTCGGTCTTGTCTATCCGGCGTCCACAGAGGGCACGGGTTGGGCGATGAACATTGCTGAGAAAAGAAGTGCCACAGTCAGCACTTATACCTTCCCTCAAGGCTTCTCTTCTCTGAATAAAGGTGAGGGTTACCCACTGACGTTGTCGTTGCTGGTGAACAAAAGCCAACCCAGTACCTTCGACTCGGCTGAGCAAAAGTCCAATACCAATGTCGATGGGTTGGTCAAGGTGGCGTCTGTACCAGATACGGCGGGAAGCAGCCAGTCACTCTGGGTACTCGATTATCGACCCGTCAAAGCCAAAATCGATTCTGCACTCACTATTCAGAATTGGGGCGGCCAAGTGGCATTGCAGCCGATGGTCACTGCGCCTATCAACGCGGACTCCTGGTACAACCTTGGGGAGAGTGCACTGTTTCAAGATTTCAAAACCGAGCGCAGCAACAATGGTTTGGGGATCAAGCTGACCATCCTGTTTAAAGAAGGGTGTTCTGTAAGCGGTGAGACAGAGGCCAACACTCCAGGTCTGAACAAGCTGACGCTGACTGGCTGGAAGGAGTGCAGCTTCAATACTTTGACAGGGCCTGCTGATATCAAAGACGGAAAAATTTATGAGGGGCTTTGGGAAACAAAGATGCGCGATTTTGCCAATCGTAACGCCAGTGTCACTGCTTATCTGGCTATGAAGCCGGGTAACAGCAATGGCCAGAAAGATACGCTGATGATCGGCATTCCTGAAATCACCGGGATCACGCCATTCCTGTTGGAAGCGCAACCACTCTAATCAGCCAGAGATAGTGCGTGTTTATCAAGAGATGCCAGTCGCTTACCCGACTGGCATTTTTGTTGGTCGAGGTTCGGTGCGAAGCCCTGAAACATCATGATGTGGTTGCCGGATAAGGGTTGTTTCCTTGGTTGTTGTGTGAGTTCAGGTGCTGTGGCTGCAATAACTGCGTGATGAGTGGCAAGACTATTCAGGACGGGACAACGCAATAAAAAAAGCCAGCCGAGTGTTCGGCTGGCTTTTTGCTATCAGCGGCAGGTAGGGGATTAACCGACCAGCTGATAGAGGATGGCGGAGATGGCGATCATGCCCATGGTTGCAACGAAGACGTTGCTGATATGGCCCTGATACTTCGCCATGGCCGGTACGCGCTTGATGGCGTACATCGGCATGATGAACAGGATGGTCGCGATGATCGGGCCGCCCAAGGATTCAATCATGCCCAGGATGGAAGGGTTGGCAATGGCAGTGCCCCACAGGGTCAGGATGAAGAAGGCGATAATGAACATCTCGACTTTCTTGGCGTTCGGCTCTTTGCCGGACTTGCGCATGTTCTGCACGATCATCCCTTTCAGACCTTCACGGGCACCCAGATAGTGGCCGAAGAAGGAGGATACGATGGCTACGAACGCAACCAACGGACCGAAGTAGGAGATGATGGGGCTGGCATGCTGGTTCGCCAGATAGGAGAGCACGGCGATGTTCTGGGCCTTGGCTTCTGCCAGTTGGGCCGGTGTCAGGCTCATGACGCAGGAGAAGACGAAGAACATCACGAAGCCCAGCAGCACCATGGCGGTACGCTTGAGGATGGCATCGGCCTTCTCGACAGCCTGATCACCGTGGTCGCGGCGCTGGGCCAGAGAGAAGCTGGAGATGGCCGGGCTGTGGTTGAAGGAGAAAACCAGTACCGGGATGGTCAGCCACAGGGTAGTGGCGAAATCCTTGGCAGAGGGCACTTGCTCCAGCGCGGCACCGGTCCAGTCCGGAATGAGGTACAAAGAGATACCGGCCAGAATGGCGATCAGCGGATAAACCAGCAGCTCGGTCACTTTCAGCATCAGCTTTTCACCGGCCAGCATCACCGACATCATGCCCATGATCAGCACGATGGAGAGGATCCAGCGCGGCGGGGCACTCATCTGCAGCTGGTTGACCATAAAGCTTTCCACGGTGTTGGTGATGCCCACGCCGTAGATCAGCACGATGGGGTAGATGGCGAAGAAGTAGAGCAGGGTGATTAATTTACCGGCACCCACGCCAAAGTGTTCTTCCACCACTTCGGTGATGTCTGCGTTTGGCTTTTTGGAGGAAAGGACGAAGCGGGCCAGACCACGGTGGGCCAGATAGGTCATGGGACCTACCAGCAGCGCCATGACGACCAGCGGCCAGAAACCGCCCATACCCGCGTTGATCGGCAGGAACAGGATACCCGCACCAACCGCGGTCCCGAACAAACTGATGACCCAGGTAGAGTCGCGTTTTTCCCAACGAGTGGTTTGAGTAGAGCGGATCCCTTGCTCTGTTGACGCCGCAACTCCCTGCGTGCCAGTGACTGTGTTTGACATCTATCTCACCCCGAATGTGTGGTTCTTATTAAGTCGGCGCAAGGATACGGTTTTTCTAATCAAAAATGTTGATCAAATTCATCTTTACGGCACGAAAAACCGCACTTTCTTATGGAAATGTGATCAAAACAAGAAAAATTCAATTATTGTTTATCAATTGGCACGTTATTTTAGTGTTAATGATTAAATCTCGCTCAGTCAAATGTAGGTAAATTGTTATTTTGCGAGATGCTGGGCTAGTTGGTTGATCATGCTGGCGGTAGCCCCCCAGATAAAGTGCTGTTGCCAGGGTATCCAGTAGATGGTGTGTGCTTTCCCCCCTCTGGAAAGGGTCAGGGGGATGTGGTTGCGCCGATCCAGCAGATGGGTCAGCGGCACTTCGAAGGCGTGATCCACCTCATCCGGACTCAGGATGAGGGGATAGTTGCCATCGAGCAGCCCCAGCACCGGCAGTACCTCGAATCGTGACACCGTATTGAGCGGGTTGAGGGTGCCGATCACTTCGATCAGCCGGGCCGGAATGCCGAGCTCCTCTTCGGTCTCCCGCAGCGCCGTGGCAATCAGGTTCTCGTCGCCGGGATCCTGTCGCCCGCCGGGGAAGCTGATCTGCCCCCCATGATGACGCAGCCGGGGGCTGCGCCGGGTCAATAACACGCTGAGCCCCTCATCGCGCATCACCACCGGGATCAACACTGCCGCCGGACTGAGCCCGCCGATGGCGAGGCGATGGGCCGGGGCGGGTCGCTGCAACTGGAAGCGGGTCAGCAGTTCGTGGCGATCCATGGCGGGGAGCTCTCCTGTGCGTTGACCTGACAGTGGGGAGGGTTACAGCGCCGACAGCAGCGGCAGGATACGGGCGACCTTGTCATAGGTCTCCTGATATTCGCTGTCGGCGTCGGAGTCGGCGATGATGCCCCCACCGGCCCAGCAGTGCAGGCGACCCGCTTCGGCGATCAGGGTACGAATGCAGATGCTGGTATCCATCCGGCCATGCTGGCTGAGATAGCCGATGCTGCCGCAATAGGCGTTGCGGCGCTGGGGCTCCAGCTCTTCGATGATCTCCATGGCGCGGATCTTGGGGGCGCCGGTGATGGAGCCACCCGGGAAACAGGCGCGCAGCAGATCGACTCCTTGCCAGCGTGCATCGAGCTCACCGTGGATGGTGGAGACCAGATGATGTACCGCCGGAAACGACTCCACCGCAAAGAGATGAGGCACGCTGACCGAGCCCGGCCGGCTGACCCGACCGATGTCGTTGCGCAGCAGATCAACGATCATCAGATTCTCTGATCTGTCCTTGTCCGCCTGCGCCAGCTCCCGCGCGACTTGCCGATCGGTGGCCGGATCAGGGTGGCGAGGGCGAGTGCCTTTGATGGGTTTGGTTTCGATATGACGGCCATCGAGCAGCAGGAACCGCTCGGGGGAGAGGCTCAGCAGTGCACTGTCCGGCAGGCGGATAAAGGCTGAGAAGGGGGCCTTGTTGGCGGTTGCCAGCAGGCAATAGGCCTGCCACTCATCCCCCTGATAGGGGGCGCTGAAACGCTGGGTCAGGTTGATCTGGTAGCAATCCCCTGCGGCAAGATATTCCTGAATACGGGCAAACTTCTCGCCATACTCAGCACGGCTCATATTGCTCTGCCACGCCCCCAGCAAGGCAAAAGCGGGGGCCGGTTTGGCCTGCTGCTGTTCAAGCCAGGCCAGCCGGTTGGCAAGTCCCGCTTCATCCCCCCAGTGCACCAGTTGCCAGTCGCCGGTCGCCACATTGCGCAGCAGTGCCCAGTCGTAGATGCCCACCGCCATGTCTGGCACCGCGATATCGGCGGCGGCCTGCACCGGCAGTCGCTCGAAGCGACGGCCGAGATCATAGCCAAACAGGCCTAGGGCGCCGCCAATAAAGGGCAGGTGAGTGGCGCACAGTTCCAGCTCCCCCAGCAACTGTTGCTGGGTATGGGCCAGCAGGGCGAGGGGATCTTCGCTGTGTTTGCTGATATTCACCCCGACACGCAGAGTGGTCACTTCGCAGCGGGTTTCGAGGGTCGCCAGCGGATCGGCAGTGATGACATCAAAGCCGTTATCGGCGCCGAGTGGTCCCGCTGACTCCAGCAACATGGCCCACGGCTGATGTTGCAGGCGGGCAAAAAGCTGATGGAGTTCAGCACTATGGTCTAGATGATGGATATGAAGTGTTGGCGTCATTTTATGTTACACAGGCAACAGTTTGGTTCCCGAACCCTAGTCGGTGCTGGTGGGCAAGCGTATCATAGGTGTCGGTGACTTAAGAAAAAACTGCCGTGTCGTTCGTTTTTTGCTGGTTGATAGTTTTTAGCCAGCACGTCAGCACGGCCCATCATATGGAAGCCCTTGCCCTGCTCCGTGGCAGAGACAAGGACCAGTGAGGATGATATGAGCATTATAAAAAAACAGGATTTCATCGATTCTATCGCAGATGCCCTCCAGTACATCTCCTATTACCACCCGTTGGATTTTGTTCAGGCTGCCAAAGCGGCGTATGACCGTGAGGCCAACCCGGCCGCCAAAGATGCGCTGGCCCAGATCCTGATCAACTCCCGCATGTCCGCCGAAGGTCATCGTCCGCTCTGCCAGGACACCGGCATCGTGACCTGTTTCGTCAAAATTGGTATGCAAGTCCAGTGGGACAGCGACATGACAGTGCAGGAGATGGTGGACGAAGGGACCCGTCGTGCCTACACCAATCCTGACAACCCGCTGCGCGCCTCCGTGCTGGCCGATCCGGCCGGCAGTCGCAAAAACACCAAAGACAACGCCCCTGCCGTGGTCCATATCGACATGATCCCCGGCAACAAGGTGGAAGTGAGCATTGCGGCCAAAGGCGGCGGCTCCGAGAACAAATCCAAGATGGTGATGCTCAACCCCTCTGACGATATCGTCGAGTGGGTGCTGAAAACCGTGCCGACCATGGGCGCAGGCTGGTGCCCGCCCGGCATGCTGGGCATCGGCATCGGTGGTACTGCCGAGAAAGCGGCGGTGCTGGCCAAAGAGGCTCTGATGGAGCACATCGACATTCAGGAGCTGATCGCCCGTGGCCCGCAAACCACCGAAGAGAAGCTACGGGTCGAGCTCTACGACAAGGTCAACAAGCTGGGGATCGGTGCCCAGGGTCTGGGCGGTCTGACTACCGTGCTGGATGTGAAGGTGAAATCTGCGCCGACTCACGCCGCCTCCAAGCCGGTGGTGATGATCCCCAACTGCGCCGCCACCCGCCACGTTCACTTCGAGCTGGATGGTTCAGGCCCTGCCGAACTGACTCCGCCGAAACTGAGTGACTGGCCGGAGATCACCCGTGAAGCGGGTGGCAACGTGCGCCGCGTCAACGTCGATGGCATCACCAAGGCCGAACTGGCCAGCTGGAAGAGCGGTGATACCGTGCTGCTCTCCGGCAAGATCCTCACCGGTCGCGACGCCGCCCACAAGCGTATCGCCGACATGCTGAAAAATGGCGAAGGGCTGCCTGAAGGGGTCGATTTCACCAACCGCTTTATCTATTACGTTGGCCCGGTTGATGCGGTGCGTGACGAAGTAGTTGGCCCGGCTGGCCCCACCACCTCCACCCGGATGGACAAGTTCACCGACATGATGCTGGGTGAAACCGGCCTGATCGGCATGATCGGCAAATCCGAGCGTGGCCCGAAAACCGTCGAGAGCATCAAGCAGCACAAGGCCGTCTATCTGATGGCGGTAGGCGGCGCCGCCTATCTGGTGGCCAAGGCTATCAAAAAGGCGCGTGTGGTAGCTTTTGCCGATCTCGGTATGGAAGCGATCTACGAGTTTGAAGTGGAAGATATGCCGGTGACTGTTGCGGTCGACTCCGAAGGTAACAATATCCACGAAACCGGCCCAGCCTACTGGTCTGCCAAGATTGCCGAGCTGGATGGCAAACTCTCCTCCTGAGTGACCGTTTCCGCTGCCGGTTAACGGTATCGGCCCTGTAAAGAAGGCGCGTCCATCCGGATGCGCCTTTTTGCTTTGGCTCGTCTGTTATGGGTTCAAGTTGGCCGTTTGCGGCAAGCAGGTATAAAAAAAGGATGGCGTGACGCCATCCTTTTCGTTGTGTTTGTGTTTGTGCTCTGGCCGCAGACAGCAGAGCAATCGCCCTTGGTTTAGGCCTTTTTCAGGTAGGCAGCAACCAGTACGATCTGCACGCCGTTGACTTTGCCTTCGATATGGAGCGGGTTGTTGGTCAGACGGATGCCCTTGACCAGGGTGCCGCGCTTGGCGGTGAAACCGGCGCCTTTCACATCCAGATCCTTGATCAGGGTAACGGAGTCGCCCTCTTGCAGCACGGCGCCGTTGGAGTCAAAAGTCGGTACGCTGTCGTCATCTTCGTCAGCAATACCAGCTTCAGCCCAGGCCTTGGCTTCGTCTTCCATGTACATCATGTCCAGCAGATCCTGAGCCCACACTTCACCCTTGCCGGAGAGTGCTTTCAGCTGGCGCCATGCCATCACCTGCACCGCAGGCACCTGGCTCCACATGCTGTCACTCAGGCAACGCCAGTGGTTGACCACCAGGGTATCCGGTTGTTCCAGCTGACCACGGCAGGTGTCACAGATAGCAACGCTGTGATCATCGTCGCTGGCGGGGGAGTGAGGCACCACGAAGGCGGTCAGCGCCTGCTCGGCGCTGCACAGTTCACACTTGGCGCCCGCGCGCGCTTGCAGAATGGCGTTGATGGTCATGTTGTTGGTCCCATAGCTAGTGGTAAAGCGACCCGCGTTGGACGGGGCGCGTGAAAGAGGGGGCGGAATATAGCATAAAACCCCGTACTTTGTCAGGTCTGCCCTGGGTCACAGGGTTGGTGGTGCTGTTGTGCGGCACAGATCGTCAGGTATTGAGAGTGCAATTTGAAGCGGGATCGCTAGAATGAGCCTCCTTTTTGACTGTAAGGCAGGGGCATTCGTGCTGGCTCAACGTTTTCAACAACTGGATCGACTGCTCACCCGCTACCGACGCTGGTGGCAATATCAGCCATATCATCATTTGACCATGGCCTTTGCCGATGAGGTGCCCGAACTGGCGGCGTTGCTCAATGGGCTGACGCTCGGCCAATTGGCAGAGCTCGATGCGGATATGGATGCTCTCAGCAGTCTTCTTGCCCCCTGGATTGCCGAGGGAGCTGAGCTGCAGCAACTCAGCCAGCTTGCCCCGTTTACCCCGGAGCCCATCACCTGCAGCAAGGAGATGGCGCTGCATATGCCGGGGCGCAAGCAGGCCCAGATCGAGTCGTTCACCGCCTGTTTGCCGGCCCATCAGGGCCCCTATCTGGAGTGGTGTGCCGGCAAAGGGCATCTTGGGCGGCTGGTATCACTCCATCGACAGGCTCCGATCCTCAGTCTGGAGTTGCAAGGGCAGCTTTGTGACGAAGGTCGGCTGCTGGCCGAGCGGGATGGCGCCAATATGACCTTTACCTGCGCCGATGCTTTTGCCCCCGAGTCGGCGGTGCTGATCGCCCCCGAACATCACGCTATGGCACTCCATGCCTGCGGCGAGCTCCACACCCATCTGCTGGAGCGGGTGGCCGAGCGCAGTGCCAGCGGCGTGACCATCTCTCCCTGTTGTTACCACCTGATCCGTACCAGCCACTATCGCCCGCTGTCAGCCGCGGCCAGCGCCAGCGAGCTGGTGTTGAGCAAGGCGGATCTCAAGTTGCCGCTACAGGAGACGGTCACTGGCGGTGCGCGGATCGCCCGCCTGCGCGAGCAGGAAGTGGTGTGGCGGCTCGGGTTTGACTGCCTGCAGCGTCAGGTGCGCGGTGTGGATGAGTATCTGCCGGTGCCCAATATGCAAAAGAGCCTGCTGACCGGCACGTTTGAGGCATTCTGCGTTTGGGCTTCCGAGCGCAAAGGGATTGTGCTGCCCGCCGGGCTCGACTACCTCACCTGGTTGGAACACGGGGAGCGCCGCTTTGGTGATGTCGCCCGCATGGAGCTGGTGCGTCATTTGTTTCGCCGTCCCCTCGAGATCTGGCTGGCGCTGGATCGCGCGCTCTTTTTGCAAGAGCAGGGCTATCGGGTCGAAGTGGGGGAGTTCTGTGCCAAACCCATGACCCCGCGCAATATCCTGATCCGTGCCGTGCGTGCCTGACATCCGGCTATTTTGAGCATTTTTCTTGAACATTGATGATGGCTGACAGGTTGAGCCTGTCAGCCATTTTTTCCATCACGAACAATGACCGTATGGCAGGCCACCTGGCCGTCTCAACTGTTCTAAAAATGGGCGAAAGATCACGCTGTGGCGTTTTCGTTTGGGTTCTTTTTCTTTGTTTCAGCTGCACTGAATATCACAAGGTGAAATGGCTCACAAATTCTGCTTATTTCTTAATTCTCATCGTGAATTTAGTTGTTGAAACACCTACTCTTGGAACGCATTAATTCAAACAAGGACGATAAACATGTTCAAACCCAAGCGTTGTGCCTGGCTGATCGCTGCCGCCTGCGCATTGCCAAGCTATGCCGCAATGAGTGCAGCCATGAATATTCAACCCGATCCGCAAAATGCGGGAGGATATGTGATTGCGGCCCCGGATCTGGCTGCCATGGAAAAAGCCAAGACGGCTAATCCCATGTATGCAATATGGGCCAAGGCATTGGCGACCCGGTCAAATAAAATCGTTGATGCCATTGAACCGGGTCTGGCAAGCAATCCTGACAACGTAAAACGGGTTGAACGGGTATTTCCCCAATCTGAATGGGAATATTTAACCCAGATGGCAGCGCCGGAATATACTTATGTCCGCTTCTTGCGAGCCATCGGTAAATTTCCTGCGTTCTGTGGCGAATATACCGACGGTCGCGACTCTGATGCGATCTGTAAAAAATCCATCGTGACCGCCTTTGCGCACTTCTCTCAGGAGACCGGTGGCCATATTGCCAAGGAGAATGTCTCCGATAACCCGCTGGGGTTGGAGGAGTGGCAGCAGGCGCTGGTGCATGTGCGGGAGATGGGCTGGTCAGAGGGACAGACCGGCTATACCACCGGCTGTGGCCAGAACGACTGGCAAAACAAGAAGTGGCCCTGTAGTACCGGACAAGGTTACTTTGGCCGCGGCGCCAAGCAGCTTTCTTACCACTTCAACTACGGTGCCTTCTCCGAGGCGATGTTTGATGGCGATGCCTCCGTGCTGCTCAACAACCCGGGGCTGGTGGCGGACTCCTGGCTCAACCTCGCTTCTGCCATCTGGTTCTTCCTCACCCCGCAGGCCCCGAAACCGGCCATGCTGCACGTGATTGATCGCACCTGGGTACCCTCCAAGCGGGAGGCCGATGCGGGTATCGGCTATGGCTTTGGTACCACCATCAACGTGATCAACGGTGGTATCGAGTGCGGTGAGCAGAACAAGGACAAGGGGCAGCCGGTCAATCGTATCCGCTACTGGGAAGGGCTGGCCAACCACTACCAGATCCCGATCAAGGCGGATGAGAAGAACACCTGCTGGCAGCAGACTCCCTATGGCAGCCTCAATCTTAACGGCGCTACCGACGTGCTCTACACCAACTGGGATGGCAACTGGAAATACTATCCGGATCGCCCGGGCGGTTACTCCTTCGAGTGCGAGCTGGTGGGCTTTCAGACCGCCTATTCTGCGCTGGTGCCGGGTGATTACGAGAAGTGCGTGACCAACTTCTACGGCTCCCACGCCAACTGGCCGAAAGTGCGGATCGTGGACAAACTGACTCCACCGCCGGTCGATCCGAGTGAACCACCCATCGGTGGCAACCCGGCATGGGAAGCGACCAAGGTCTACACCGCTGGCAGCAAGGTGAGCTACAAGGGCGCCGTCTATCAGGCCAAATGGTGGACCCAGGGGGATGATCCCGCCAAAGGTGGCCCCTGGGTTATAGTTCCTGCCAAATAAGATGGCGTAATTTAACTCCCAAAGAGGAGAGGGGGGATAACTCCTTCTCCTCGTTAATTATCAACAGTACATCACTGAATATTATCTTGTATTTTCAATGGTGCTTATGTTCTAACTGATAAGGTGAGTTTTTATCTGAAAATTGAAATAAAATAGTATTTAATCAAAGTTTAGAATAAAATTTATATTCAGGTTCGTTAGCCCCCATAAACTAGCGTCTTCTGATGAGCGTAGTGCGCTACTTGCGAATTCATTTTCCACCATAAAATGAAACCTCTCATTGCGAATGTGAGGAGTATCTTCTCTATTGGTAAATTGTCATTTATCACCTGAAATGGTGAGGTCTTGCTATATCTCTCAGCTTTATCTCGGTACATTGTCGCTTATTCCCTTGAGAAAATAGATATAAAC
>NZ_JBFODO010000050.1:0-51997 GCF_040908365.1 Aeromonas sp. R2-4
GGCTCGCCGCCGCCCGGAGCCATCTTCTCGAGGCGCACCTGACAGACGCGACCAGCCTCATCGGCCAGATTCTCCACCGGATTGGTGAGCATCAAAAAGCGCACCCCTTCCTGCTCCGCCTCGTCGATCTCGTAGGCTTCGGCGGGCATCTCGGCGCGGGTGCGGCGATAGATAAGGGTGGTTTCTGCTCCCAGCCTGACCGCCGTGCGGGCGCAGTCAATGGCGGTATTACCACCCCCGATCACCGCAACCTTCTTGCCAGTGGTGAGCCGCTTGGCCAGCATCTGATCCTTGAGGTAATCGACCCCGAGATAACAGCCGGCCAGGGTGCTGCCCGGGTAATCCATCGGCACTGCCTTGGAGGAGCCAACCGCCAGACAGACCGCATCATAGTCGCGGCACAGCGCCGAGAGGGTGATCTGGTGGCCCAGTCGCTGCTTGGTGTGGATCCGCATGCCACTCTGGCACATCAGGTCGATCTCCTGATCGAGGATCGCCTTGGGCAGCCGGTACTCGGGGATGCCGTAGCGCAGCCAGCCACCCGCTTCGGGCATCGCCTCGAACAGGTCGACCTCGAACCCCTCGTAACCCAGATAGTAACCGCAGGTGAGGCCGCCCGGGCCGCTGCCGATAATGGCCACCCGCTTGCCCTTGGCGGGCTTCTTGGCTGGTTGATAGGGGGCAATCTCGGCCAGATCGAGATCGGCGGCATGGCGCTTGAGCTGACGAATGGCCAGCGGCTCATCCACCAGCGCGCGGCGGCACTCCGCTTCACAAAAAGCGGGGCAGACCCGGCCAATGGAGAGGGGCATCGGCAGGGTCTGCTTGATGACGGCCATGGCCGCCTGGTGCTCCCCCATGGCGATGTGATGCAGATAGGATTGAATGTCCACTCCGGCCGGACAGGCGCGCTGGCAGGGGGCTTCGCAATCGGCGTAGTGGTCCGAGAGGATGCGGCCGAGCGCCTGCTGGCGGTGTGCGTGCAGGGCATCGCTTTGGGTCGTGATCACCATCCCTGCCTCGGGGTGCGTCTCGCAGGCGCGCCGGATGCCGAGACCGGCAATCTCGACCACGCAGAGATCGCACGGCGTCTTGGGGGCGCTGGTGTTGTCACCGCACAGGGAGGGGATATCAGTCTGGTGCTGTTTGGCTATCTGGAGCAGGGTCTGGGTCGGGTTAACCGTCAACTGAGCCCCATCGAGGGTGATGGTGATCATGGCGTCATAAACTCGCTTTCAAGGCGCAGAAAATGCTGCATCTGGCGGAGCCAGCAGGGGAAGCGACAGGGCGGCCGCTTGCTATACGCTCACCATAACAAAGATTATTTACAACTTTATTTGATTTTAGACAGCTTATTGTTCAAAAGGGAAAACGATTTCAGGTTGTCTTGTCTACCTCATCGGCACGGCGCATCGTTGAGAACCATTCCTGTTAAAGCAGGCGATTCATTGTCTTATTGTCAGTTTATGCGTCTGGTAGAAGAGAGGCTGCTCTCGCTCGCGGTAGGCGTGATCCGCCAGTAGCACCATTCATGATGCAACTTATTTTGCATAAATGGTGACTCTGATGAAGGCATGCAGAGCAAAGGGGGTGGGTGGCACTCGGCTGGATAGACGGTTGCTGGAGAGGGGGCGGGCATGCGTGAGTGGCGAGCCCGACACAAAGAAAATGGCCACCTTTTCCAAGACGGCCATTCACGGTGTCGGTCGGTGCGCTGTTGGCCCAAAGGATTGGTTGCGGAAGATCAGCCGGATATCAGGGTGGGCAGTCGGGCTTGCCAGATCTGGTGCCAGTGCTGCAGTTCGCTGCGCGGCATCGGGCGGGCGGTAAAAAAGCCCTGACAGATATCGCACCCCAGCTTGGCCAGCAGTTGCCAGGTCTGCACATCTTCCACCCCTTCGGCGACTGATTTCAGCCCCAGCTTGCGTGCCAGCTCGATGCTCGATTCGATAATGGCCAGACGGGAGGGGTCGGCATAGCAGCGATCGACAAACGAGCGATCAAGTTTGAGCTCGGTAAAGGGCAGCAGCGCCAGCTGTTGCATCGAGGAGTAGCCGGTGCCGAAGTCATCGATGGAGAGGCCAAAGCCGTGCATCCGCAGCCGGGTCAGCACCTCCAGTGCCTTGCCGATATCCTCGACAAACGAGCTTTCTGTCACCTCCAGGGTGATCAGCTCGGGATTGACGCCCCAACGCTGGCACTGGTTGATCAGGAAGTGGCAGAGATCTCCCTCGATCAGCGAGGTGGTTGAGAGGTTCATCGACAGATTGAGGGAGAGGCCGGTCTGGCCCCACAGATGGCAATCCTGCAGCGACTTGTTGATGATGACATCGGTCAGCTGATCGATAAGGCCGTTATTTTCCGCCAGCGGGATAAACATGCCGGGGGAGATCAGCCCGTATTCCGGATGCTGCCAGCGGGCCAGCGCCTCCATCCCCACCCACTGGCCGGACGCAAAGCCGACCTTGGGTTGATACCAGGGCAGCAACTGGTCGTTGTCGAGGGCGCGTTTGAGCTCGTCCACCGACAGGACGAGGCCATCGTCCTTGCCCGAGGGAGCCGACTTTGGCGCCCAGGAGTCAATCAGCTGGCGCAGCCGCTGCGGGCTGGAGGGTTTCTCGATGCGACCCAGCACATGGAGGCCATAGGCCGCGCTCATGCGCAGCACGGCCTCCACCACGTCATCTTCCAGCGCGCTGGAGAGGATGATGCCGCCCCGAAAGCCACCCAGCGAGAGGCGGCGCAGCAGCGCCATGCCATCCATGCCGGGCATCCGCAGATCGCAGAACAGGATGTCGACAGTGTGGCTCTGGCACAGCGCCAGGGCTTCGATGCCGTCTGCGGCCTCCAGCAGTTGCTGATAACCGAGCGCCCGGATCTGGTGCATCAGGGTCTTGCGTTGAAACCCGTGATCCTCGACCACCATGATGACCAACTCGTCTGCCGTTCTACTCATCGAGCCACAATCCCATTTCACGTTCAATATTGTTCATCTGTTCTTCCACTCTCTGTGTCAGCAGCGCGAGCTCGCTCAACTGTTTGAGGCGGGCCGCCGATTCCAGTTGCGCCGCCTGCTCGGCCAGGGAGAGCTCCCCGACCATTCTGGCTGCCCCTTTGATGCGGTGGGCGATCTCCACCAGCTCCTGGCTATCATCGGAGGAGAGCGCGCTCATCATAGCGTGGCAATCTTTCCGGTTGGAGGCCAGATACTCCCTTGCCATGCTTTTAGCAATATCTTCATCGCCAAACAGATCTTGCCAGCGACCGATCATGTCGAGATTGATGGCCTGTCGTGCGGGCACTCTCTCTGTTATCGTAGTCGCGGGCAACCACCGCAGCAGCATCTGGCGCAGTGACTCCAGCGAATAGGGTTTGCACAGCATGCCGTTCATGCCGGCTGCCGTCATATTGGCTGCCGCCTCCTCCGAGGTATCGGCGGTGACGCCGATGATGGGGGCCTGCTCCCCTTGTTCTCGCAGGTGGCGGGTCAGGGTGTAGCCATCCATGTGCGGCATGTGGCAGTCGGTGATCAGCAGGGCGAAATCCCGGGTTTGCCAGGCGCGCAATGCCTTCTCGCCATCTTCTACTACCTCGCACTCCACCCCCAGAATCGCCAGCTGACGGGTCAGCAGGGCGCGATTGACCAGATGGTCATCGGCGACCAGTACTCGCCCGCCCAGTTTTTCGATGCTGGCGGCATGGGTGGTCACGGCTCGCCCGGTGATCAGTTCGCGGCAGCTTTCGACCAACAGATCCGGATAGAGGGGGGATTGGCCGAGGCGCCACCAGTTCTCCGAGCCCATGCGCCCCCGCAACGCTTCGCGGGGGGAGAGGATGACCCCCTTGAGAGTGCCGGACTGCAGCAAGGTGTGCCAATCGCTCCCCATGCTGGACTCCAGCGCGGCCTCTTCTGCCAACAGCAGGCCGTCGAGATCGGCGGTGAGCTGGTGGATATCGAAGGGGCTCAACCGGGCGCCGAGCCGCACCATGGTGGCCTGCAAGGCGGCATCGCTACCCAGCCACCACCATTCGCTGCCCGCCAGTGCGGGTGGCTCCCACAGGCCATTGAGCAGCGGGATGCTGAAGCGGAAACAGGCCCCTTCACCGAGCTGGCTCTTGACCGTCAGGGTGCCGCCCATCTTCTTCACCAGCTGATCACAGATGGCCAGCCCCAGACCTGTGCCACCAAAGCGGCGATTGATATCGGATTCCACCTGCTCGAACGGGGTAAAGAGCAGCGTTTGCTTCTCTTCGGCGATGCCGATGCCGGTATCCGTCACCGCGATAACCAGCTGCTGGTCGTGACAGCTGGCCTGGATCGAAATGGCGCCCTGCTCGGTGAACTTCACCGCATTGTTGAGCAGATTGGAGACCACCTGGCCCACTCTGACCGGATCGATATCGGCCAGGTCGGGGAGTTGATCCTCCCACTGGAGCGTGACCTTCAGCCCCTTGCTGTAGGCCAGTGCGGCATGGCCGCGGATCACATCGCACACCACAGGTTGCAGACGGCAGGATTGGGGATTTAGGTGCAGCTGACCCGCCTCGATTTTGGAAAAGTCGAGGATATCGTTGACCAGATAGAGCAGGTGGTTGGCCGAGCTCTCCACATTGCGCAGCAGATAGCGCTGGTCATCATTGAGCTCGCTCATGCGCAGCAGCTCCAGCATGCCGTGCATGCCCGAGATGGGGGTTCTCAGCTCATGGCTCATGGTGGCCAGAAAACGGCTGCGAGCCTGCATCGCCTGCTCGGCCGCGGCACGCGCCTCGCGCAGCTCATGCTCCTGTTGCTTGATGGCGGTGATGTCCTGCACCACGCCGTTGAGCAGGCGATCATGGCCCTGTTGCGCCACAAAGTTGCCGCGGATCTGGATATAGCGCTCCCCCTGAACAGAGGGCACCAGCACCTCCATATCGAGCGGCTCAAGGGTTTGCGCATGTTTGGCCACCTTATCGATAAAGGTTGCCAGAGCCTCATCGTTCAAGCCGAGGATCATGCCGCCAGACTCGGCTGCCATCAACTCTTGGTGGGTCATCCCAAGAATGTCGCTGGCCCCTTGGGACAGATAGAGGAATTTCCCCTTGCCGGCCCCTTGCCAGAGATATTGATAAACCAGACCCGGCATGCTGTCGGTGATGTCCCGCAGCCTGCCCTCCACTTCTCGCACCTTGTTTTCGGCGGCCTTGAGGGCACTGACATCGGTCAATACCGTCAGCACCCCCTGAATCGCGCCGTCTGCTGCGCGATAGGGCAACTTGACGTAGACCACGTGAAGGGGAACATCCCCCTCGCGCTGGGTATAACCCGATCCTTGGAAGATCTCGCCGGTTTCCCAGACCGCACGCTCCTCGCGCAACATCTGTTGCCGCTCGTCCTCGGTCATATAGCCCCAGCGATCACCTTCTTCCCCATCACCGACAAACAGCTCGCGGTATGCCCGGTTGCTGAGGGTCAGGCGATGATCGCGATCCCGCAGCGCCACCATATTGGGCAGGGAGTCGAGCAGGGTCTGGATGAACACCAACTGTTCATTGAGCGTCTTCTCGGCCCGTTGTCGCTGCACGATCTCCCGTTTCAGGGTACGGTTCCAGGCCCAGAACAGGGTAAACAGCAGGGTGGCAGTTGCGCCGCTCATTACGAACCAGAACAGCACTGTTTCGTTATTGATGCCGGTCTGCACGCTCATGGAGAGCCAGCGTCTCTCCACTTTATTGAGCTCCTCCGGCGGTATCGAATAGAGCACCTTGGTAAGGATCCGCTGCAGCATGGGATCTTTGCGCGTGGCCATGGCGACCGGCAGGCGCAAGTCTTTGCCGGCATAGACCACCTGATAGCGTTCGCTCACCCGCTTGTTGATGGATGGCAGGGTGACCATCACGTAGTCGGCATCGCCCGTGTCCAGCAGCTCCAGCAAGCGGTTGTCATTGTTGACCTCTACCGGATGGGCGCCGATGTGGGTCAGTAGATCTTTATCCAGAGAGCCATGCACCATGCCGACCTGTTTCCCTCGCAGCAGTGAGAGATCGGTGATATCGGCACTGCGTTTGGGGGCAATAACGACCCGATCGACAAACAGATAGCCGGGGGTGAACAGCGCAAACTGGCCGCGGTCGTGGTTGGGGGAGATGGCCGGAATAAAATCGATCTGCCGCAGCTTCAGCATATTCTGGGTTTCACCCCAGCTATTGGTGCGAACCAGAGAGAACTTCAGCCCGGAGACTTGCTGCATCAGCGCCATCAGGTCTGCCACATAACCGACCAGCCTGCCCCGGTAATTGAATTCGCTCATGGAGGTCCAGTCCGGAGAGACGCCGTAAGTTAGCTCAGGATGCTGGTTGAGCCACTCCTGCTCCTCAGGGGTAAACTGCACAGACTTCACCGCTCCTGAGTCCGCATGTTGGCTAGTCGTGGTAGCTGCCAGCATATGACGACGATCTTCAACCGGTATCTCGTTGAATGCCTTGCTCACCAGGCTGACCAGTGCCGGGTCGCTCTTGTGCATATTGATGGAGAGAGACGTGCCGCTTACCCATTCCGGGGTGGCAATGGTGAAGCCAGCCTTGGAGTGCTGATCTTTCACCATCACCAGTGACGGCATGTCAGCAAGATAGGCGTCAGCCATGCGCTTTTTGAGCATAAACGCTGCTTCGCTGCGACTCTCTACCTCGGTCACACGGGGAAATCCCAGTTTTTTCAATTCACTGCAAGCATTGACTCCCGTGACACAGATCCAGTGCAAGCCATGAGCATCCTGTCGTGACAACTTCGTTTTGCCATTGTTGAGCAGCACGCCGCGCGGTATGGAGAGCAAAAACGGGAGGGAGAGAATATTGGATCGCCACTGTTCGCTTGGCTGGTCGTTCACCAGCATGTCGATTTCGCCGTAGTCAAGCCCGGTTAGCGCATCCACGTAGGAGGGGTAAACCTTGTAGCGCAGGGTCAACCCGAGCGTTCTGGCAATCTGCTGCGCAATATCGGGGACTGGGCCGGTAAAGCGTTGATCTGCATCCTTATAGCTGTATGGAGGGTCACCCATCATCGGCATGCCGATGACCAGCTCCTGGTGTGATGACAGCCAGGCGCGCTCAGACAGATCAAACTCGTCTTCATTCAGACTGGTAATGGCGTGCGCCGCCACGCCCCAGAGCAGTAGCAGGAGAAACAGGAATAGGCGATCACATTGGCGGAGCATCAGAAGGAATCCAACAGAATTGGGCGCATATTGTAAGTGCATTAAAATGCAGCGGCCAACATCAATTTACTCAATATTGGGTCATGACATGCCGATGTGCGGTTGTGAGTCCGGCTAGTACCGGGATGGCAACCTGATGATAAAGCCTGCGCGGTGATGCGCCTGATTTTTTTGCCAAAGGCCAGTTCAAGGGGGATATTGGAAAAAATCCAACCAGTTTGATATCGGTAAACAACATGGACATGGACATGGACAAATAAAAAGGGCCACCTCTTGCGAGGTGGCCCTTTCCAAACGTTTGGTGGAGCTGGGGGGATTTGAACCCCCGTCCAAAATTACTACATCCTTGGCACTACATGCTTAGTCACTCTTTACATTCGCCAACCCGCTGCGGAGAGACACGCCACGAATTGACTAGCTCGATTGGTTTTAATGCTTCCGCCCCGAGCAGGACTTCCACACGATCCTGTGAAGGATGACCTTCCGATTCCCTAGGACACAGGCAAGCTAGGGTAGAAGGGCTCTATGCAGGTTATTAAGCTGCTAGTGCGTAGTTTTCGTCGTTTGCGACTATTTTTTTGCGGTTTATTAACGAGGCCTACCGCACCTCGGCATGCACCTTGGGTTTCGTGAATCTTGTCGAATCCAGAATCAGCCCCAAGTTGTTAATTGCGATTGTACGCAAAAATGCTGTCATAGCAAGGCGTTGATACCCATTCCCTCTGACAGCCAGTCTGTTTGCCGATTTATTGTACGCAGCTGAGCCTGAAGAGCCAGCTGCGCCGGGGGAAGGTGAACCGGCGTTCTGATGCTGCCAGTCGCAGGTTAGCCGCGATGCTTGTTCTTCATGATGCGGGCTTTTTCCCGATCCCATTCGCGGGCCTTGGTATCTTCGCGCTTGTCGTGCTCTTTCTTGCCCTTCACCAGGCCGATCTCGACCTTGACCCAGCACTGTTTCCAGTAGAGGGCGAGAGGAACTATGGTGTAGCCCTGACGGGCGATCAGGCTTTCGAGCTTGTCGAGTTCACGACGGCTCAGCAGCAGTTTGCGGGTGCGGGTCGGGTCACATACCACATGGCTGGAGGCCGCTTGCAGTGGCAGGAAGCTGGAGCCGAACAGATAGGCCTCGCCATCGCGGAAGATGACATAGGCTTCGCTGATGTTGGCCTTGCCCGCCCGCAGGGATTTGACTTCCCACCCTTGCAGGGACAGACCCGCTTCGATCTTCTCTTCGATGAAGTATTCGTGGCGCGCGGTTCTGTTGAGTGCAATGGTGCTGGACCCGGCTTTGTTTTTACTGTTTTTTTTGCTCATGACGGGCGATTTCCGGCAATGACTAGGAGGCTCGTATTATACGTAGGCAGGGGCGGCTGTAAAACGCGCAGCAGGTCAAGTGGTGGCTTTCTGAGCGGTTTGGCTGAGGTTTTACCTCCACAACCCCCAACATGGTGATAAAATCGCGCCGATTGGATGAGGAAAAGCCATGCCCCGAATTACGCGCAGTGCCCTGGTGATGTTCAGTGCAGAACAGATGTTCAAGTTGGTTAACGATGTGGATGCCTATCCGCAGTTTTTGCCCGGCTGTGTTGGCAGCCGTGTCCACGAGGCGGGCGATGACTACATGATGGCGTCGGTCGATGTGGCCAAGGCGGGGATTGCCAAGACCTTTACCACCCGCAATCAGCTGGATGTGAACCGTCAGATCAGGATGGAGCTGGTGGATGGCCCGTTCCGCAAGCTGGCGGGCTGGTGGACCTTTACCCCGCTCGATGTCGACGCCTGCAAGGTGGAGTTTGATCTCGATTTCGAGTTTACCTCCAAGCTCATCGAGGTGGCCTTTGGTCAGGTATTCCGCGATCTGGTGAGCTCCATGGTCTCCGCCTTCTCCAACCGGGCGAAGGAGGTCTACGGTGTCTGACCAGCTCAATATCGAGGTTGTCTATGCCTTGCCGCAGCAGCAGACGGTGATTGCCCTGCGGGTGGCGCCCGAGACCTGCGTGCAGGCGGCCATCGAGCAGTCCGGCATCGTACAAAAACACCCCGAGATCGATCTGGCGGTCAACAAGTTCGGTATCTACAGCCGCCCGGTGAAAGGGAGCGAGCCGCTGCACGACGGCGATCGTATCGAGATCTACCGCCCGCTCATCGCCGATCCCCGCGAGATGCGCAAAAAGCGGGCCGAGAAGGCCAAAGAGGAGGGGAGAGCCGATAGCGTGACCGGTGGTCGCCCCGATGTGCATCGCAAGCACCGCGAGTAGCGCTCAGGTTTTTCTTGCAGAAAAAAGGCGCCGAGGCGCCTTTTTTTGATCCCGTTAGCCGGTGAGCTTGCCGAGGGGATATCAAGAGAGGGCTGCTTCTGCCACACCCAGTCGGGCACGGGCCCAGGCGGCCAGTAGCTCTACCCCGCTTTGCATCACCCGCTCATCGAAATCGAATTCGTTGTGATGGTGTGGTGCCGCCAGATCGGCCCCCAGAATGAGGTAAGCCGCTTCGCCCCCCTGTTTTTGCACTCGCTCCATCAGAAAACCGGCATCTTCGCTGGCGCCAAAGCGGCGAGTCTGGATGGTGGCGAGCCCCTGCTTGCGGGCCAGCGCCGCCAGCTCGGCTTGCAGCGCCGGGCTGTTGTCGAGGGCAATGGCCTCACCCTGCTTGATGATGCGATAGGTGACACCGTGGGCGAGGGCAGTCCCTTCGACGATGCGCTGTACCTGACTGAACATGTAGTCGTTGAGCGCGCTGTCGGCGCCGCGGGTCTCACCGCGCAGCTCGGCATGATCGGGGATGACGTTGCGGCCGCTGCCAGCGTGAAGCTGGCCGACGTTGATGCGGGTCATGCCGTCGCGGTGGCGGGGAATGCCGAGCATGGCGGTGGTGGCCATGCAGGCGGCTGCCAGCGCATTGCTGCCGGCGTTGGGTTCGAGTCCCGCGTGGGCGGCGGTGCCCATAAAGTGGACGTCGAACTTGGTGGAGCAGAGAAATTCGGTGGGATTGATCACCAGCTCGCCGCTGCCAGCGTGAATACCGATATGGAGCGAGAGCAGGGCATCCACGTCATCGAGTGCGCCACCGGCAGCCAGCGCCTTGCCACCACGACACCCCTCTTCGGCGGGTTGGAAGAAGAGCTTGATGCGACCGCACAGCTGCTCCTTCATCGCCATCAGGCTGCTGGCCAGCCCCATGCCGATGGCGGTGTGGCCATCGTGGGCGCAGGCGTGCATCCACCCCTTGTTGTGGGAGGCAAAACCCTGCTGCTGCGGTTGGTGTTGTTCAGCATCGGACTCTTCCACCTCCACCGCGTCGATATCGAAGCGAAAGGCCAGGGTCGGACCGGGACGGCCGGTATCCAGCTCTCCCATCAGGCCAGTGACATCGCCGATCCGCTCCAGCCAGTCGGGATGGGCTCCCTGACGACGGGCGCGAGCCTTCTCGGCCGCCACATCCACATCACGCCCCATCATCAGATTGCTGGCCAGCAGTTTGTCGCCGAGCACGATGCGATAACCGAGCTCGCTCAGGTGGTGGGCAATCAGGCTGGTGGTGCGAAACTCTTTCCAGGCGGCTTCCGGCAGGCGGTGCAGGTCGCGGCGCCACAGGATCAGGTGCTCAAGGGTCATCTTGGCTTCCTTGGTGATTCGATTTGTCGGCTATTGTGCCTTTTTTCCTAGCTGACCACACGGGGCCCGCAGCTGGTCGGGGGAGCTGTGAGTGCAAGTGGTGGCTGTTCGGGCCGTGAATAGTGGTGAGCGCCCATAAAAAACGCCTCCACAAGGGAGGCGTTGTCGATAGCTGGTTATCAGGCCGCGTGATGGTAAGCGGAGGCTTCAAACAGCTTCTTGTTGGCCACCAGATCGATGGGGTCAAAATCATCGACGTTGATGGTGCGCAGGCGACTTACCTCGGCGCGGCGCAGCAGCTCCGCTTCGCTCTGGGTCAGTACGCCAGCGGCCAGGCCAATGTCGGCCACCTTGTCCAGCGCCATGAAGGGACGCTTGATACCATCGCTCTTGCAGACTTTCTCGAACAGCGGCTCGGCGGCCAGCACGTCATCGAGCGCCTGCTCCAGCAGACCGAAGGGGTTGCCCTCTTCGCGGGTCAGATACTGCCCCTTGGCCAGGCGACTACGGGTCTCGCTCGGGGTTTGCAGCAGACGGGCCACTTGTTGGTCCAGCTTGTCGCATGGACGGTTCAGGTCACGACCCAGCGGCAGCACCACGGCGCGCAGGGCAAGACCAATCCAGCGGTTCGGGAAGTTGCGCAGTAGCTCGTCGATCGCCTCTTGTGCCTTGAACATGGCATCTTGCAGTGCCCAGTGCAGCAGTGGCAGGTCGGCCTGCTGGCGTCCCTCATCCTGATAGCGCTTGAGGGCGCTTGAGGCCAGATAGAGCTGGCTCAGCACGTCGCCAAGACGGGCGGAGACCCGCTCCTTGCGCTTGAGCTCGCCACCCAGGGTGCCCATCGCCATGTCTGACAGGAACGCCAGGTTGGCCGAGAGGCGGGAGAGCTGCTGGTAGTAGCCCTTGGTCTGATCCTTGTAAGGGGCCGCGGCAAAGCGGGCGCCGGTGATACCGAGCCAGAAGCTGCGTACCAGGTTGCTGATGGCAAAGCCGACGTGGCTGAATACCGCCTTGTCGAAATCCTTCAGCGCCTGCTCCTTGTCGGGGTGGCTGGCGGCCAGCATCTCCGGCAGTACATACGGGTGGCAACGGATGGCGCCCTGACCGTAGATGATCATGCTGCGGGTCAGGATGTTGGCCCCTTCTACCGTAACGGCGATGGGGGCACCCTGATAGCCACGGGCCAGATAGTTGTTGGGGCCCATGCAGATGGCTTTGCCGCCGTGGATATCCATGGCATCGATGATGCACTTCTGGGCCCGGTCGGTGAGGTGGTATTTGACGATGGCGGAGATGACCGAGGGCTTCTCGCCAAGGTCGATACCGGTCACGGTCAGGTTGGCTGCGGCGCCCATGATGTAGGCGTTGCCGCCGATGCGGGCCAGCGGCTCTTCAATCCCTTCCATCTTGCCGATGGGCAGCTTGAACTGGCGACGGATGCGGCTGTAGGCACCGCTCGCCAGGGCCAGCATCTTGACGCCGCCAGTGCTGTTGGAGGGCAAGGTTATGCCGCGACCGACCGACAGACACTCGACCAGCATGCGCCAGCCCTGACCGGCCATGGCCGGGCCACCGATGATGAAATCGAGCGGGACGAACACATCCTTGCCCTGGGTCGGGCCGTTCTGGAACGGCACGTTGAGCGGGAAGTGGCGACGGCCGATGCCGACACCCTTGATGTGAGTCGGGATCAGCGCGCAGGTGATGCCGAGCTCTTCCTCTTCACCCAGCAGGTGTTCCGGATCACGCAGTTTGAAGGCGAGACCCAAGACGGTGGCGATAGGGGCGAGCGTGATATAGCGCTTGTTCCAGGTGAGGCGCATACCGAGCACCTCTTTCCCTTCCCACTCGCCCTTGCAGACGATACCGAAGTCGGGGATGGAACCTGCGTCAGAACCCGCTTCCGGGCTGGTCAGGGCGAAGCAGGGGATCTCTTTACCTACCGCCAGGCGGGGCAGGTAGTAATCCTTCTGCGCGTCAGTGCCGTAGTGCTGCAGCAGTTCGCCCGGGCCCAGCGAGTTGGGTACGCCGACGGTGGAGGCGAGCACGGCGCTGGCACCGCACAGTTTTTGCAGGACGCAGGACTGGGCGTAGGCCGAGAACTCCAGACCGCCATATTTCTTCTTGATGATCATGGCGAAGAACTTGTTGTCCTTCAGGTATTGCCACACCTCGGGGGAGAGATCCGCGCGCTCGTGGGTCACTTCCCAGTCGCTCACCATGCGGCACACTTCCTCGACCGGGCCATCCATAAAGGCCTGCTCTTCGGCAGAGAGGGCGCTGACCGGGATGGCGTGCAATTTTTTCCAGTCCGGGTTGCCCGCGAACAGATCGGCTTCCCACCAGGTGGTGCCCGCTTCAATCGCCTCTTTCTCGGTGCGGGACATCTCCGGCATGATCGATTTGTAGATCTTGAACAGCGGCTTGGTTATTTGATTGCGGCGAAATTCCACCAGATTGAGCGGGATGGCGATCACCGCGAACAGCGCCCATACCAGCAAGGGCACATGACCATAGATGGCGCCAAGCACCAGGGCGGCGCCGGTGACCAGGGTGGAGATGAACAGGGATGCCCGGCGATAGGCCAGGGCTCCGATAACCAGGATCACCCCGAGCAGAGTGAGGGTCGTCGTCATTGCGTGCTCCTTGCTTGAAAGATTGCCAACGTGGTGTAACTGATCCAGAGGTCTGACCTGTTGGATATGGCCCCTGTTGTAATTCATACGCACAAAGTTATCAAGCTGTTTACATCTTCATTACCTTCTCTCTGTGATCCGCATAACGCTCACGCGCCGCCAGCGCTGTGGCTCGCAGGGGGGCGACTGTGCGATTCGCTTGTGCGAGAATAGCCGCGATCTACACGCACACTAAAAACAGTGGAAGAGACATCATGTACCAAGAATTGATCCGCAATGAACTGACCGAAGCTGCCAGCGTGCTGCAGGCCTTCCTGGCTGATGAGCAGAACCTGAAAAACATCGAAGCGGCCGCCAAACTGCTGGCCGACTCTTTCAAAGAAGAGGGCAAGGTGCTCTCTTGTGGCAACGGTGGCTCCCACTGTGACGCCATGCACTTCGCCGAAGAGCTGACCGGTCGTTACCGCGAGAACCGCCCGGGTTATGCCGGTATCGCCATCTCCGATCCGAGCCACCTCTCCTGCGTCTCCAACGACTTTGGCTATGACTATGTCTTCTCCCGCTATGTGGAAGCGGTCGGCCGCCGTGGCGACGTGCTGCTCGGCATCTCCACCAGCGGCAACTCCGGCAATATCCTGAAAGCCATCGAGGCTGCCCGCGCCAAAGGGATGAAAGTGATCGCCCTGACCGGCAAGGATGGCGGCAAGATGGCGGGTCTGGCGGATGTCGAGATCCGCGTGCCGCACTTTGGCTATGCCGACCGTATTCAGGAAGTGCACATCAAGGTGATCCACATCCTGATCCAGCTGGTCGAAAAAGAGATGGCCAAGTAATCAGGCTGTCACTACCAGACAAGGGCATCACCGGTTGCATGGTTTGCCATCGGCCGGCTGTTGCCAGTCACAGGGGAAGGGATTGCGCCTTCCCCTGCTGTCTGTCGAACCAGCGTGCTGGTCGAACATGACACAAGCCAAATCATGAAAGGAGTCTGCCGGATATGTGCGAACTGCTCGGCATGAGTGCCAATGTGCCGACCGATATCTGCTTCAGTTTTACCGGGTTGATGCTGCGCGGCGGCAAGACCGGGCCCCACAAGGATGGCTGGGGGATCACCTTCTACGAGGGGAAGGGCTTTCGCACCTTCAAGGATCCCGAGCCCAGCGCCCAATCTCCCATCGCCAGACTGGTACAGGCGCTGCCCATCAAGAGCTGCGCCGTGGTCAGCCACATTCGGCAGGCCAACCGTGGCTGTGTGTCACTGGAAAATACCCACCCCTTTACCCGTGAGCTGTGGGGCCGTTACTGGACCTTCGCTCACAACGGTCAGCTCACCGGCTACAAGAAGCTGCCAACCGGCCGCCACCGGCCGGTGGGAGATACCGACAGCGAGCACGCCTTCTGCTGGCTGCTCGATCGGCTGGAGCAAAAATATCCCAAGCGTCCGGCCAACTTTCCCGCCATGTTTCGCTATCTCGCCACCCTGTGTGATGAGCTCAGAGCATTCGGGGTGTTCAACATGCTGCTCTCTGACGGGGAGTATGTGATGAGCTACTGCAGCAACAACCTGCACTGGCTGACCCGCTGTGCGCCGTTTGGTGAAGCGAGCCTGCTGGATGAGGAGGTGGTGATCGACTTTCAAAGGGAGACCACCCCCAACGATGTGGTGACCCTGATCACCACCCGTCCGCTGACCGGCAATGAGAATTGGGTCAAAATGGCGCCAGGCGAATTCAATCTGTTTCGCATGGGGGAGCGGATGGCGACCAACCAAGTCGCGCTTGAGCAAGATAAAAAAATACCAGGGTAGATACCTACCCTGGTTCTTCGCAGCAGCCATAAAAGGCAAAAGGGATGAGAGGTGTTGCTGAGCATCATCACTCTGACGGTATTGAGTGTTGATCAATTGTTAATTTGTGGCAATCAAGTTGTTGTCTTGAGGGGCGTTTCAGCATCGCTATTTCGATACTGATCACATTTTTTGCCACTCTATTCCCTGAGCCATCCAATCGGGTGCTTCATCACAGCCTGGTCGTGAGCCACGACATCGAAAATTATCTATAGTATGGTCTGTTTGAATACCGTTCTGGAGGAGCCTCGCATGGAGTGGGTGGATCGCAAGGTGTTGCAGCAGCTGGCAGAGGATATCGGTCCGGATATGCTGCCCGTGGTCATCGCAGTCTTTATTGAAGAGGTGGGCGAGCAGCTGAGTCAGCTCAGGCCCCTCTATGAGCAGGGGGAGTGGGAGGCGCTGGCTCGGGTGGCGCACAGCATGAAATCATCCTGTGGCAGCTACGGCGCCATGCCGAGCTATCAGCAGGTGATGGCGCTGGAGATGGCCAGCAAGCAGGCCGATGTGGCCGAGGCAGAGCGCCAGTTGCAACTGCTGGAGGCCTCCTTGCCTCAGGTGCTCGCGTTTCTTGCCGATTATCAGTAACGGCGCCATGCAGGGATGCCGGGGTGCCGTGACCGTTGCCTAACGCTGGTTGAGCAGTTGCTGGATGATCCGGTCCAGCGCCAGTTTCAGCTTCAATCGATCGTGCCGATGGGGCAGCTCAAGCTCGCCCAGCTCGGCTTCGATCACACGCCCTTGCCAGTCCCCCGCATCACTCGCGCCCTGTGGGGCCAGGATGGCATCCAGCCGACCCTGACCGACCCGGGACTCCAGCCAGCGACACTGACTCATCAGATCCAGCTGGCTGGCAGGACCGTTCTCCGCCACCAGATTGCAAACGAAAACCAGCATGGCGCTGCTCTCGTTGATGGCCTGGGCGATCTCGGCCAGCAGCAGTGGCGGCATGATGGAGGTGAGAAAACTGCCCGGCCCAAGAATGATCATGTCCGCCTGCTGCAATGCCAGCACCGCTTCCCGGGTCGCTTGCACTTCCGGCATCAGGCCGAGGGAGAGGGGAGGGGTTGCCAGTTGATCGATGGATACCTCTCCCAGGATCTGGGTACCACACTCCATATGGGCGCAGAGATCGGTGGGAAATTCAGACATGGGTAGCAATTGTGACTCGATTTTGAGCATGTCACTGATCAGCTTGATAGCATCAAGAGGACGGACACAGAGATTATCGAGCGCCAGCAGCATCAGGTTGCCAAGGTTGTGGCCCGCCAGCTCGCCTTTGCCAGCGAAGCGGTACTCGAACAACAGGCTGCCGATGCTGGGATCGGTCACCAGCTGGTTCAGGCAGTTGCGCAGATCGCCCCAGGCGATGCACTCCTGACTCTTGCGCAGGCGTCCGGTCGAGCCGCCATCATCTGTGGTGGTGACGATGCCGGTGAGCCGTTGACCGAGAAACGAGAGGGACGAAAGCACTCGTCCCATGCCGTGGCCACCACCGATGGCAACGACCCGATCGAAGTCATTGATGTTTTTTTGCCACATATGGGCGTCCTGTCATTGGTCTCAGTTGACCGCTATGTTAGCAAGCGAAGCGAGATAATTGTTTGATAAAGGTATGATTTTTGCTTGAGGCTGCCATTCGATAAAACAAGGAGATGGTGTTGAAATTTCTGACCGTTCACTCCCTCGCCCAGAATTCATCGCTGGCGGCCCAAGATATCTGCGCGCAGCTGCGCCACCATGCCGATCAGGCCCCCTCCCTGCTGTTACTCTATTTTACGCAAGCCCATGACGGGGCGATACTGCGCGACGCGCTCAAACGCCAGTTCCCGACGACCCGCCTGCTTGGGTGCAGCTCTTGCGGTGGTGTCATGACCGAGATGGGACACCACGCCCGAGACGGATATGGGCTGGCCGTTGCTGCCCTGTACGATGAGAAAGGGGCATTCGGGGTAGCCGGTGCCAGCGGTGACGGGGTGGATGTGCGGCAGTTGCTGCGCCGAGCCATGAGCGACTGTGGTCGGCCGGGCGAGCTGCCCCAGCTGATCCTGTTTCATGCCAGTCCCGGCAAGGAAGAGGGGCTGCTGGCCGGTATTGAGGCCGAACTCGGTGCCTCGGTGCCGGTGGTCGGTGGGTCCGCGGCAGATAGCAGCGTCAGCGGTGACTGGCAGCTCTGCTGGGATGAGGCGGTGGCTCAGGATGGCATCGGTCTGGCGGTGCTCTATCCCGATTGCCAGCTGGCCTTTCAGTTTCACTCGGGCTATGTGCCTGCCGAGTTCAGTGGCGAGATCACTGCCTGCAACGGGCGGGAGGTACTCACCATCGATCACCAGCCTGCTGCCGAGGTCTATGCCCGCTGGTGCGGGCGCGAGCAGCCCTGGCCGGTAGGCGCGATTTTGCGGGAGACCACGCTCACCCCGCTGGCTCGTCAGGTGGGAGCACTGGATGGCATTCCTTACTACAAACTCTCCCATCCTGAAGCTGTGACCGAACAGGGCGGGCTGCGGCTCTTTACCGATGTGGAGCAAGGGGAGCGTCTGCTGTTGATGTACAGCAGTCAGGAGGGGTTGCTGCAGCGCAGCCTCAATGTCATGCGTGTCGAGCCCGGGTATGGGGTCGACGTGGAATTGCAACCCATCGGCGCTCTCATCATCTTTTGTGCTGGTTGCCGTTTGGCGCTAGGTGATATGTTGTGCCAATTTGTCGAGCAGAGCCAGGCTCGCCTCGGCAAGATCCCCTTTATCACCCCCTTTACCTTCGGCGAGCAGGGGCGGCTGCCCAATGGCGAGCTGGCTCACGGTAACCTGATGGTATCGAGCGTGATTTTTCTGACCCGTTGAGTCGGCAGAACATAACAGAGCAGGCAACAAGATGATTGGCAACAGTGAACTGGAAGCCCTCGGCGACAAATTGCAGACCACGCTGGTCGACCTTATGCGTTGCCGCGAGCGCGAGGCCAAGTATCGCCACGAGTCCCAGACCCTGCTGGTGGGCGTTGCCACCCTCGCCGATGCCAAGACGCTGGAGCAGGTGCTGGAGAGCCTTATCCAGGTGCTCAAACCCTTTATCGGCTTTGAGCACGCGGATGTGGTGGCTTGGGAAGGGGAGCAGGGAAGTACCCACCTCAGTACCGAGCCGATGCTATCAGCCCGCAGCTGGCGCATGACCCCGGCATTTGCCCGCGCCATCGCGGGTGAAACCCTGGTGATATACGATCCCGCCCAGCTGCCCGAGCTGGCGCCGCTGGCGAGCGAGCCGGGCTGGGCCAGCGTGATGCTGACCGGGCTGCAGGCCCCCGGTTTTACCGCTACGCTTATCTGCCGCCACGCCCGGGCGGGCACCTTCGATCTCACCAGCAAGGCCGCCATGGAGCGTTGTCGCCCGCTTATCGCCCAGGCGCTGGTCAACATCACCTATCGGGCCCGTTTGCAGGAGCAGGTCGCGGTAAAAACCGAAGCGCTGCAGGCCAGCGAACGCCGTTTTCGCAGTTTCGCCGCCATGGCTTCTGACTGGTTCTGGGAGACAGATGCCGAGCATCGCCTCAGTTACGCCTCAGAGCCGGGTTATCTGGATGAGATGACCCCGCAGGCGACCCGGCCGACCCTCTATGACTACGTCTGCAACAAGCAGAGCTGCGATGCCCAGAAATACCTGCAGCTTTTGGAGCTGCGCCAGCCGGTGCGAGGGGTGCGGATGCAGGTTGCGCTGCAACACGGCCCCTGCTGGATGGAGGTGAGCGCCGAGCCCTGCTTTGACCATGATGGCCAGTTTATCGGTTATCGTGGCACTGCCCGGGATATCAGCAACCAGATCCGCCGGGAAGAGGAGCTGGCGCGGGCACGGGATGAGGCTGAAGCGGCCAACCGTGCCAAGTCCCAGTTTCTGGCCATGATGACCCACGAGATCCGTTCGCCCATGAATGCGGTGTTGGGGATGCTCGATCTGGTGCAGCATGCCGAGCTGGCGCCGGAGCAACAGAGCCTGCTGCGCCATGCCACCCACTCGGCCAGATTGCTGCAAACCATCATCGACGACGTGCTCGATTTTTCGAAAATCGAGTCGCAAACCCTGGTGTTTCACTGCGAGACCCTGCAACCCGTCCAGCTTTGCCAATCTCTGGTCGAGCCGCTGCAAGCTCGCGCGACCGCCAAGGGGATCGCGCTGGTTTATCGGGTCGATGAGTCGGTTCCCCGGGAGTTGCAGGGGGATCCGATGCGTCTGTCACAGGTGATGGGCAATCTGCTGGACAACGCTCTCAAATTTACCGAGCAGGGGCAGGTGACACTGCACCTGGGTTGGCAGGATGAGAAGCTGCTGATCTCGGTCTCCGACACCGGGATCGGGATCGCTGATGCGGATCAGGCGCTGCTGTTTGAACCCTTCTCCCAGGTCGACAACTCGGCCACCCGGCGTTTTTCCGGTACAGGTCTCGGTCTTGCCATCAGCAAGCGTCTGGTGACGCTTATGGGGGGAGAGATCCACCTGAAGAGCGAGCCGGGCAAGGGAAGCTGTTTCTGGTTCGAACTGCCCGGCATGGCGCTACCCTGCCATAGCCAGCCGCAGCGGGAGGAGGGGGCTTCGGCACTGCTGCCACTGGATGTGCTGGTGGTGGAGGACAGCCCAGTGAATCAGTTGGTGGTGTCGCTGATGCTGCAAAAACTGGTGGGCAAGGTACGGCTGGCAGCCAATGGTCTGGAGGCGCTGGCACAGGTGGATGAGCAGCTCCCGGATCTGATCCTGATGGATATGCGGATGCCCCTGATGGACGGACTGGAAGCCACCCGGCGCTTGCGTGAGTTGGGATGCACCATGCCTATCGTCGCCCTGACAGCCAATGCGATGGCGGAGGACAAGGCGTGCTGTCTGGCGCAGGGGATGGATGACTTTCTCGCCAAGCCCATCACCTTGTCACGGCTGAGAGAGTGTTTGCAGCGTCACTTTGGTCAGCGGTTGCCGACGCGCGGATAAAAAAAATGGTCAACTTTGTGGGTTGACCAGTTCTTCAGCAAATACTGAAGAGAGCACGGGATAAATCGGGTTGTATCAATCTATATGAAAAATCTGTGCCAACTTTTACGGGACTCTTTTGTGTTCAATTTTGGCCGTTTAGCGCAGCGGCTCTCTCTTGTTATGGCGTTCTGCGTTCCTACTCACTCGCAAAATGCGAATTTCACATTTTCATTGTTGGAATAATTGCATTTTGCAACGCTGTTTTTGTCATTGTGAAATCAGGCGATGCAGAAATTTACGGGCCGCTTCGCTGTTTTGTTTGGCAATCAACATCTGCTTTTCATAAATCGGCATCGGCAATATCTCGAGCCAGCGTTGGCAGAGCCAGGCGGCATCTTCAAAGCGCTTGTCCGGATAGAGCTCATCAAGCTCCGGATACTGCTCGAACACTTCCCGCAGGCGATTGACCAGCAGCTTGTCGTTGAAATCTGAGTGGGTGCTCGGCCAGTTGGGCAGCATCTCCACCTTGGCCCGGCGCAGACCCATCTCGTCTGTTTCCATCTCGTGGATACAGAAGCGCTCCAGTCCCAGCACCGTCACCCCCAGCAGGCCATCATTGAGGGTGTAGAAGTCGGTCACCTTGACCCGGGTGCCCACCGGCAGAATGCGGCCGGATTGTCCCGAGGTGGTCGACTCTTCCATCACGATGCCAAAGCCCTGATCGTTGATGAATGACTCCTTGAGCATCTGCAGGTGGCGTGGCTCGAACAGACGCAGAGGAAGCTTGCCGCCCGGCAGTATGTGGGAAGGCAAGGGGAACAGTGCCAAAGGTTGTAGTTTCATGTTCCATCCTCCATTGGGTAGTTGCTGAATATGACAATGCAGCGACTGTGCCAGAGAATGAAAAAAGCCACCGGAGGGTGGCTTTTCGGGCGGTTGAGGGCGCTTAGTTGCGCTGCTCCAGATACATGACAGCCGCTTCCACGCGGCTTTGCGCCTCGAGTTTCTTCAGCAGGCTCTTCACGTGAACCTTGACCGTTCCCTCGGAGATATGGAGTACCGAGGCGACCTGTTTGTTGGAGAGGCCTTTTGCAATTTCGCGCAGGATTTGCATTTCGCGACGCGTTAAGCTTTCCAGCTTCTGCTGCAGGTGATCCAGCTCGTAGATGTTTTCGAGATAGGGGCGCAGCGGTTCGCTCAGGATCTGCTTGCCGGTCATCACGTCGGCCAGCTGGGCCAGCAGCAGATCAGGCTCGGTGTCCTTGAGCAGGTAGCCATCAGCACCCGCCTTGAGCAGGGCTACCACATCCTGACGGGCATCGGAGACGGTGAGGATCACCACCCGGGAGGTGATCTCTTCGGCCCGCAGCGCCTTGAGGGTATCGAGGCCGGAGAGCCCCTTCATATTGAGGTCGAGCAGGATCAGATCCGGCTCGGACTCTTTGGCCAGCGCCACGGCATCTGTGCCGTTGGAGGCTTCACCGGTCACCTCCATGTTCTCTTCCAGAGCCAGCAACTGCACAATCCCTTTGCGCATGAGGGGATGGTCATCTACGACCAGAACTGTGTATTTCATCTCGTCCATCAGGCGTCTCTCGCTAGACTGGTGGGAAAGGTCAGATGCACGCAGGTGCCTTGTGGTTGCTGCTCGTTGATGGTCAGCAGACCGTGCAGTTTGCTGGCGCGCTCGTTCATGATGCTCAACCCGTAATGGTTGATCGCCGAGCTGGCGAGTCCGATCCCGACACCGTCATCTGAAATCTGAACCTCAATGTTACCACTGGCGAGGGTCTCACAGCTAACATCAATCACTTGCGCGTTTGCATGTTTGATGGCATTGAGCACTGCCTCACGGATCAGCTGCAAAATGTGGATATGCTGGCCCGCCTCCAGGTCGTTGTCGGCCAGTCCGTAATGGAACCGGATTTCGGCCTGGGTCTGAGGTTGCAGCTGATCGAGCATCACCCGGATTGCTTCCCCAAGATTGGCATCGCCAATGGTGAGACGGAAGGTACCGAGCAGTTCGCGCAACTGGGTATAGGCATTGCTAAGCCCCTCGTCGATCTGCTGCATCGCCTCCTGCGCCTTTTCATGCTGCCCCTTGGCGTAAGAGCGCTTGAGCAGGGTGGACTGGATCTTGAGATAGGAGAGGGCCTGCGCCAGCGAGTCGTGCAGCTCCCGGGCGATCACCGCCCGCTCCTCCATCAGCAGCAGTCGCTGCTGTTGCAGCAGGGTCTGGTCTTTGTGCAGCACCTGAGCCAGCAGCATGGTGAAGTTCTTGATCAACCGCTCATCGATGGGGTGCTGGCTGATGATGTCGAGGCGGCCGAACTCCTGCTCATCCATCTGCAGATAGAAGCTGGCCACCGCATCGAGATCGCCGGGCCAGCCGGTGCGCCCCGAGATATAGACCGGCATGGCATTGTGCTCGAAGCGGGTCAGCCGGATATGGTCGATATGCTGGTGGGCGGCGGCGCGGTCCAGCAGTTTGATAAGGGTACGGGTGCTGAGCGGGGCAGCGTGCAGCTTCTGGGCGGTCGAGTAGAGAAACGAGAGGGTGTCGTTGGCCTGTTGCAGCTTGGCGGTTTTCTCTTCCACCTTGTTTTCCAGCTCCCGATAGAGTTTGCCCAGCTCGTCGGCCATGGTGACGAAGGCGCGCGACAGCTCCCCCAGCTCGTTTTCGCCGTGGGCGGGCAGCTTAAGATCGAAATCCTGCCGCTGGATCTGGCGGGCACAGTAGACCAGCTGGTTGAGGGGGGCGACCACCTGCTGGCGGGTGAAGCGCACCGTGAACCAGGCGATGGTGATGATAGCCAGCAGGCCGAGCCCCTCTGCCAGTGCCAGCATCCGCACCTTGAATTCCACGTGGTACTGCATCTGATTGACGAAATTGTCGATGGCCGCCACAAACTGCTCGGTGTTATCGGTGTACCGTCTGGGGGTGCGATCCTCGATGTGCTGGCGCATTACCTGCCACTGGCCGAGCACCTCGCCATAGGTGCGACGCAGGGAGGCAGGAGTGATCCAGCGCTGGGTCTCCTGCAGCTCTTCGGCGTGCAGGGTCTCTTCAAACTGGGAGAGGCGCCCCAGCACGCTGTCGCCCCGCTCGATTTCGTAGGCCATCCGGTAGGCCTGCATCCGCAGCGAACCGGAGAGGTTGATCGCCTTGGCATCGGGTACCGAGTAGAAGAGGGTGACCATGGCGACCAGCGCGATCAGGCTGGCCATGAAGAGGATCAACACCATGGCGCGACCAATGGCACTGCTGACCGAATGGACCCTGAACCGTTTTCCCATACTGATGCGCACCTCTGAATAGTGATAAGGACCCCGCAAGATGCGTGGGAGTGTACTCCAACTTGTGTTAGCATCGAAAAACTAGATGAACTCCGAGCGGTTTTGCCTAAGTCCTAGCGATAGGGGGAAACCAGCCGTCAGCCGACGTTCGAGCTGTAAGGGTCAGGAAAGAAATGCCCTGGCCTCCCGTATTTGGAAAGGTGTTTATGTTGCCACTTGAAGATGGTTTTTCCCGTCGTTTTTACTATTTGCGTCTGTCGGTGACCGATGTGTGCAATTTCCGTTGCACCTATTGCCTGCCTGACGGTTATCGTCCCCCCGAAGGTCACAAAGCGGGGCGTCAACCCTTTCTCTCGATTGACGAGATCCGCCGCGTGGTCAGCGGTTTTGCCGCCATGGGCACCCGCAAGGTGCGCATCACGGGGGGCGAGCCCTCCCTGCGCCGCGATTTCACCGAGATCGTCAAGGTGATTGCCACCACCCCGGGCATCGAGAAGGTCGCTATGACCACCAACGGCTATCGCCTCAAGGAGCGGGCTCAGGAGTGGTTTGATGCCGGACTCAATGCGCTGAATGTCAGTGTCGACAGTCTCGACCCGCGCCAGTTTCACCAGATCACCGGTGAGAACAAGCTGGCCGAAGTGATGGAGGGGATCGAAGCAGCACTGGCCGCCGGTTTCAAATCGGTGAAGATCAATGCTGTGCTGCTCAAGGGGCTCAACGACTACCAGCTTGATGCCTTTCTGGGCTGGATCAGGCACAAGCCCATCGAGCTGCGCTTTATCGAGCTGATGCAGACCGGCGAGATGGATACCCTGTTTCGTGACCACCATGTCAGCGGCGAACAGATCAAACAGCGCTTGCTGGAGAGCGGCTGGGTGCAGCAGTTGCGGGGCACGGATGACGGTCCGGCGCAGGTCTTTATGCACCCCGATTCGCAGGGGGGGGTGGGACTCATCATGCCCTACAGCAAGGATTTCTGTGCCGGTTGCAACCGGCTGCGGGTCTCCTCGCTGGGGAAGCTGCATCTGTGCCTGTTTGGTGACAACGGCATCGACCTGCGGGATCTGCTCGGCGCAGATGCACAATCCGATGAGCTGCAACAGCGCATTCGCGCTGCACTGGCGGGCAAGAGTGCTACCCATCGTCTCCATGAGGGCAATGCCGGTATCACCCCTCATCTCGCCTCGATCGGCGGATAACCGCAAAAAATGGCCAACGATTAAATAGCAATCCTCACATGGAGGTATTTTAACCGATACCTCCATTTTTATTGCGCTGCAAGGCTTTGATCTGGCGCAAGAATCCCCCCTGTTTATCTCCCTGGTGGTATATCCCTTACCTTGTCAGGGCCGCAATATACACCCACTCTTATAATTGGTATCAAGAATGCCAATCATGGACTCGCACTGTCCCCTTCTTCACCAGAACAGGAGTCAACATGCCGGATGAGATCGATCTTGCCCGCCGCGGCCTGTTCCGGGGGCGGCTGAGAACCGCCGAACCGCCGGTGCAGTTGCCCTGGTCAGTCAACTGGTCGGCATTTGTCGCCGACTGTACCCGCTGCGGGGACTGTCTGGCGGCCTGTCCGGAGCAGATCCTGGTGAATGGCGAGGGTGGTTTTCCGGTGGTCGATTTCCAGCGTGGCGAATGCACCTTCTGCACCGAGTGCGCCACGGTCTGCAAGGCGCCGCTGTTTCGCCCGACCAGCGAGTCCCCCTGGCACTACAAGGCCCATATCGAAGCCAACTGTCTGGCCAATGGTCAGGTGTTCTGCCAGCGCTGTCAGGACAGCTGTGAGCCCAATGCCATTCGTTTTATTCCGGTGCTGGGGCGTGTGCCTACCCCGACGGTCGAGCCGGATCGCTGTAATGGCTGCGGCGCCTGTGTGCAGGATTGTCCGGTTGGCAGCATCAAGGTCGATGGGCGAGCCGCCCCATCCGGTGTTACGAGCCAGCCCACCCTCAAGCAGGAGTCAGAATGAGTCAGAAGCCGTGTGACACAGAAGCCACAATGGATCAGGAGTTCCATGTATCGAGTCTGGTGGTGCTGACCCAGCCCCCTTTGCGCCATCAGCTCGCCGAGCAGATTGGCGCCCTTGAAGGGGCCGAGATCCACGCCGTCAGTGACGAGGGCAAGCTGGTCGTGACCCTGGAAGGTCCGAGCCAGCGGCCGATCATGGCGGCCATTGATGCGATACAGGCAATGCCGGGTGTGCTCTCTGCCGCCCTGATTTACCACCAGTTCGATGAACTGGGCGGTCACTGAAAAGAGTGATGGGATGCCGGGCGTGCCCTCTGCCGCTGATGGCTGGCTCCCGTTCGACAGATTCGACAACTATTACGCGATAAGCAATGTGAGGATATGCCATGAAGCTGAGTCGACGCGACTTTATGAAGGCCAACGCGGTGGCAGCTGCCGCTGCCGTGGCCGGTGTCAGTGCCCCCACGCTGGCAGCCAATCTCATCACCAGTACCGACAAGACAGCCATCCATTGGGATAAGGCTCCCTGCCGCTTCTGCGGTACCGGCTGCTCCGTGCTGGTGGGCTCTCAGGATGGTCGGGTCGTGGCGACTCAGGGCGACCCCGATGCGCCGGTTAACCGTGGCCTCAACTGCATCAAGGGCTACTTCCTCTCCAAGATCATGTACGGCCAGGATCGCCTCACCCAGCCGATGCTGCGGATGAAGAACGGCCAGTTCGACAAGGATGGCGACTTTGCCCCTATCAGCTGGGATCAGGCGTTCGACATCATGGCCGAGAAGTTCAAGGCGACCCTGAAAGAGAAGGGGCCGACAGCTGTCGGCATGTTCGGCTCCGGCCAGTGGACCGTCTGGGAAGGTTACGCCGCCGCCAAGCTGATGAAGGCCGGTTTCCGCTCCAACAACATCGACCCCAACGCCCGTCACTGCATGGCCTCCGCGGTCGTTGGCTTTATGCGTACCTTCGGTATGGATGAGCCGATGGGCTGCTATGACGATATCGAGCAGGCCGACGCCTTCGTGCTGTGGGGCTCCAACATGGCCGAGATGCACCCCATCCTCTGGTCGCGGATGTCCGATCGTCGTCTCTCCAATCCGGATGTACAGGTGCACGTGCTCTCCACTTTCGAGCACCGCAGCTTCGAACTGGCGGACAACGGCATGGTGTTCACTCCGCAGACCGACCTGGCGATCCTCAACTATGTCGCCAACTACATCATTCAGAACGACAAGGTGAACTGGGACTTCGTCAACAAGCACACCGTGTTCAAGAAGGGGGTCACCGACATCGGTTACGGCCTGCGCCCGACTGATCCGCTGCAGCAGAAAGCGAAGAACCCGGACAGCGGCGATGCCACGCCGATGACCTTCGAAGAGTTTGCCAAGTTCGTGGCGGATTACGATGTGGAGTCGGTCTCCAAGCTCTCCGGCGTCTCCAAAGAGAAGCTGGAAAAGCTGGCCAAGCTCTATGCCGACCCGAGCAAGAAGGTGGTCTCCTACTGGACCATGGGTTTCAACCAGCATACCCGTGGCGTCTGGGCCAACAACCTCTGCTACAACATCCACCTGCTGACCGGCAAGATCTCCGAGCCGGGTAATGGTCCTTTCTCACTGACCGGCCAGCCCTCTGCCTGCGGCACCGCGCGTGAAGTGGGTACCTTTGCCCACCGTCTGCCTGCCGACATGGTGGTGACCGAGCCCAAGCACCGCGCCATCGCCGAGAAGATCTGGAAACTGCCGGAAGGGACCATTCCCGACAAGGTGGGTTTCCACGCCGTGCTGCAGGATCGCATGCTCAAGGACGGCAAGCTCAACGCCTACTGGGTGATGTGCAACAACAACATGCAGGCCGGCCCCAACATGAATACCGATCGCCTGCCTGGTTATCGCGATCCGCGCAACTTCATCGTGGTCTCCGATCCGTACCCGACCGTCACGGCCCAGGCCGCTGACCTCATCCTGCCCACTGCCATGTGGGTGGAGAAAGAGGGGGCCTACGGCAACGCAGAGCGCCGTACCCAGTTCTGGCACCAGCAGGTGAAAGCGCCGGAAGGGGCCAAGTCCGACCTGTGGCAGCTGATGGAGTTCTCCAAGCGCTTCAAGGTGGAAGAGGTGTGGCCAGCTGAGCTGATTGCCAAGATGCCCGAAGTGAAGGGCAAGACCCTGTTCGACGTGCTCTATGCCAACGGTCAGGTCAACCAGTTCCCGAAAGAGCAGAGCAAAGGGCAGCTGAATGACGAGGCCGAGCACTTCGGTTTCTACGTCCAGAAGGGTCTGTTTGAGGAGTACGCCACCTTCGGTCGCGGTCACGGCCACGATCTGGCGCCGTTCGATCAGTACCACGAAGCGCGTGGTCTGCGCTGGCCTGTGGTAGATGGCAAAGAGACCCTGTGGCGCTACCGTGAAGGGTTCGACCCCTATGTGAAAGCGGGTGAGGGGGTGCGCTTCTATGGCAAGCCCGATGGCAAGGCGGTCATCTTCGCCCTGCCGTTCGAGCCCGCCGCCGAGTCGCCCGATAAAGAGTACGATCTGTGGCTCTCCACCGGCCGTGTGCTGGAGCACTGGCACACCGGCACCATGACCCGTCGGGTGCCCGAGCTCTATCGCGCCTTCCCGGATGCGGTGCTCTTCATGCACCCGGATGATGCCAAGGCCCGCGGCGTGCGTCGTGGTGAAGAGGTGATCGTCTCCTCCCGCCGTGGTGAGGTGAAGACCCGGGTCGAGACCCGTGGTCGCAACCGTCCGCCGAAAGGACTGGTCTTCATGCCCTTCTTCGATGCGAGCCAGCTGGTCAACAAGCTGACCCTGGATGCCACCGATCCGCTCTCGAAAGAGACCGATTACAAGAAGTGCGCCGTCAAGGTGATGAAGGCTTAAGGCGGGGGAGTGCGAGATGAGTCGTAGTCGTCGCCAGTTTCTGGCCGACATGGCCAAGGGGGCCTGCGGTGTGGGCCTGCTTGGCGTGGGGCTCGGTGGCGTGGCCCGCCAGCAGGCACAAGCCGTGCCTGCCCAGGCGCTGCGCCCGCCCGCCGCTCTCGATGAAACAGAGTTCCTCAGCGCCTGCGTGCGTTGCGGGCTCTGCGTTGAGGCCTGCCCCTACGACACCCTCAAGCTCGCCCGGCTGTTTGACCCTGTGACCACTGGTACCCCTTATTTCAAGGCGCGTGCCGTGCCCTGCGAGATGTGTGATGACATCCCTTGCGTGGTGGCCTGCCCGAGCGGGGCGCTGGATCAGCAGATGACCGACATCGATCAGGCGCGGATGGGGGTGGCAGTGCTCATCGATCACGAGACCTGTCTCAACTATCTGGGTCTGCGCTGCGATGTCTGCTATCGGGTCTGTCCGCTGATTGACAAGGCGATCACTCTTGAGTTGCAGCATAACCAGCGTACCGGCAAGCACGCCATGTTCCTGCCCACGGTGCACAGCGATGTCTGTACCGGCTGTGGCAAGTGTGAGCATGCCTGCGTGCTGGAGGAAGCGGCCATCAAGGTGGTGCCACGCCAGCTCGCCAAAGGTGAGCTGGGTCATCACTACAGGCTCGGCTGGGAAGAGAAGGCCAAGGCGGGGAACAAGTCGCTCATTGGCGACAGGCTCACCCTGCCCACCCGCAAACCGGAGGGGTTATGAGTCGTTATCCGGGGGAAGATGCTCGCATCAAGCTGGGGTGGTGGCGTTCCCACCGCTTCCTGTTGCTGCGTCGGCTGAGTCAGTTCAGCGTGCTCGGGCTGTTTTTGCTGGGGCCGCTGGCGGGCATCTGGATCCTCAAGGGCAACCTCTCCAGCTCGCTGTTGCTGGAGACGGTGCCGCTGACCGATCCCCTCACGCTGTTGCAGTCGCTGGCGGCGGGTCACTGGCCCATCACCACTCTCTGGCTGGGTGCTGCCATTGTGCTGGCCGGTTACTGGCTGGTCGGGGGGCGGATGTTCTGCTCCTGGGTCTGTCCGGTCAACCTCATCACGGATGCCGCAGCCTGGCTCCGGGGGCGACTTGGATTAAAGGGCAACGGCCAGTTCAGCCGTGCGACCCGCTACTGGTTGCTGGCCATGGTGCTGGTGGTGCCAGCGGTGGTTGGGGTGATGGCGTGGGAGCTGGTCAATCCGGTGTCGCTCGCCATGCGCGGCCTGCTGTTTGGCATGGGGGCTGGCTGGGCCCTGCTTGCAGCGCTGTTCCTGTTCGATCTCTTCGTGGTTGAGCGGGGCTGGTGCGGTCATCTCTGTCCGGTGGGGGCCTTCTATGCCCTGGTCAACCGGGTCGGATTTATCAAGATTTCTGCCAAGGGGCGCGAGCGGTGCAACAACTGCATGGATTGTTATGCGGTCTGCCCGGAGCGTCCCATCCTGCGCGGGCCTGTTCACGGTGCCAAGCGCGGTCACGGGCCCTTGATTGCGGCTCAGGAGTGTACCAACTGTGGTCGCTGCATCGATGTCTGCGCGGAACAAGTTTTTGAAATCACTGTAGGTTTTGCCGTCAAGGCAGAAAAAACGTCGGAGAACAAATAATGAAAAAGCTGATTGGAGCAATGCTGGCCTGCCTGATGGCGGGATCCTTGATGGCAGCGGCCCCCGAGATCACCAACAGTACCGGTGGCCTCAAGTCCGAGCGTGGCGCCACCGATCTGGTGACCGATGCCACCGCCGCGCCCCTGAAAAACTTCCGCAAGGATGGCGCGCCCTACGATCGCCAGTACATGCATCAGCCGCCGCTGATCCCCCATGACATTCGCAACTACGAGGTGGATACCAAGGTCAACAAGTGCCTGGCTTGCCACAGCTTCAAGAATGCCAGTGCCATGAAGGCTCCCAAGATCAGTCCGACTCACTTCGAGACCCGCGACGGCCTGACCCTGGGTGAAGTGTCGCCGCGTCGCTACTTCTGCCTGCAGTGCCATGTGCCGCAAGCGGATGCCAAGCCGCTGGTGGAAAATACCTTTAAACCGGTTGAAGCGCTGAACTGAGGAATCCATAGATGAAATTACCCGGCTTTATCCAGCGTCTGTGGACCACCTTCAAGTCACCGTCGAAGGCGGCTCTCTGGGTCATCCTGCTGATGGGCTTCTTCGGTGGCGTGATTTTCTGGGGTGGCTTCAACACCGCCATGGAAGCATCCAACACCGAGGCCTTCTGCACCAGTTGTCACGAGATGAAGGACAACGTGTTCGAGGAGTACCGCGACACCATCCACTACGCTAACCGCTCCGGCGTGCGGGCCAGCTGCCCGGATTGCCACGTACCGCACGAGTGGACCTACAAGATCATCCGCAAGGTGCAAGCTTCCAAGGAGCTGTGGGGCATGATCACCGGCAAGGTGGATACCCGCGAGAAGTTCGAGTCGCACCGGCGCGAGATGGCGGAGCGGGAGTGGCAACGAATGAAAGAGACCGATTCGCGCGAGTGCCGCAACTGCCACAACTTCGAGTACATGGACTTCTCCCTGCAGGGGCAGCGTGCCGCCAAGATGCACTCTACCAATCTGGCCAGTGGTGAAAGTACCTGCATCGACTGTCACAAGGGGATAGCTCACCAGCTGCCCGACATGACCGGGGTGAAAGGGTTCTGATCCTGCGACGACAGGCCGGGTTTGCCCGGCCTGCGTTTTGTTCATATATGGGACAAGCATCAGATTTGTGTGTCTTTTAAATCCCATATCTCGTGAAACCTTTGATAGAATCAGCCCGCCGTCACACGCTTGAGCAAGTTGGTCACCCCTGTCTGCGTCCGTTTTTGCGCCCTGACAGCTGGCCTCTCATACCCCTTCTCTTCCTGCCTCGTTGACGGCCCATAGCCACAAGGAGCTGCCCGATGGGACAGAAACACAACGCATTTATTCCCCTCAAGATCGCCGTGCTGACGGTCTCCGACAGCCGCACTGCCGCCGATGACAGCTCGGGCGACTATCTGGTCTCGGCCCTTACCGACGCGGGCCATCAGCTGGCCGATCGGGCACTCTGCCCGGACAACCTGTTTCGTATCCGCGCGCGGGTGAGCGAGTGGATCGCCGATGAGGGGGTGCAGGTGGTACTGATTAACGGCGGTACCGGCTTCAATGAACAGAACCGGGTACCGGAAGCGGTCGGTGTGCTGTTCGAGCGCACCGTACAGGGTTTTGGCGAGATGTTCCGTCAACTCTCTTTTGCCGAGATTAAAGGCTCCGCCATGCAGAGCCGTGCGCTGGCGGGACTCGCCAATCGCACCCTGATCTGCTGCCTGCCCGGCTCCACCGGCGCTTGCCAGCTGGGTTGGGAGCAACTGATCCGCGATCAGCTCGATGCCCGCACCAAGCCGTGCAACTTTGTCTCCCACCTCTGAGAGCAAACGATGAACCAGACCGATCCCAAGCAGACCCAGCCCAACCTGACGCATCTGAACCAGAGCGGCGAAGCTCATATGGTGGATGTGACCGACAAGCTGGTGACCGAGCGCGAAGCCCGTGCCGAAGCGTTTGTTGCCATGGCCCCCGAGACGCTGGCGCTGATCCTGAGCGGCCAGCACCACAAGGGGGACGTGTTCGCCACTGCCCGCATCGCAGGCATCATGGCTGCCAAGAAGACCTCCGATCTCATTCCCCTCTGCCATCCGCTGGCCTTGACCAAAGTAGAGGTGGAGATAGTGCCGCTGGCCGAGCAGAATCGGGTACATATCCGCACTCTCTGCAAGCTCTCCGGCAAGACTGGTGTCGAGATGGAGGCACTGACCGCCGCGTCGGTAGCGGCGTTGACCATCTACGACATGTGCAAGGCGGTACAAAAGGACATGGTGATCGAACAGGTGCGGCTGGTAGAGAAAAAGGGCGGCAAGTCCGGCCATTTTCAGCTGGGGTCAAATAGCGGGGAGCAAGCATGATCAAGGTACTGTTTTTTGCGCAAGTAAGAGAGCTGGTGGCCTGCGATGAGCTGAGCCTGCCGTGCGACTACGCCACTGCCGAACAACTGCGCGCGGCGCTCTGTGAACGCGGCGACAAGTGGGCGCTGGCGCTGGAAGCTGGCAAGCTGCTGGTGGCGGTCAACCAGACCCTGGTGCCCCTCGATACCCCCATCAACGATGGCGATGAGGTGGCCTTCTTCCCACCGGTGACCGGAGGTTGATGATGAGCGAGGCAACCATCACAGATCGCATTGTGGTGCAGCGGGAGGACTTCTCGCTGGCGGATGAATATGCCCGCCTCGCCACCCGCCCAGACAGTGGCGCCATCGTCACCTTCGTTGGCAAGGTGCGCGACTTCAATCAGGGGGAGGAGGTGAAGGGGCTTGCCCTCGAGCACTACCCCGGCATGACCGAGAAGGCGCTGGCCGATATCGTGCAGGAGGCCCGCCGCCGCTGGCCGCTGCAGGAGTGTACCCTCATTCATCGTATCGGCGAGTTGTGGCTTGGCGATCAGATCGTGCTGGTGGCGGTGAGCAGTGCCCACCGCGACGCCGCCTTTGACGCCTGTCACTTCATCATGGATTTCTTGAAAACCCGGGCGCCGTTCTGGAAAAAAGAGCTGACTGCCGAGGGTGTGCAACGCTGGGTCGAGGCCAAGGAGAGCGACAACGCCGCCGCTGCCCGCTGGCAAGCCTGACCTGTTCATCACGAGGGGCGCAGGTTCAACGGGAACCACGGCCCCGCCAAGGGGCGCGGATGTGCGGGCCCCATCAGGAGAAAGGGAATGAAACCGCTGTTATCTGTTGTCATCGCCGGTGTCTGCGCCGCCACCTTGCATACCGGTGTCGTGCAGGCCGATGAAGTGAAAGTGGCCGTGGCCGCCAACTTCAAGGGAACCATCGAGCGTATCGGTAAGGAGTTTACCGCCAAGACCGGCCACACCCTGGCCATCTCGTCTGCCGCCACCGGAGTGCTCTACACCCAGATCAGTCACGGCGCACCGTTCGATCTCTTCCTCTCCGCCGATGCGGCGACCCCCGAGAAGCTGGAAAAAGAGGGCAAGGGGAGCGATCGCTTCACCTACGCCATCGGCCAGCTGGGGCTGTGGAAGAAAGGGGGGCCGGCCCCTGACGAGGCGACCCTGCGTAGCTGGAAAGGCAACCTCGCCATCGCCAATGCCCGTACCGCCCCCTATGGTGCTGCCGCCATGGCGACCCTCACCCATCTCAAGATCGATCCCAAGCAGTACCGGTTGCTGACCGGCGCCAACATCGGCCAGACCTGGCAATTTGTCGACACCGGCAATGCCGAACTGGGCTTTGTCGCCTGGGCCAATCTTGTGGAAGCGGGCAAGACTGGCGAAGCCTGGGCAGTGCCTGCGAGCTTCTATCCCCCCATCGAACAGCAGGGGCTGGTATTGAAGAAAGGGAGTGCGGTCGAGGCGCTGGTGGCCTGGCTCAAGGGGCCGGGTCAGGCGCAGATCAAGGCAGCTGGT
This sequence comes from Aeromonas sp. R2-4, assembly GCF_040908365.1. NCBI lineage: Bacteria > Pseudomonadati > Pseudomonadota > Gammaproteobacteria > Aeromonadales > Aeromonadaceae > Aeromonas > Aeromonas sp. R2-4. The sequence goes on from NZ_JBFODO010000050.1 coordinate 33,878, forward strand.
TATGCCTTGCCCCAATAAGGGATAGGGCTGACGTAATACCCTGAGTGGTAGGCCTTCGGGTCGGCCACTCTTTGCAATAAGGATGGATACCATGCCGTTGGAGGCATTTATCAACCGGGAGGTCGGCAATGAGTGAAGGGGATCTGCTGGCGGTCTGGCTCACCCTGAAGCTTGCGGCCAGTACCACAGCGATTTTGCTGTTGCTGGCTCCGCCGCTGGCCTGGTGGCTGTCGCGCAGTCAGAATCGGCTGCGGCCGCTGGTGGAGGCGCTGGTGGCGCTGCCGCTGGTGCTGCCCCCCACAGTGCTGGGTTTTTATCTGCTACTCGCCTTCTCCCCTGAATATGGCTTCGGCGCCTGGTGGCGCGACACCTTTGGTACCCCTCTTGCCTTCAGCTTTCTCGGCCTGCTGTTTGCCTCCATCCTCTATTCGCTGCCGTTCGTAGTGCAGCCGCTCACCTCCGCCTTCGTCAACATGGGCAACAAGGAATTGGAGGCCGCCGCTACTTTGGGGCTCGGCCCGCTGGAACGCTTCTTCCACATCATCTTGCCGATGACCCTGCCGAGCTTTGTGATGGCGGCGGCCCTCGGCTTTGCCCATACATTGGGGGAGTTTGGCGTGGTGCTGATGATTGGCGGCAATATCCCCGGCGAAACCCAGGTGCTCTCCATCGCCCTGTTTGATCATGTGGAGGCGATGGACTATCAGAACGCCCATATTCTGGCGGGCGGCCTGATGGCCTTCTCGCTGGTGATGCTGGTGCTGGTCTATGGTGTGTTGCAGCGCAGACAGCGGAGAGTGTTTGGATGAACCAGCCCGCCACTATGCCGCCTGTGAACGTGCCGCACCGCCATGCCTTGAACCTCCATGCCCGGCGCGAGTTTGGTCCCTTTACCCTCGATTGCGCACTGACCCTCGAACTGGGGGGGATCCTCGGCCTGTTCGGCCCCTCGGGCTGCGGCAAGAGCACCCTGCTGCGCATCATCGCCGGGCTCGATCGCCGAAGCGGGGATCGCTTGCTGTGGCGCGATCGGGAGTATGCTCAACTGCTGCCCGAAGCGCGCCGGATCGGACTGGTGTTTCAGGACTCGCGCCTCTTCCCCCATCTGACGGTGCTCGGCAATCTGCAACTGGCGGCCCGCAAGGGGCGAGGGCGCTGGCAGCCCGAAGCGCTGGCGGCTCGGCTCGGTTTTGTCGATCTGCTGGGGCAGCCTGCCCATGCCCTCTCTGGCGGCCAGCGCCAGCGGGTGGCGCTGGCCCGGGCGCTGCTGGCTGAGCCTGATCTGCTGCTGCTCGATGAGCCTTTTTCTGCGCTCGATCGGCGCAGCCGCATCCATCAGGCCCATGTGCTCAAGGGGTTGCAGCAGGAGAGCGGCATCCCGATGATCTTCGTCAGCCACGCCATGGAGGAGGTGAGCCTGCTCTGCGATCAACTGGTGTTGCTGGAAAGTGGCAGGGTCGAGGCGCAAGGTCGGCCGAGCGAGATCTTCGCCCGAACCGATCTCTCGCTCGCCAGCCGTGACGATGCCGGGGTGATGCTGAATGCCACATTGGCCCACTATGATGACGACGAGCAGATGGCGACCCTGCAACTCGGTGAGCAGCAACTGCGGGTCACCATGACCCATGTGCCGGATGAGAGCGGCCCTTTGCAGATCAAGGTGGCCGGGCGCGATGTGGTGATTGCCACGGCACCCATCGAGCACTCCAGTCTCTCCAACTGTCTCGTCACCCGTCTGCTGGCGGTGCGCGAGGTGCGCCCCGGCCAGACCCTGTTGCAGTTGGCGCTGGGTGAGCAGATACTGCTGGCCCGGATCACCAGCCGCTCCGCCAGACGGCTGGCGTTGGCGCCGGAGCAGCAGATCTACGCTTATATCAAGGCGGTGAGTCTGGTCAGCGAAGGCTGATTGGGCGCCGTGCTGATAACGTGGCAGGATGGCCACGGGCAACATAACAACAAGAGATGGTTCAGGTGATGAGTCGAGAGGCAATACACTGATGCGCCGCAATCAGGTGATGAAATTCAACGGCCTTGCCCTGCGCAGTGCGGGGGAGGGCCCTTTGCTGTTGCTGCTGCATGGGCTGGGCTCCTCGAGCCTCGACTGGCAGGCGCAGATCGAACGGTTTTCTGAACAGTACCGGGTGGTGGCGCTGGACTTGCGCGGCCACGGTCAGAGCATGCAGGAGGGGCCGTTCGATGTGGCGACCCTGGCAGCCGATGTGGTGAACTGGCTCGATGCACAGCCAGAACCCGCTTGGGTCGTGGGATTGTCGCTGGGGGCCATGGTAGCGCTGGAGCTGGCGCTGCAACTGCCCCACAAGGTGCAGGGGCTGGTGCTGGTCAACGGTTTTAGCGAGTTTCTGCTGGAAACACCCAAAGAGCAGGAGCGTTACGCCCAGCGCCTCAAGTGGCTGCGCTGGTTTGGCATGCGCCCGCTCGCCTGGTGGTTGGGACGCGAGCTCTTCCCAGGCCCGGATCTGGCACAGGTGCGCCATACCTTCCGACTGCGTTTCGTGCGCAATAAAAAGAAAACCTACAAGGCGCTGCTGGAGGCGCTACCGGGCTGGTCGGTACGTGCCCGGCTCGGCGCCATCTGGCAGCCGGTGGCCATCATCTCCACCAGTCACGACTACCTGCCGCTGGCCAAACGGGTAGAGCAGTTTGCCGCCCTGCCCAACGCCACCATCCACACCCCCAACGGCCACCACGCCTGGCCCGCGGAAGATCCTTCCGGATTTAATCATTTGCTTCACCGGATTTTAGAAACCCATTAAACTTGTCGCCCTTTTACCCCGTGTATGTATTGGTTCGATCGCCTTGCCAAAGGCATAAGGCAAGGCAATCGGACCCATTTCTGATCTATTAACAGGTGTTTCCTCATGTCTGAAGTAATGAAAATGGCCATCGATGATGGCTCGACCAACGTCAAGGTGAGCTGGATTGAGAACAAGGTGCTCAAGACCATCATCTCTCCCAACTCCTTTCGCAAGGACTGGAAGAGCGCCGCATTGCGTAAAGACAAGAAGATCTACAACTACGAGATAGGCAACACCAAGTACACCTACGACGCGACCTCCGACAAGTCTTTGGCCACCACTCATGTGGAGTACCAGTATGACGATCTCAACCTGCTCTCCGTGCATCATGCCCTGTTGCAGACTGGTGTGACGCCGTGCGATGTCGCCATTACCGTGACCCTGCCCATCACCGAGTTTTACAACCCGGACGATTGCCAGCGCAACGAAGAGAAGATCGAGAAGAAACGGCGCAACCTGATGCGTCCGATCACCCTTAACAAGGGCGAGCTGTTCAATATCGTCAGTGTCGAAGTGATGCCGGAGAGTCTGCCTGCTGCGCTCTCCCGTCTGATTGGTTCAGGCTGCAACGAGTTCACCAAGACTCTGGTGATCGACTGTGGCGGCACCACTCTGGATATGGGGATCATCGTCGGTGAGTTTGATGATGTCTCCGATGTCTACGGTAACAACGAGATCGGTGTCTCCATGGTGACCGACGCTACCCGCAAGGCGCTGGCCGCAGCAGACAGCGATTCGAGCTATCTGGTGGCCAACGAGTTTATCAAGCGTCGCCACGACATGAGCTTTGTGCGCGATGTGGTCAACGACGAGAGCCAGATCCCCAAGATCCTCGAGAAGATGCAAAACAAGATCGACGAGCTGGGCTCCCAGGTTGCACATGAAGCGAAGAAGTTCGCCAAGAACCCGAATCGTGTCTATCTGGTCGGTGGCGGTGCATCCCTGATTTATGACGCGATCAAGGCGGCCTATCCGACCCTGGGTGACCGTGTCGAGCTGCTGGACGATGCCCAGTCTGCGCTGGCTCGCGAAATCTGCCTCTACACCACGGAAGAGGATGAAGTCTATCGCGAAGCGCCTGTGATGGCCGAGGTTGACGATGAGTAGTCAACTCAAGCGCATGACCTTCTCCATCTATATGGATCCGGGTGCGCTGGAGTCTGATCGCTATGCGGTCGGGGTATTGCAGAACTGGTATCAACGGGCGCGAAAGATCCAGGAGGGTACCGAGGAGTTTGACTTCTCCAAGAGCCGTTTCCACAAGGATATCTACCTCTCCGGTATGTTCATGTACGTGCTGGCGCCCAACCTCTGCAAAGCGATTGCCAATGCGCTGGGGCCGGAGCAGGTGAGCATGACCACCCTGCGTCATGCCTTTGCCAGCTGTGGTTTCAATCTGGGTGAGGTCGCTGGCGAGGCGCACCCTGTTGCGGATGTGATGATCGACGAGATAGTGGCCAGACTGGCTCCACAGCTGGGACAGAGTGATAACACTTCACTGGTGGACGAGATTGTCAACCGGCTCGGCGAGCAGCAACCCAGCGAGATGTGGGATGAACTCAGACAGGGGCTGCCTGCTGCACTGGATCATGACCAGCTGGCCGAAGCCATCGCTGGCAAGCTGCCATCAGCAGGGGCCGAGCAGGATCTGGCTCCCCTTGCCAGCAGTATCCAGCTGCTCTCTCGCCAATTGGAAGAGCAATCCCGGCTGATCCGCGAGCAGCACAGATTGATCCAGCGACTGGCCAGTGCCCCCGCTCGACAGAGTGTTGTCGGCACAGAGGTAGAACCTTTGATAGAGGATCTCTCGAGTCAGGTGGCCAATATGAAAAAGGTCAAAGCCAAGGGGATCTTCTGATCCCCGATACCGTTGTTAAATAGGAATACAAAAGCCGAACCACGGGGTTCGGCTTTTTTGATCCCGTTTGCGTCAAGGATGGGAGCAGACGGGGCAGTCGGGGCGCTTGGGCAGCTTCATCTCGCGGAAGGTGCCGCTCAGGCCGTCGATCATCAGCAGGCGGCCGCTGTAGCTTTTGCCCATGCCTGCCAAGAGCTTGATAGCTTCCAGTGCTTGCAGGCTGCCCACCAATCCCACCACGGGGGCGAGTACACCGGCTTCGACGCAGGTGAGGGCCTGCTCGCCAAACAGGGCGCTGAGGCAGGCGTAGCAGGGTTCATCTTCCTGCCAGGTGAAGCTGCATAGCTGTCCCTCCAGTCGGATTGCGGCGCCACTGACCAGCGGCACCCTGTGCTGGCGTGCCTTTTGATTCAGCAGGTTGCGAATGGCCAGGTTGTCGGTGCAATCGAGCACCAGCTGATGTCGGGGCAGCTGGGTATCGAGCAGCGCCTCATCGGCCACGGCAGCGTGGGTCTCCACCTTGAGCCAGGGATTGAGGGCACGCAGCGATTGCGCTGCTGAGTCCACCTTGTAGTGACCAATGCGCTCATCGTTGTGCAGCACCTGACGCTGCAGGTTGGAGAGCTCCACCTTGTCGAAATCGACCAGGGTGAGTTGGCCAACCCCGGCCACCGCCAGATACTGGCTGGCGGCGCAGCCAAGACCGCCGGCGCCGATCACCAGCACCCTGGCCTGCTTGAGCGCCTCCTGTCCCTCGAAGTCGAAGGATTTGAGGATGATCTGGCGGTTGTAGCGCAGCAGTTCGGCGTCGCTCAGGATCTCGCTCACAGCAGCAATCCCCCGAACGGTTCGACGGTGACCGTCTCGCCCGCGGCGACGCGGCCCCGTTCCCGTTCAAGAACGATGTAGCAGTTGGCTCGCGACAGGGAGCTGAACACGGCGGAGTCCTGCGAGCCGGTGCTGCGCACCTCGAGGCCGTTTGGCCCTTGGCTCAGAATGCCGCGCTGGAAGTCGAGTCGGCCGGGGCTCTTTTTGAGTGGTTCGGCCGCAATGGCCTGTAGCTGGAGCGGGCGCTCGAACTGCTGGCCCGCCAGCTTGGCCAGCGCCGGTTGCACCAGCTGATCGAAGGTGACCATGGCGGAGACGGGGTTGCCCGGCAGGCCGAAGAACCAGGCGCGGGGCAGACGGCCAAAAGCAAACGGCTTGCCCGGCTTGATGGCCAGCTTCCAGAAGCCAATCTCGCCGAGCTCGTCCAGCAGTTGTTTGGTGAAGTCCGCTTCCCCCACCGAGACGCCGCCGGTGGTGATGAGTACATCGGCCTCTTCGTCGGCGCGGATAAAGGCGGCGCGTAGCTGGGCCGGATCGTCGGGGATGATGCCAAGGTCGAGGCAGTCGCAGCCCATGCGCGCCAGCATGGCCCGCACGCCGTAGCGGTTGGAGTCATAGATATCGCCGTGGGCGAGCGGGGTACCAACCGGTTTGAGCTCATCGCCGGTGCTGAAGATGGCCACTTTCAGCGGGCGGCGTACCGGCACGGTAGCCACGCCGAGGGAGGCCAGCAGCGGCATTTCGCGCGGGGTGAGGCGAGTACCGGCTGGCAGCACGCAGGCGCCCTTGCCGGTATCGCTGCCGGCGCGGCGGATATTCTGGCCCGGTTCGGGTTGTGCCAGAAAAGTGATCCGATCGCCGTCGGCCTGCGTTTCTTCCTGCATCACCACTGCATCCGTACCGGCCGGTACCGGGGCGCCTGTCATGATCCGCACGCAATGGCCAGCGGGCCACTCGCCCTGATAGGGCTGACCGGCAAACGCCTTGCCCGCCATGATGAGCGGGGTGCCGCTGGCGAGATCCGCAAGGCGTACGGCATAACCGTCCATGGCGGAGTTGTCGAAGGGGGGCACGGCGAGGGGAGAGGCGATGTCGCTGGCAAGAACCCGGCCAAGGGCCTCTGGCAGGGGCTGCTGCTCGCTGTCGCAGCAGCAGGCGAGTTGTTCCAGCATCCCTTGCAGGGCATCGCTTAAGGGGAGTAGTCCGCTGGTATCAAATCCCATCGTCATGACCTCTTTCTATGATTGAAGGCGGGATTATCACAAAAATCCCCGGGGATGGGCAGGTTATCTCAAGGGAATCTCGGGGTAATCGGCGCTGAAACGGGGTGAGATGGCCATAAAGTATGAGGTGACGCACAAGTTGACTTGAATCTTGGCGGCAATGGCCGTTTACTATGCCGCCATAACAGATGGCCGTCACATCCCGAGTGGCGACCATTACAGCGATACCGTCGGCCCTGTACGCCGCAATAACATAAGGGGTTGCTCCTTGAGCTGCCCTCACAGTCCCTGAGCGTGGGAGAGAAGATAATGACAACCTTAAGTCCGGAAGCCTTGCTGGTCAGGGCTGCCCTCGAAGCCCAGGGACTGGAAACCCCCCTGGTCACCAACGAGCTGAACAGCCAGCAGAAGCGGGAGAAGATCGAAGGTCATATGCGCTCCATCATGGAGACGCTGGGGCTGGATCTGACCGATGACAGTCTGGCCGAGACGCCGCACCGCATCGCCAAGATGTACGTCAACGAGATCTTCTCCGGCCTCGATTATTCCACCTTCCCCAAGGTGACAGTGATCGAGAACAAGATGCAGGTGGACGAGATGATCATGGTGCGGGATATCAGCCTCACCAGCACCTGCGAACACCACTTCGTCACCATCGATGGCATGGCCCATGTGGCCTATATCCCTCGCGGCAAGGTGATTGGTCTGTCGAAGATCAACCGCATCGTGCAGTTCTTCGCCCGTCGTCCCCAGGTGCAGGAGCGGCTGACCCAGCAGATCCTGCTGGCGCTGCAGACCCTGCTCGGCACCAAGGATGTGGCCATCAGCATCAAGGCGACCCACTACTGTGTCAAGGCGCGCGGAGTGATGGACTCCACCTCCTATACCACCACCACCTCCCTCGGCGGGGTGTTCAAGACCCAGCCCGATACCCGGGCCGAGTTTCTGGGCGGCCTGCGCGGATAAGATGGCGGTTATTTTGTAACCGCCACGCTGAATAAACGAGACGCCAGCAGCTATTGCTGGCGTTTTTCATTGGTTCTGGATGAGAGTGGCGGCCTGCAACGGCTTGACCTGCGCGACTTGCCTTATGCAAACGTTATGCATTTTTTCGATTTATTCATCTGAGCGGTATATTTAATCGAGCACGATAAACCTCTCGTTTTCACCTTACAAAAAGTAACCGGACAGACTCTTTCCGAACCATCACAATCCGGTTACTCTAGCGCCCCCTCACGGCTCTCGCTGCCGCTCATGGAATTCAGAGATATTCATCAAGGTTGGATGGTGCGCCACTGAACAGGTGGCCAGATAGTTCATGCCAGGAGGGCGTGAACCGGACGAGTGCTACGAATTTAACGACCACCAGGATATCCCATGAATACCAGTTCCATGACCATAGGCAAAAAACTTACCACCGGCTTTGCCGTGCTCGGTTTGATGGTCGCCTTTATCGGCGGTTTTTCCCTTGTCCAGTTTGGCAACATGAATGATGTTGCCATCCGGTTTACCGACAGTATCTTGCCAGCGGTTAATCGCACCAGCGCGATCGGGGATTCTCTCGGTGAGTTGCGTCGTTATGAGCTGGGTTATTTCGTGGTGGCTGCCGAGCCGCTGAAAAGGGCTGAATATCGGAATATTGCCAGTCAACAGCTTAACGCGATCGCGCAGCAGCTGATTGCCCATGACAAGACGATCTGGCCTGAGGATGTGGCGGAGCGCCGTACCTTCGATACGGTGAAATCTGACTGGGATCGTTACGTCGCCCTGCACCAGCGAGTCAAACAGCTGCAAGACAGCGATCAGCTTGCCGAAGCCCAACGCATCTTCCTTGAGGAGGGAGTTCCCCTTTACACCGCGCTGAGCAAGTCAGTGGCCTCCCTTATCCAGATTAACCATGGTTATGCGTCTGAATCCCGCAGCGACATTGTCGACTCTTATCAATCCGCCAATCTGAGTGTCACCATCGCGCTGGTGCTCGGTCTGATCCTTGTGGTGCTGCTCTCCGTGGTACTGACCCGCCAAATTCGCGATCCGCTGATCATGCTGGCCCGTCAGGCCCAGCGTATTGCAAATGGCGATCTGGGTCAGGGCGAACTGCAGCAGTGGATCCGTGACAGCCGCTTCAACCGTGATGAACTGGGTCAGCTGGGCTCCGCCATCAACCGGATGCAGGGCTCCCTCTCCGATCTGGTGAGCGAGATCGCCGGCTCCGTGAGCCAACTCAGCAGCGCAGTGGAGGAGGTGAGCGCCATCTCCAGCCAGTCTGCCAGCGGCATGGCCATCCAGCAGAACGAAGTCTCCCAGGTGGCGACAGCCATGAACGAGATGCAGTCCACCGTCAACGAAGTGGCCCGCAACACCACGGATGCCATGAGCGCCGCCAAGGATGCCTCCCGCACCTCTGCTGCCGGCAGCGAAGTGGTACGCAGTTCGATTGCCAGCATCGAAGAGGTGTCGGTCAAGATTGAGCAAGCAGGCACAGTGGTGCAGCAGCTGGAGGCCGACAGCGCCAACATCAGCGTGGTGCTGGATGTGATCCGCGATATCGCCGGTCAGACCAACCTGCTAGCCCTTAACGCCGCCATCGAAGCGGCCCGTGCCGGTGAGCAGGGTCGTGGTTTTGCGGTCGTTGCGGATGAAGTGCGCTCCCTGGCCCAGCGTACCCAGGACTCCACCGCCGAGATCAGCAAGATGATCGAGCTACTGCAGAGCCGCGCCGCCGAGGCGGGCAACGCCATGCAGCTGAGTCGTCACCAGATGCAGGAGAGCGTTGGTCTGGCGCGGGATGCCGGTACCAGTATCGAGACCATCAACGGTGCCGTGGTGCGCATCACCGACATGAACACCCTGATCGCCACCGCCACCGAAGAGCAGAATGCGGTGACCGAAGAGCTCAACCGCAGCATTGTCAACATTCACAATGCCGCTGACGAGAATGCCCAGGGCGCTCATCAGATCGCCCAGGCTTGCGTCGAGCTGAGCAAGCTGGCCAACACCCTGCACCATATGACCCAGCGCTTCACCCTCTAAGGGTTGATGCATGGGTAACAGAAGGCCCCGCCAATTGGCGGGGCCTTGTTGTTTCTGGCGTTGTGGAAGGGCTCAGCTCAGGCCGACTATCTCGCCGTTCTCATCGATATCGATATGGCGATAGGCAGGCAGACTACCCAGCCCCGGCATGGTCATGATGGGGCCCGCCAGCGCATAGACGAACCCGGCACCGGCGCAGAGCTTCACCTCGTCGATGGGCACCTCGAAATCGGTCGGCACCCCTTTGAGGGCTGGGTCGTGGCTGATGGAGAGCGGCGTCTTGGCCACGCAGATGGGCAAGTGATCCCACCCTTCGGCGGAGAGCTGGGCCAGCTGCTGGCGGGCTTTGTCGGAGAGCTGCACTCCACGACCGCCGTAGCCGCACTCCACCAGGGTCGCTAGCTTGGCATCGAGGCTCGCCTCGTCGGGGTAGAGCAGTTTCACCTTGCCGGGTTGCTCGCAGGCGGTGACCACGGCGCGGGCCAGCTCGCTGGCACCGGCACCACCCTGGGTGAAGGCGTTGGAGATGGCCGCACCACAGGCACCGGCTTGCTGCGCTTCATGGGCCAGCAGCGCCAGTTCGGCCTCGCTGTCGGTGGGGAAGCGGTTGATGGCGACCACCACCGGCACCCCGTAGCGGCGGGCGTTCCGGATATGCCAGGCGAGGTTGGCGCAGCCCTGCTTGAGGGTCGGCAGATCTTCCCCCTGCAGGCTGGCTGGTAACGGCTGGCCCGGGCGAATATCCAGCAGACCGCTGTTGGCCTTGAGACCGCGCACCGTGGCCACCAGCACCACGCAGGCGGGGGTAATACCGGATTGGCGGCTCTTGATGTTGAAGAACTTCTCCAGCCCCATGTCGGAGCCAAAACCTGCCTCGGTCACCACATAGTTGGTCAGGCCAAGGGCGATACGATCGGCGATCACCGAGGAGTTGCCGTGGGCGATGTTGGCAAAGGGGCCGGCGTGCACCAGCACCGGTGTCTGCTCGGTGGTCTGCATCAGGGTCGGTTGCAGCGCGTCTTTCAGCAGCACCGTCATGGCGCCCGCTACTTCCAGCTGTTCGGCGGTAATGGGCTTGCCGTGGATATCGCGGGCCAGCTGGATGTGGCCGATACGAGCGCGCAGATCCTTGAGATCGCTTGCCAGCGCCAGAATGGCCATCAGCTCGGAGGCGGCGGTGATGACGAAGCGATCGCTGCGCTCTACACCATCGGCTGCGCCGCCCTGACCTATGGTGAGGTGGCGCAGGGCGCGGTCATTCATGTCGAGGGTGCGCGGCCAGAGGATGTTATCGGCATCGATATCGAGCCGTGGCAGGCCGGTTTTGGCGGTGAACTGGTCGCCGAGTTTGCGCTCATGGAACAGGCGGGCATCGAGGGCTGCAGCCGCCAGATTGTGGGCCGCCGTCAGGGCGTGAAAATCGCCGGTGAGGTGGAGGTTCATCTCCTCCATCGGAACCACCTGGGCGTGGCCGCCACCGGCTGCGCCCCCCTTGACCCCGAATACCGGCCCGAGGCTCGGCTGGCGGATAGTGGCGATGCTGGGCTGGCCGATATGGTTGAGCCCCATGGAGAGGCCAAGGGTGGTCACCGTTTTCCCTTCACCGAGCGGGGTAGGGGTGATGGCGCTCACCAGTACCAGCTTGCCGCTCTGTGTGGGCTGAGACGTGAGCAGGTCGAGGCTGAGCTTGCCTTTGTAGTGGCCATGAGGGCTGAGCAGGTGCTGGGGGATGGCGAGGCGTTCTGCCAGCGCGTGGATTGAGAGACGGGGGGACTGGCGGGAGATCTCGATATCGCTTAGCATCAGCACCTCGTTGGCATATCGGGGTAAAATATGCGGCGCAGTCTAGTGGAATATAACGGGTAATCCAATGACGAAAACGATTTTATTTGGTGAGGGTGAGGTTCGTCAGAATCCTGTTCGGCTGGATCTCAACGCACTCTATCATCCCCCCAAGCAGCCGATGACGGCGCTGGGGATTGTCAGCGCGCTGGTGCCGTTGTTCGGTTTCGGCTGGCAGGCGATGACCCAGGACCCCGAAACCCAGCTGCGCCACGAGATCCGCAAACGGGTCAACAAGCACAAGACCGACGAGGCAAACCTCATTTTGATCCTGCAGCTGGCCGCCATGTTTGACTGCCCCGAGATTGAAGTGGCGCTCCCCTATGCCTTCAGTGAGCAGCAGTTGTCGGTTGTCCGCACCCGGCTGCCACGCTGGCAGTTGCACCCCGAGCAGGAGCGTCTGCTAGCCAAGCTCACCCCTGTTGCCGCATCCACCACCGCATCCGGCCAGCGTTAGGTTTCAAGCCGGACTAGCAGGCCGGACAGTCAGGCCCTATCCTCTGCTCTGGCAATCATCACGGCTTATCCCACTGTTGCGGGGCGAGATAGCGCTCCTGCACGAACTCGATAAAGCAGCGCACCTTGGCCGAGACGAAGCGGCGGTGCGGATAGACCGCATAAAGTCCCACATCTCCCTTGTCCCACTCCGGCAGCAGGCTGACCAGCTGTCCTGACCGCAGGGCCTCCCCCACGATAAAGGTGGGCTGCAATATGATGCCCTGATCATCACAAGCGGCGCGGGTTAGCGCCACCCCGTTGTTGGCCCGCAGTGGCCCCTGTGGCCGGATGCTCTGCTGCTCGTTGCCCCGTTTGAAGTGCCACTCCGGCTGGGTCAGGGTGTAGATCAGACAGTCGTGCTGCTTGAGATCCTCGGGTTTTTCCGGTCTGCCCTTGCGTGCCAGATAGGCGGGGCTGGCGCAAAGCTCGACCCGAATGGTGGCCAGCTGGCGCGCCACCAGCGAGGAGTCGCTGAGGTGGCCGATCCGCAGCGCCAGATCGAATCCCTCTTCCACCAGCGCTACCCGTCGGTCACTGTACTCGATATCGAGCTTGAGATCGGGAAAGCGCTGGCGAAACAGCGGCAGGGCGGGGGAGAGGTGCAGATAGCCAAAATCCATCGGCACCGAGAGCTTGAGGGTGCCGTTCGGCTGCTGGTTGTGGTGGGTCAGCTGGCTGTGGGTCTCTTCCAGCTCCGCCAGCAGTGCGAGGGAGCGCTGGTAGTAGAACTGGCCCGCTTCGGTGGGATTGACCTGACGGGTGGTGCGCGACAGCAGCCGTGTGGCGAGGGACTCCTCCAGCTGCTGCATCAGTTTGGAGGCCATGGCGACCGAGATGCCGAGCTGGTTGGCGGCCTTGGTAAAGCTCTGGCACTCCACCACCTTGATAAAGGTACGCATGGCGGCGATCTGGTCCATTTTCCATCCTCAGTAAATAATGAATTTAATAAATCACTGATTATTCATCTTCAGAACGAGGTTAGCATTTTAACCACTGATGTGAACCCCAAGATGAAGGAACGAACGGATGAAAATGACCAAGGCTCTGCTGGCCTCCTGCCTGTTTATGGCTACCCCTCTGATGGCGGCGGATTACGATGTGGATGCGGCGCACACCACAGTGCAGTTCAAGGTGGGTCACCTGGGCTTCTCCGAGCTGGTGGGTCGCTTCAACACCTTCAGCGGCACCTTCAGCATGGATGACGCCAACCCGGCGGCCGCCAAGGCGAGCTTCGAAGTGGATGCCGCCAGCGTCGATTCCAATCACGAGGCCCGCGACAAACACCTGCGCAGCCCTGACTTCCTCGACGTGAAGCAGTATCCCAAGATGACTTTCGTCAGCTCCGCTTACGAGGGCACCAAGGATAAAGGCGTGCTGAAAGGGACCCTGACCCTGCACGGCGTCTCCAAGGAAGTGGCCTTCGATCTGGTCAAAATTGGCGAAGGCAAGGATCCCTGGGGCGGCTACCGCAGCGGTTTCAATGCCTCCACCACCATCAAGCGCAGTGACTTTGGCGTGAGCTACATGCTGCCCGGCATCCAGGACGAGATGAACATCAACCTGTTTGTCGAAGGCGTGCGCAAGTAATGGGCGCGGAACTTCTGCTGCAAACCCTGGCGGCTCCTCTGGGAGCCGCTTTGCTATCGTGGCGCTGGCCGCGATTGGGGTATCTGTGGGGCGCACTTGCGCTCTGGTTGGTGGGATCCTGGCTCGGCGGCCTCTATGGCATGCCGGAAAAGGCGTGGCAGTGGCTGCCGCTAACCCTACTGGTCCCCGCCATTACGGCTCAGGTGAACGATCTGCGTGGCTCGCTGCTGCTCTTTGCCGTGTTCAGTGCGCTGGTGTGGTGGCAGGGATTGGCCTCGGTAATGGCGAGCGAACCCGGGATCTGGCTGGCACTGCTGCCTGCCATCCTCTGGTTTGGCTGGAGCATCCATCGCGGTGACAGCAACGAGGGGCTGGGGTTTGCACTCGGCTTTATCTGGCTGGCGCTGGTGATCGGCATCGACGGCAGCCTGCTGATTGCCCAGCTGGCCGGTGCGCTGGCTGCTTTCGTCGGTTTTCGCGTCCTGCTTACCATTTTTGTTGGTATCAAGGTGGTGCCTGCCGGTCTGGCGCTGGCCCTCGCCTTGGTCCAGATGCTCGCCTGGCAATATGTGGAGGTGCCGCTGGCGGTGTTGCTACCGGTCTGGCTGTTGCCGCTGCTGGAGTGGTTTTTGCGTGACAAGTCCTTGCCTGTGCGCTGGGGGGGGATACTCCTGCTCGCCGCTTCGGGAACCGGACTCAGCCTCTGGACGGTGTGGCCAGAAGCTTCGTTGTACTGATTTTTGCATGAAAAACAGTCGATTACGGTCATTTTTGCTTACCCGCTCATACTCTTGACAGATAATGATTGAGCCCCCTATGTGTTTCAGATAAAAAGGATTTTCATTTTATTTGGACACACACAGAACCCGGCCGCGCCGGGTTCTGTTTGCCTGCTTTGCGGCATATAAGGAGGCCACAGTTGCGCAGTCAAGGATCTGAGCATCTGTTTTTTCGCCATTTCACCGGACAGGGACGTATCGACGGTCTCTGCATTCTGCTGGTCACTCACCTGCTTCCCGATCGCCCCCGTTTTATCGACGCTCTCGGTCAGATTGGACGGATTGGCGCCATTTTACCCAAACCGAAATCGGTACACGGCCCGACCCTGGAGTGGGTATCACAACACTATCCGGTGCTGCCCCTCAACCGGCGCTGGACCAATGAACCCGACAGCCTCATCCAGCAGATTGCACCGCTGGTGGCCCCCCACGAGCGGTTGCTGATCCTCGATATCGGCGGTTACTTTGCCAAAACTCAGGTGATCTTGAGCGAGTACTTCGGCCCCCGTTTCCTCGGGGTGGTGGAGATGACCGAAAACGGCCATCAGCGCTATGAGCAGGAGGTGCTGGCGACCCCTGTGGTGTCGGTGGCTCGCAGCCCCCTCAAGCAGGCCGAGGATATCCAGATTGGTCTGAGCGTGGTCTACTCCGCGGAGTCGCTGGCTCGTAATCTCAACCGTACTTTCAACGTCTGCGAAGCCGTGCTGTTTGGCTATGGCAAGGTGGGGCGCAGCATCGCCCGCGACCTGCGTTGTCGCAACCTCCATCTCGGGCTGGTGGAAACCGATGTGCTGCGACAGGTCGAAGCGCTCTCTCACGGTTTTCGCTTGATCACCAAGGCTGAAGCCTTGAGCCGTGCCGAGCTGGTGATCTGCTCTACCGGCAACGGCTCGCTGGACTTGGTGGATCTGCAGGCGCTGCGCCCCGGCACCATGGTCGCCTCGGTCACCTCGGCCGACGACGAGTTTGCCTTCTCGCTGGCCCAGTTGCCGTGGCCGAGCGAAGAGGTGTGCCCCCATGTGCTGGCCCTCAACCGGCCGGATGGTACCCAGATCTACCTGCTCAACCGGGGCGAGGCGGTCAACTTCGTCCATGGCGCCGTGATTGGTGAATATGTCTATCTGGTGCTGGCGGAGATCATGGAAGGGATCCGGATGCTGGCGGCAGGCCCTCTTGCACCCGGCCTGTTCGAGCTGCCAGAATCGGCGATGCGTACCATTGCCCGCCATTGGCTGGCCGATTTTCATGGGGTTGATCAGCACTGATTTGACCAAACCGGGAGCGGCCATTGGACGGCAGTACGCCACTTCCCGCCATTGTCGCTTTTTTATGGAGTCACTCATGACCGAGTCTGAAACCCTGATCAGCAAACCCCGCATCGAAATCCGCTACTGTACCCTCTGTCGCTGGATGCTGCGCGCCGCCTGGCTGGCGCAGGAGCTGCTATCCACCTTCGACAGCGATCTGGGGGAGGTGGCGCTGGTGCCGGCCAGCAAGGGGGAGTTCCGCATTCTGGTGAGCGGGGTGCAGGTGTGGGATCGGGTGGTCGATGACGGCTTCCCCGAGGCCAAGGAGATCAAGCAGCGGGTGCGTGACGTCATCGCCCCTGAGCGGGATCTCGGCCACTCGGATCGCAAGGCGGCCGAGTAACGCCAGATGGGCCGAGCGCCTCGAAAAGGTGCTGAGCATGAGAGCGAAAGGAGAGGGAGGCCATGGCCTCTCTCTCCTTTTTTGCCTTTGGCTATTTGCCTGGCGCCTGCAGGGCTATGAGCGCGGCTCGGCCAGATGGCTGCCGATATAGCGGGCACGCTTGTGGGACTTGATGCGGCTCACATCGACCCACACCAGCCCGTCGATGCAGTGGTTGAAGTCGGGGTCGATGCCAAAATCCATAAACTGGACGCCGCCCGGCTCGCACAGTTCGGAATACTGCTTGTAGAGGGTAGGGATGGCGCAGCCCAAATTGTCGAGGCGGGCCTTGAGTGCTTTGAGATCGGCGCCGTAATCCAACCCCTCGAACAGAGGTTGCGTCTCGGGGTAGGGACGGCGGGAGGGGGCCAGCGCCAGTTCGGGGGCAAAGTGCTGGCGGTAGAAGCTCACCAGCAGATCCTTGGCCGCCGGCGGCAGGCTGCCGGAGAGCGACACCGGGCCAAACAGGTAGCGGTAGCGGGGATAGCGGGCCAGATAGGCACCGATGCCGAACCAGAGATAATCGAGCCCCCGCTTGCCCCAGTAGGCGGGCTGGATAAAGCTGCGGCCAAGCTCGATGGCCTGCTC
This sequence comes from Aeromonas sp. R2-4, assembly GCF_040908365.1. Classification (NCBI taxonomy): domain Bacteria; kingdom Pseudomonadati; phylum Pseudomonadota; class Gammaproteobacteria; order Aeromonadales; family Aeromonadaceae; genus Aeromonas; species Aeromonas sp. R2-4. The sequence goes on from NZ_JBFODO010000050.1 coordinate 50,619, forward strand.
CAGCCGGGGCAGCAGCTTCTCCTCGAAGCCGAACAGGGTGTGGCTGTAGAGGCCATCCTTCCCCTTGCTGGCCAGCAGCTCGGCCACTGGGGCGAACCGGTAGGCGCCGATAATGTCGAGCCGGGCCGGATCCCAGAGGATCAGGTGGTGATAGTCGTTGTCAAAGCCATCGAGATCCCGCCGCTTGCCAGACCCTTCCCCCACTGCGCGAAAGGCGATCTCCCGCAGCCGCCCCAGCTCGCGCAGGATCACCGAGTGGCTCAGTTCGTGGCGGCGGTAGAGGTAGATCCCCTGACCATCCGGGGTGGTGCCGAGCTGTTCGCAGCTTTCGATGGCCTGTTTGAGCTGGCGGCGATCCTCCGGCAGGGCGATGGGGGCCTCGGTCTGCAGGCGCCCCGCCTTGCCACGGCCAATCCGGTAGAGGTGGTTGCGCACCAGCCGCGCCGCCGTCTTGGCGGGCAGCTCCTGAAAACTGCCGAGTGGAATGCGTGCCCCTATGGTCACCGGCAGGGTCTGCCCCTGCTGGCGAAACAGCTGGCGTACCAGCAACAGAGCGGAGGCGGGCTTGTTGAGCCAGGACGCGAGATAGAACCAGAGGCTGTTGCGCCCTCCCAGATGGATGGGCACCAGCGGGGTGCGGGTGCGCTGGGCCAGTTTGATAAAGCCTGCCTGCCAGGGGCCATCTTTCACCCCCTTGAGGCCAAGCCGCGAGACTTCACCTGCGGGGAAGATCACCAGCGCCCCTTCATGGGCGAGGTGTTCATTCATAGCGAGGATGGCCTGTCGATCGGTCTTGCCCTCCATATTGTCTACCGGCAATAGCAGAGGGCGCAGCGGCGCGAGCTGGGCCAGCAGCTGGTTGGCGACGATCTTCACATCGGGTCGGATGCGGCCGAGCAGTTGCAGCAGCGCCAGTCCGTCCAGCGAGCCGATGGGGTGGTTGGCGACAAGAATGACCCGGCCGCTGGCGGGAATATGCTCGAGTTGCGCCTCGCTGACCCGATAGTCGAAATCGAGTTGGGTCAGCGCCTGCTCGACAAAGTCGAGGCCGCGCAGGTGCGGATAGCGGGCGGCAAAGTCGGCAAAGGCCTGCTCGTTGAGCAGCCAGCCCAGCAGCCGCTTTAACAGCGGGGTGAGCAGGGGGTAGCCAAGCAGGCGGGGGAAGTGCTGGGTCAGCAGGGTATCGATAGTGAACATCTAGAGGGCTCCGGCGATCCGTTGCTCCCAGCATGATGTGGCACTGTTCCCGCGACATGTCAGCGGGATGACAGTTTGATGGCAGCGGCAGCCAGTAGCTCCTGAGAGACTCTCCCCGATTTCCCTTTCCTGATGGGTGATTGCCAGATAGCAAGGGGGGAGCCGGTTAACCGGCTCCCCCC